>JARFRN010000290.1 GCA_029287195.1 Acidimicrobiia bacterium | reverse complement strand
AGACGCATCAATCACAATCGACGACGAAATATCCCCGTCACGATCGTCGAACGCGGTGGCGTTCTGCTCCACATACCCATCACCCACAATGACATACTGCGGATTCGCCCCCAACAACGTGATCACAGGCGGCGTCTCATCCGGCCCGGCCAGCGCTACGGCCATCTGGGTTGCGGCAAAAGCGTCGACGAGTGGTTCGGTGATCCCATCCGGCTCTGGTGACGACCCCATGAGCGGATTGGCTACGTCCCAGGCGCCGTGACCCACGCACGTTTCGGCCCCCGCCATGGCGCCGTCGGGGCATTCGCCCGTGTTTGTCAGAACCGACTTGACGGTCGTCGGATTGAGCTGCGGGTTCGCGCCCAACACCAGGGCCGCGACACCGGCCACGTGGGGTGCAGCCATCGAGGTTCCGGTCTTGTAGCCGTATCCTCCGTCGTAGGTCGTCGAGAGCACATTCACCCCCGGCGCGGTCACATCGACCTTTGGACCGTCGTTGGAGAACCATCCGAGCGTTTCGTCACACGCATTGAGGATGTCGGGGAAGAGGGTGCATCCCGAGGACGCACCGCCCTGTCCGTTGAAGTCCGTGAATGCCGAAACGGCGGTCGTCTCGGGGTACGCCGCTGGGTAGAAGCTCGTTGCCGAGCCGCCGTCGTTGCCGGTAGCTGCGACCATCACGACACCCATGGCATGCAGAGAGCAGATCGCTTCATGGAGCGGTGAGGATGAGCAGCCTGCTGCCTCGGAACGCATCTCGCCGAACGACATGTTGACAACGGTGGGCACGCCGTCGGCGGCAAGCGCTGCAACATGGTCGAGTCCACAAATGATCTGAGCGTCGCTGCCGTTCCCAGATTGATCGAAGGTCTTGATCGCGGCGATCGAGGCGTTCGGGGCGACACCGACGACTCCGGTTCCGTTCAGCAACGCAGCAACCGTACCCGCAACGTGGGTGCCGTGGCCGTTGTCGTCATCAGGGGAGCTGTTCGGGTCGATGCAGTTCTTACCTTCGCCGACAGCGACGTTGGGGGCCAGGTCCGCATGTGTGGCGAGAACGCCGCTGTCGAGTACGGCGACGCGTACCGGTGTGCCCGTCTCGGTCATCCCTGTGAAGCCGGCGCCGTTCGTGTCATCGGCCTCGATGCGTAGCGTGCCCTCAGGTTGGGTCTCGGCAAGCCTCATTGTGCCGTTCCTCGTCACCGACACGACGTTTGGGTTCTTCTGGAGCGCCGCAGCGGCTGCCTCATTGCCGCTGAAGACGAAACCGTTCAGGACGTGCTCGAAGACGCCGTCGAGGCTGCTACCGCCTGATCTCGAGACGAGTCCCGCAGCGACGGCGGGTGCCGGCGTGCCCGGCACCAATGTCACAATCCACGAGTCGTTGGTCTCTTCGGACGCCACCGGCTCTGCGGCAGCGATGCCTGATGCGATGGCGATGACCATCAAGATCACGGTGAACACACTGGTCAGGCGCGTACGCATTGGACTCCCACTTCCTTGGATGCTACAAAGAGTGTACGCCAAGACCACTCTCCGTCAATGGGTCGGAAGACCTGCCATGGCATGCGGTAGGGCGCCGCTTCTGGTTTCCCGTCGGGTACGGGGGCGGGTTGGACCAGCTACCCGGGTGGAGAGTTCCAGACCGAAGCAGGTCGGGAGAGTTCACCCAGGTCATTCACGACGGATCATCACCGAGCTGCCGGTCGTACCTCACAATCTCCCCGGGTTTGGGCGGCGTCGTGGATGTCGCCAATGGCAACGACTGTGCCTTTGCATCTGCCGTTCCCCAGATCGCCGGCGGTTTCCTGGACATTGTCTACGACGGCGCAGGCAGCGCCATAGTCAAGCCGGAGGGCCTCGAACGCTGGAATAGGCATCTCCTTCTGCCCCTCGTCATCACCCAAGTCGCATTGGCCACGGCATCCTTGAGATCTCTCAGGCGTGCCGGCAACACAGGCGTCCGCGCAAGTGGATGGTTCGTCATCGGACTCGCCACTGTGGTCGACCTTCTCGCGCCGTGACTACTCGTGAGCTTCGTCCCTGCCGACAGCAACACGAGGCTCGCCGTCATCTACAGCTTCCCCGACTACCAGGTTCTGTTCACCATCATCGGCCTAAAAGTCATCTGGGGTATCGCGCGAGCGGAATTCTGCAAAATCGGCCGCATAAACCCACATCTACCCCGGCTTGAAGCCCACCCGTCCGTTGCAACGCATGTCGGTCGGTTCCTGTCCTTGCCTGAGCGGTTCGGTTGCGGGCCTCTACGATTGGGGCGTGACGGAACCGACCGACTCGCCCGCGCAGCCGGGCGACGATGCGATGGCAGAAGCCTGGGTGGGCAAGCCCGTTCGCCTGGACGGGCCTGTAGTCCTCCATGAGCCAGATCCCGCCTGGGTGGACTCGTACCATCGCGAGGAGGTCCGGATTCGGCGCGTGTTAGGTGATCGAGCGCTGCTAGTGGAGCACGTGGGTTCGACGTCGGTTCCTGATCTTGCCGCGAAGCCGATTATCGACATCGTCCTCGCTGTCGCCGATTCATCCGATGAGCCTTCGTACGTGCCGAGCCTCCAAGCAGAAGGCTATGTCCTGGTGATCCGGGAAGAGAGCTGGTTCGAACACCGAGTGTTCAAAGGGCCCGACACCGACGTGAACCTGCACGTCTTCAGCGCAGGCGCCACCGAGATTGATCGCATGATCGCCTTCCGAAACCGTCTCCGTGCGAATCCCGCAGACCGGAAGCTCTATGAAGATGTGAAGCGCACTCTGGCAGCGCAAGAGTGGAGGTACGTCCAGAACTATGCCGACGCCAAGACCCAGGTCGTTACAGAGATCATGGACCGAATGAAGGGATAGACGACGGCCCTGCTCCGCTCAATCAAGCGGCACTTTCATTCAGGCGGCCACGTTTGCGAAGGACGGTCCGACGCGGCTCCGGGCTGCGCTGACCCGAGACTCGACGGTGATCGGGTGATCCGCCTTGGCCGACTCGCACGCCGACTTCGTTGTGAGCAGCGACGCCGACCTTCTCGAATGGGATGAGCAGGATTCACCGGCGATCACGCCCGAGCGGAGGCGGCCCCACCCGCCATCAACCGGCGGACGCTCCTAGACAACGATGTCCGCCCGGTGCCGGACGCCGGGAAGTTGCCTCTCTATTTGGCCTCCCATCGGGCGGTGGCGACTGCAGCCGGGACGCCGCCGGGGGAGGAGTCGATGTCGAGGCTGCGGCGCAATCTCCAAGCAGACACGGCGATCCACACGAGCAACGCGCCGGCGAATATCCGTTGGGCGATGCCGGCGAGAGACTGGATGTCGGCGGCTTGGGTGATCACGAACCAGACCAGGCCGCCGAGTGCCACCGCAACGGCTCCCCGGGTAAAGCCGGCGTGTGGGTGCCAGATGGTGTCTTCTCGCCAACGTCTCGCCAACATGAACATGCCCAAGATGGCGGCAACGAACCCGGAGAGACCGGTGACGTTGTGGAGCAGCCCGATGGCGGTTTCTCCCTTGCAGCCGACGTCGCACGGAATCCAGGCATGGGCCACGGCGACGAGGCCGAAGTACCCGATGAGCGCAGGGCCGAGGTAAGACGGCCCGAGGACGCGCGCCAGCGCCCAAGAGAATCCGAGGATGAGCACACCGAGCAGGGCGAAGTTGAGGTTCTGCAGGACCGCAAAATCGGCCCCCTCCCCTCCCAGTTCACTGATCTTCTGGCCGACGTGGCTGTATCCGTCGTACGCCAAACCGGCAACGATCACCAGAGCCGCGAAGACGATAGGGGCGATGACTCCACCCAGTGCGGCCAAGCGAACTGCCCGTCCGCCTTCGGCCGGCCCCGTCCCATGACTGTCGATCATCTAGAACTCCTCCTATTTCGATATAGTGGACTATATTGAGTAAATTAGACTTTATCAACTATGATGGAGTCGTGTCAACCAGTCGTCCCTACCGGTCAACGCTGCGGGAAGAACGAGCCCGCGAGACCCGTCTCCGCATACGCAAGAGCGCCCAGCTTCTCTTCACGGTTCGCGGGTTCCCCGAAACAACCATCGCCCAGATCGCAGAGGAAGCCGGCGTATCACCCCAGACCGTCTACGCCGTGTTCGGTAGCAAGGGAGGCATCGTCGGTGAGATGCTCGAAGACCTCGAGGAGTCGGCCGGGCTCGATATGTGGGTCGCCCGGGTCATGGCCGAGGAAGATCCGCACCGCCAGCTTCGGGTCTTCGTCTCATGGATTCGCACCCTTTTCGAGAAGGGTGCCCCGATCATGCGGGCAGCCCTGGCCGCCCGCAACGATCCCGATGTCGCCGCCCTCGCCGAGCGGGGAGATCAGAAACGCCGATCGGGCAGCTCCAGGCTCACGCAGATGTGGTCCGACAACGGGGCGCTGCGTGAGTCGCTGCAACCCTCCGATGCCGCCGAGCGTCTGTGGCTTCTCACCAGCATCGAGCAGTATCTACTTGCCACCGACGGACTCGGCTGGTCGCCCGACCACTACGAGCAATGGCTCGGCGATCTTCTCGACGTGGAGCTGCTCGAACCTTACGCGCGCTAGCCGTCCGCCCCGAAGCCGCGGCTCCGGTGAAAGCCAAGTTGGGAGCCAATCTCTGCGGACGAAATTGGACGACCGTGGACACCGCATGGTGGGCTACCAATGAGGAGGCTGAAGAATTGATTTCTTCCGGGCAGGCTCTGATTCATTGGACATTTGTCAAGTCGCTCGTCGAGTAGTGCCGCGTAAGTTCGGTTCCCTCGAATCGTGGTGAAGACTTGGAGGAGACCCTGCTGAGCCGGAAGCCGGGCCGGTCGCTCACTACCCCAGTGTGCAGTTGGTTGCCACGCAACGCACGATCAGTGGTGTCGGCGACTGCAGGACGGCCCTTCTGGGTGCCATCATGTTAATGAACCGCTCGGTCGATGACGGAGGGACTGATGGAGGGAACCAGTGTCGCCGCGGTGCTCACGGCACCGGGTGAGTACGAGGTCCGCGAGTATCCGATTGGAGACCTGGTCGAGCCTGGAGAGGCAATCGTAAGGGTGAATCTATGCGGCATATGTGGTACCGATAAGCACACCTACCAGGGCTACACCGGTCAGTACACGGCGCTGTCGAATCCGAGCGATACTCCGTTCCCAATCATCCAGGGCCACGAGATCGTCGGCGAACTGGTCGAGGCGAACGGTCCGATCCGGGACTATGCCGGGACGCTGCTGCAATCGGGCGATCGGGTGGTGGTAGGACCCAACCTGGTGTGCGGCCACTGTCGGGCGTGCGTTAGGCGCGGGCCATACACCTTGTGTGAGAACATCCGTGACTACGGCAACACCATGAGTTGCGCCGAGCCTCCCCATTTGCTCGGCGGATGGTCGCAGTACATGCACACCTTCCCCGGCACCTACTTCTTCAAAGTCCCCGACGACGTGCCCGACGAGATCGCAGTACTCGCCGAAGTGTTTGCGGTCACGGTTGGGTTGGATCGGGCGCGCCAGATATCGGCAGTGCCCGGGGAGTCATTCCTGTTCGACGACTCCGTGATCGTCATCGGGTGCGGGCCGCTCGGACTGCTCCACATTGCCAAGGCAAGGATGCTCGGGGCGGGAGAGATCACTGCTGTGGACCTGTTGCCGGGCCGTCTCGAGGTCGCCCTGACCCTGGGCGCGACCAGGGCGGTATGCAACCGGGATATGAGTCAGGAGGAGTTGGCGGCCGAGCTAATCGAGTTGACCGACGGTGGCGGGGATGTGGTGGTGGAGACGGCCGGGGTTCCCGAGGTGATCCCCACTGTGTTCGACGCGACCCGGCCGGGTGGGCTCAGTGTCATCGTCGGCAACTTCAGCGACCTGGGTCCGGTGGAGATCTTCCCCAACCGCCACCTGGTGAGCAAAGGGATACGTGTCATCGGGGTCTCGGGTCAGGAGGCACCGGGCTATTTACCGGGGATGCGCCAGATGGCGCGCGATGCGGCGACATCGGGATTGGCAAGCTTTGTGACCCACCGCTTCGGCCTCGAGGAAGCCACGGCTGCTATCGCCAAGTCGATGGAGGAAGACGCCGTCAAAGTCGTCATCGACCCGTGGAAGGTCGGGTGAGTCAGCTGACTTCGCAGTGCCAGATCCCAGGCACTCGTAGACATGAACGCTCGCACCGGGGAAGGGCCCGTCCCGCCGATGGGAGCGAAGAGCTTCGACTCGAGCTCCCAAGGTCGCAAGATTCTGAGGCTCCACCTTCGGCGGCTTGCGCGACTGTCTCCGCGCTATGGTCGGTAAGACCCATTCGACGCCCTCCTCCGGCGGATCAAGGCGTTCAGCTCTTGACGCTGATTGCTCGACACAGTTCCCGTCTCGCTCGCCGTGCTCCAGGCTCACCGACCCTTTTCCGCGGATGTATCTTCTCTTGCGAGTCTCGTGCTCGAGGAGGAGCATCATGTGGGTCCTGTTTTACGTACCGTGCCCGACACCCGATGGGCAGACGGCTGAAGACCTCTACCAAAAACGCATTCCATGGATCACTGCTGAGATGCAGGCCAGTGCAGTAGAGCACGGTTGCCGGTTCCACCGAGCCTGGTATGCCGAGGACAACTCGGCGTTCTACGCATTGGCGATGTGGCAGACGCCAGAGGGGGCCAGAGCCTTCTTCCACGAATGGGACATCGCCGACGAGCCAGGCGAAGTGGCGATCGCCTTGAAGGGAGATGTTGGTCTCGTGCCAACACCTTGAGCCCATCCAACTAGGCATCCACGCCCCAGACGTCTCACAGTGCCACTGCCACACCTATCACTCGATCCTGTGCAGTGACGGGCCGATCGCCGGAGAGCTCGCCCACGTGTCACGCGAGACCCCGGCTTGTCGGAGTAGCTACAAGACAGTCTTCTCAACAGTTCAGGAAGCGGTCCCGGTCTGCGATCTATGCGTCGCCAGGATCCCCACCGCAACAGGCAGAACCGGGAAAGGTCAACCAGCAAGCGCCGCTGGTTGACCGTCTTGCGTTTAGCCTTCCCTCCCGTGATCTCGGCAGGTTTCGTCGTTCGCGCGCAATGGAGTCCGAGACAGGACCGGCGCATCAGGAGAGCGTGAGCGGGACCGGCTGTCAACACCGGCGTCGAGATTCAGCTCGATGTCTGTCATGTTCCCTTCCCTGTGGTCGGGCGATCCACGCTATGGGCAGCTACGGGCGCTCGGGATTGCCGCAAGAGAGCAACCTCTCGGATGGTCCGACTCGATCGCCGGGTCATCCGAGAGGCGCAATCTCGAGTCCTGATCGGTATTTCTCTACAGCTTGCCGACGACGTGAGCGAGCACCTGCGACATCTGGTCGTGAGGGCTGAATTCCACCATCTTCACTGCATCCTCGACCACAACGGTGTGGCCGGAGGGCCAGTAATAGATCTCACCTGCGCCCACGGTTTCTTCGGTGCCGTCTTCGTAGTTGACGCGGATGCTGCCTTCGATGACGAATCCCCAGTGGGGGCATTGGCAATGGTCCCGCTCCAGGCCCTCGAGGAGGGGGCAGAAGTCGAGACCGGTCGGGTATTGCATGTAGGCGCTGGTCATCCCGCCCCAGTCCTGTCCTCGGATCATCTCTCCGAGGGCCTCGTGGGCGAGAGGGAGTTCGTTGACATTGCTCTTCATTTGTCTTCTCCTTGTGGCTGCTAAGGCCGTCGTGGTGTCTTGGGTTGAACTAGGTAAGGCGACTGGTGCTCGTCAATGGATTTGGCGTTCTGTTCGGTCCTCCCTCTTCTGGGGCGTGCGCTGCGATCCGCAGGATTAGCGGCTGCTGTGCCTGGGTGCGTAGAGCCTCCGGTTGCCTGCTGCCTCGACCGTGAGCCGGGTCGTCTAGGTGGTCCAGCGGACTCGCCTGTTGCTGTGCCAGGTGTCGAGTATCCGGCGGTCGCCGGTGGCAGTGATCTTCGAGTCATCCATTCGGTTCCACAGCACCAGGTACAGATCGGATGCGTTGCCGCTGAGGGCGACGTCCGCGGGTGCGTCGCCGCGGACGGTTGTGATGTCTTCGGGTCCAATGGTGAGGTGCCACGAGTCGTCTGTGTCGGTTGTTCGGACGAGCATTGTGTGAGGACTCATGCCGGGGTTGCCCGGACTTCTTTGCGCGAATCCGATCAGCAGCTCGTCGAGTCCGTCGGAGGCAAACGCCGGGTCATACCCGGATGCCTCACCGACAGCGTTCTCGGCGTCGAATCGGTGAACTGCCGTCTCGTGCGCCTGGCGCCTTGCCCACATGGCCAGCGGTGAGGGTGCCGGTAGGAAAGTTGGGCAATCGAGATCTGGCGGAGCCGATTCGAGGACGTTCACCAGGTTGGCGTTCGTGTCCAAGTACCAGTCGACCAATTTGTCGTCGTCCGGCCAGAAGACGGCAAGGTCGGGCCAGGACTCGAGGTGCTCCGAGATGTCGTCGGGCCAGAGCTTCGTCGTGCGCTTGGCAACACGGGCAGCCGCCCAGAGGTGGATCTCGCTGAGGTGGCGCACCAGGTCGCGCATGTCCCACTCGGGGCATGTCGGCACGGGCACATCGAGCCCGCCTCGTTCTGCTGCGGCGGCCAAACTCTTGGCTTCCTGCGCAACGACTGTGATGTGCTCGGCGATCTCCATCGTTTCCTCCCTTTGGGGGCGCCGCCGAACCCGACTTCCGCAACGCTACTGTAAATTGCAGTAGACTATATACTGCATCTTGCAGTAGAGTCAAGGGCATGACGCCGAGAATGACCACTTCGTCATACGCAGTCCTCGCCCTCCTCGATCTGAGACCGTGGACCGCCTACGAACTCACCAACCAGGCTCAGCGGAGCTTGCGCTACGCCTGGCCCAAGTCCGAACGACTCCTGTACTCCGAGCCGAAGAAACTCGTAGAGCTCGGGTATGCCACCACCCACAAGGAAGCGAGCGGCAAGCGCAGCCGCAACGTCTACGAGATCACCGACGCGGGCCGCCGGGCGCTCCGCGAGTGGACCGGATCGAAGACACAACCGCCGCGCATCGAAGCGGAAGCGCTCCTCCGGCTCCTGTTTGCCGACCACGGGACACTCGAGGATCTTCGCGGTGCCCTCGACGAACTCGAAACCGACGTTGGTGAACACCACCAGGCAATCGTCGAACTGATGGCTTCGTACCTCAACGGCGGACACCCATTTCCGCAACGAACCCACCTCTCGGTGCTCTTCGCCACCTTCCAGATCGAGATTTTCAAGACCATCGAGCGCTGGATCGAGTTTGCCCGAGAGGAGATCGACGAATGGCCAACCACGCGTGATCTCGGAATGACCCCACGCACCGAGACGCTCACACGCCTCCTCGCAGAGGATCAGTCGCCCCTCAACCCGTAGAGGCACGCAAGAGTGAATCGCAAGCAAGTACGAGGAGCCCGAACATGTTCAGTCCCCAAGCGTGCCCGAGACTGTCGGGCGCGGTTCGGTCGTACGACCCAGGAAGTTAGAGCGCAATGACTGAGAATTCCAGAGTGGCGAGAATTTGGCATGGATGGACGACGGCGGAGAACGCCGACGTCTATCAAGCCGTAGTTGAGGGAGAAGTCTTTCCCGGGATCCTCGAGCGTCACATTCCGGGACT
Organism: Acidimicrobiia bacterium; assembly: GCA_029287195.1. Lineage (GTDB taxonomy): Bacteria > Actinomycetota > Acidimicrobiia > Spongiisociales > UBA5794 > JAAETI01. The sequence continues at coordinate 3,132 of JARFRN010000290.1, read as the reverse complement.
CGTCGGCGCCCACTTGATGCGAGACGACGAGGTCGTCGACGAGGAGGTCGAATTCACGACGATCATCTGGTTCGAGCGCCTAGAAGACGTCAAGATTTTCATGGGCGAGGACTATCGCCGAGCTCATCTGCCCGAGAGCGCCCGGGCCGTCCTGAAACGGTTCGATTCCGAAGCGAGGCACTTCCACGTTCTCGGCTACTTCTCCTGACCCGTCATCCGGCAACAACATCTGACGTCACTAAATGGACTGGGATGGCGGGGTCGAGATCGGTTTCCACCCGCTGGCTCGTGTGAAATAGGGGACTTCCCATGACTGTCGGGGACGCCAGGGCGAGTTCAGCCGGGTGCGCTGGGCACTGGGCGAAATGCCCGACTAGCGGCTTCTCCGTCGGCCGTCCGTCGCCCCGTTGTCAAGCGTTGGGGTCGATCCCGTCGGCGTCGAGCAGGAGATCAGCCCACAGGCGATGCCCCTCCGAGTTGAAGTGGGCGTTGTCGGGTTGGGTGTATTCGGGGCTCATCCCGAATTCGTCGGGATCGCCCTCACCAAACATGTGGGCAGTGTCGATCACGATGGCATTGTGGGCCGTTGCTGCTGCGTCGAGTCCGTCCCACCAGACCTCGAAGGCGTTGGTCTTCATTGCCGCCCAGTCCGGGTGATCTCGCCAATGCTCGCTGGTGGGGCGGGGAAGGCCCTGGTTGAAGGCCATCACGATCGTATCGTCCGCGACCAAGTCGTCGATGGCGTCGAACAACTCCTCGTACTCATCCGACATCGAAGCGGCGACCTCGGACAGGCAGTCCAGCGTCCAGTCTGTGTAGAAGCCGCATTCCAGCAGGACGGTGTGGACACCTATTTCCATGATCACCACCTCGGCCGCCTCGAGGTCGGATCGTATTTGCTCATCTGTGGTGAGTAGCTCGTTCCAAGTGCGCAAGTGGCGGGTCTGCATGTCCTCGAGGGTGTGGTGCGACCTGCAGCGTGTCTCCACGCCTGCTTCCTCCGCCAGGGAACGGGCGTACACGGCCGGATACGCTAGATCGGGATCGTACGGTGCGGCGAGGCCGTATCCGCCGACGTTCGATCCACCCAAGGCGACCACATCGACGACGGCGGGGAGGTCGTCATAGGCTCCACCGGTTCCCGAGTTGGAGCATCCCGCCAGCAACGCCAGGGCCATAGCCAGACCAATGAACCTGAGATTCCCATCACGCATATGAATCACCTCGATCGGGTCGACGGAGCCAACCGGCTATTGACGGAGTGCTGGGATCAGCTTGCAGTGGCAGCGATGCGCAGCCTCCTCCCTCTCAATCTTCTTGGAGCCGGCCGATGACGAAGACCTGTTCCTCGAAACCCACGCCGAAAATCGTGTCGGCGCCGACGACAATCTCTGGGACGAGGTACCCCAGGCGCAAGCCGTCGGGCAGGGGGTGAGGGCCGTCCCATTGTTGGCCGTCGGCGGAGAACCAGAGGGCAAAGTCGCTCGCAGCTTGGGGCAGAGCCTCGGCCCCGATGAGCGCCCAGCCGAGTTCTCCGGCGTCGACCATGAGTGGGTAGGCGAGTTCCAGGTCGGCTTGTCGCCATGTCAAAGCATCGTCGGAGACCCACACGAAGCCCTGCATCGCTGCCTCGACTGCGCCGATGGCGACGAAACGCCCGTCGCGTTCGGCGATGCTGAGCGTGTTGACCTCAGCTTCTCCGAACGGAGAATCAGGTGAGATGAGATCCCATGTGGTGCCATCGGTCGAGAACCACAGGAGCGGGGCACATACTGCGTCAACCGGGTGGGCGGCCGAGGTGAAGGCGACGAATCCCGAGTCGGTGGCGACGACGGTGCGAATTTGGCCGTGGGTGGCGCCAAACGTGCCGCGACAGTCCATCCGGGCGGCCTCAGCAAACTCCTCGTCATTCGGATCTACCCGGGACGCCCAGAAATTTGCGAGATCGGGACCCCGCTCGGCTTCTACGAAGTCCGCTCCGTCCGCGGAGTAGTAGACGGTCGTGGAGTTTGCCGCAACCACGCCGTGCGGCCCGAACGCGATCCAATCGATTGGGCCCGGTACGTCGATCCTCTGCCCCTCGATCCATCGATCGCCATTCCACGCAGATCGGGTTGCCCCAGAATGGCTGAGAACAACGATGTCCCCGTCCACCAGGAGGATGTCGCCAGAGACACCAGCGGCCGATGTCGTGTTCCACGTCACGTAGTCGGCGGACCACCACAATCTCGAGTCATCGCCGGAGACGGGTCCGTACGGGGTAGCAACTGTGGCGTGGAACGGAAATTCGAACGCGCGACTGTCGGGTAACTCCATGGTCACAAACTCGAAGTCGCCGATAGGCATCGAGATGGTCACCGGATCTATCCCTTCAACCGGAGCCAGCACTACCCGTTCGACTATTTGGTCGACGCCGGTGACGGTGGAGGAGGTCTCTACGGTTGGGCCCTGAGGTTCAGTAGATCCGTCGGACCCGCGGAATAGGATCAATGGCGTACCGATCACGACGACCGCGATCAATGCAACCGCCAGGGCAACGACCCAGCCGGGGACGGCGTACCGCGCCCGCACCCCATCGTGGGCGAGTTCGAGCATTACGCGTTGACGGAGTTCTTCAGCTCCCAGATGCTCGCTCCGCTCGGACAGCTCCGTGAGCCGCGTCCCGAGATCGTTCATGGCGTTACCTCCGCACGCAGAGCCTGGCTGAGGCGCTTGCGACCCCGCGAAGATGCCTTCCTTGCTGCACTCTCCGAACATCCAATCAGGGATCCGATCTCCGAGAAGCGATAACCCTCGACCTCATGGAGATACAGCGTCGCCCGCTCCCGCGGCGGCAGGCGCAGCAACTCGTCGAGGTCGGATGGGTAGCCGGGCGAAATAGATCCTGCGCTGGACGCGGCGTATGTCGTCATGGCTCTTCGCCACCGCTCCCGGCCGCGGTTGTGGCCGTGCGCGACGTTGAGGATTGTCTTCCTGAGATACGCCGCGGGGTGGTCGAGGTCGGAGAGCGAGCGCTTGCGGAGTACCGAGACCAAGGCTTCCTGGAGGAGGTCGTCTGGCTCGAGATCGGTCGGGGCGACGACGGCGGCAAACCGACGCAGCGAAGGGTAGAGATCCTCGACGATCCTCCAC
>JARFRN010000051.1 GCA_029287195.1 Acidimicrobiia bacterium | reverse complement strand
GGGATTACGAGATCATACTTGATGTCTCGTGGGCTCGGAGATGTTTATAAGAGACAGGCACCACGTTGGCGTAGGCGACGCCGATATCGGTTCCATCGAAGTGCTCCGTGGGCATATTGGGGAGTTCGAAGATCTCAAACGGCCGCCCCGCGGCGTCGGTCTCAGCCTCGATGGCCTCGCGGTTGGCGGCCATGCGATCGAAGTCCAGATCCTGCGGATCCGTGCTCCCTTGCAGGATCACCGCCCCGGGGCGGACGAAGGTGCAGACGGCATCGACGTGTCCGTCGGTGACGAAATCCGCGGCAATGCCGAGCGGAAGCCAAACCACCTTTCGGACCCCGAGCTTTGTACCGAGCTCAGCCTCGATCTGCTCCCTGGTCCATTCGGGATTGCGGTTGGGGTTGAGCAAGTTCTGCTCGGTAGTGACCAAGGTTCCCTCGCCATCGACGGTGATGGCCCCGCCCTCGAGCACTAGCGACGAGGGAACCCGCTCGATCCCAAGATGCTCGAGAACGGTGCCGGCGGCCGCCGCCGTCTGATCCCACGGCGGGTAGCGACCGCCCCATGCGTTGAATACAAAATCGATTCCCCTGCGGTTGCCCCGGTCATCGACAACGACAATCGCTGCCGAGTCACGTTGCCAGGCCGATTCGTAGGGAATCGAGACCCGTTCGATCCGATCCGAGAGCAGCCGGGTGGCGCTGTCCTCGGTTCCGGGGTGCACCAGCATCGTGAGCGGTTCGAATTCGACAATCGTGTTGGCGAGGCCTGCGTAGGTTTGTCGAGCCAATTCGAGGTGCCGTCCCCAGCTCGGGTGGATCGGCCACGCCATCAGCGTCCGCTCGTGCGGTTCCCACTCGCCGGGCATTCGGTAGCTCATTGGACTCGACCTCCGGGCCCAAAGACGATATCGCCACCGATCACGGTCATCCAGACCGAGAGGTCGCGGATCGCGGCCGGTGTCGTCCCAAACAAGTCGCCGTCGAGCACCGCTAGGTCGGCCAGCTTGCCCGGTTCGATAGACCCGAGACGGTCCTCCGCAAAGATGGAGAAAGCGGCGTAGATGGTGTGGGCGCGAACCGCCTCCTCGACGGTAAGCGCCTGCTCGAGGCCGATAGGCCGTCCGCTCATGGTGGTACGGGCAACTGCGTTGGCAATAGTTTCCAGCGGGCGGTAGGTGGTGACATCGGCGTCGCTGCTCAAGGCGATGCGGACTCCGGCATCGAGTTCGGCACGCATCGGCTGCAACCACTCACCACGTTCACCGAGCCGGGTGAGGAACTCGTCCCCCTGGTCGTGGAGATAGTTGGGCTGGTTTACCGCAATCACCCCGAGCCGGGCCATGCGCTCTATTTGATCAGGACGCGGGTACCCACAGTGTTCGATGCGATGGCGGGGATCTGGACGGGGATGCGCTTCCATCGCAGCTTCCACGGCGTCGAGCACTGCGTCGATCGCCCGGTCACCTTGCGTGTGGATGCCAACCTGCCAACCTTGGCGGTGCGCCTCGACCACCATCTCCCGCATCTCGTCGGGCTCCCAGTACAGGAGGCCGGAGAACTCACCGTGCTCGCCGTAGGGCTCCTCGAAGACGGCGGTGCCTCCGATCAGCGATCCGTCCATGTAGAACTTCATAGGCCCCAGCCACAGCATGTCGTCACCGAAACCGCTGGCGAGACCGACCTCGCCGTATTCGGTCAATTGGTGCGACAACGGCATGCAGGCCACCCGCACCCACCACTTCCCGCGCCGCTGAGCTTGCCGATAGCCGGCCATTTCGCGCTTGGTTACCTGGGCATCACATACGGCGGTGAGACCGGCTGCCACGTAGGCTCGCCCGGCAGCATCCACGGCGCCGACGAGTTCGTCGATCGATGCTTCGACGTGGAAGTTCGGCCCATGGGAGCCGATATCGACCGCCACCGGCTCGACGAGGCCGGCAGCCGCATCGAGACACAGGCCGGTTAGTCGACCTACCGAGTCGCGAGCAAAGCTTCCACCCTTGGGATCGGCGGTCGTGTCGTCGACCCCGGCCATTTCGAGAGCACGTGTGTTGACCAGCAGATAGTGGCCCGAGACGTGACGAATAGCAACCGGGTGATCCTGCGTTGCTGCATCGAGGTCCCAGCGTGTCGGAGTCCGAGCGTATTTGGCGTGGTCGAAACCAAATCCGCTCACCCACTTCCCTGCCGGCGTGGTTGCGGCCGCTTTGGCGACCGCTGCCGCCAAAGCCTCGACCGAGTCGATTTCCGGATAGCGAGCGTCGATAGATTGCAAGCCTTCCCCGGTCGCCAGGTAGTGGTTGTGGGCGTCGATGAAGCCCGGAACCATGGTGCGACCGTTGAGATCCACTTGCTCTGCTTCCGGGTACAAACCCGCTAGTTCGGCGGTGGACCCAACTGCAACGATCCGCCCCGCGGCCACCGCTACAGCCTCTGCAAACGACCCTGCCGTATCGGCGGTGTAGACGTGGCCACCGGCGAACAGGCAAACCCGACTCATGAACCTCTCGATCCGATCACTGTTTCGATCCGTTCACTACCCGCACCTACACATCCTTCTCAGCCATCAGCTTCTCAGCCTCCTCGTAGGCAAGGGGGATGGACTCTCGCAGCGTGTCGACGACAAAACTGATGTCGTCGCGGGTGATGATGAGTGGGGGTGACATGATGTTGAGGTTCTCCACCGGACGCACCATCAACCCGCGGGCATCGCACTCGTTCGACACGAGCTTGCCGATTCCGATCTCGTCGGGATAGGCCTCACCGGTCGTGGTGTCACGCACGAATTCGATACAGACCATCAGGTGTGAGCCCCGTACGTCGCCAACCATCGGGAGATCCTTCAGCGTCTCCAGTTGCTCCATGAAGTAGGGTCCGATGTCACGCACGTGCTGGAGGATGTTCTCTCTCTCGAGAATCTCGATGCTCTTGAGTGCCGCCACACACGACACCGGGTGGCCGCCGTAGGTGAAGCCCAGCGCAAGGTAGCGGTCGTGACCCGGCTCGGCGATCACATCGAATATCCGATCCGAGAAGATCGTGGCCGCCAGCGGCAGGTATCCCGAGGTAAGACCTTTGGCACTGGTGATGATGTCGGGTTGAATCCCAAAGAGCTTCTCGGACACAAACCACTCTCCGAGCCGGCCGAAACCGGTCACCACCTCATCGGAGATGTAGAGGATGTCGTTGTCCCGGCAGTACTCCCAGATCCGCTTGAGGTAGTTGCCCGGAGGCGGAACCACGCCACCGGAGCCCATGATGGGTTCGGCGATGAACGCCGACACCTTCTCGGGTCCACCCAGTTCGGCAACCTTGCCCTCGAATTCGGTGACCAATTGGTCGGCAAACTCCTGCTCGCTCAGGTTCGGGGCGTAGCGATACTGGTTCGGAGAACTGAGATGGTGGACGTTGTTGAGGAACTCGAACTCGTCGATCTTGTCGCCCGGCTTTCCACCCATCGACACTGCTGCCAACGTGTGGCCGTGGTAAGCGTCGATCCGCGAGATCACATGACGCTTCTCTCGCTTGCCCCGGACGTTCTGATAGAACTGAGCGAGCCGGTAGGCGGCGTCGTTGGCGATCGAACCGCCGGTGCTGAAAAAGACGTGGTTGAGATCGCCGGGGGCCAGCTCGGCAAGCTTGGTCGCCAGGTCGGCCGCCGGGATGTGGGTCATGTCGACAAACGGATTCGAATAGGCGAGCGTCCTCACCTGCTCGGCGATGGCGTCGGCCATCTCTTCGCGGCCCAGGCCGATATTCGTACACCACAGGCCGCCGACGGCATCGATGTACCTCTTGCCATCCGTGTCGACGATGGTTGCCCCAAATCCGGACGCGATTGGAAGCGCACCCTCATCGGGGAAGGTGTCGAACAGTTGATAAGGATGCACATGATGGCGTTTATCGCGCTCGACGACCGCCGGGGTCTCTGGGCTCATGTAGTCCGTCATGTTCGAGTCCTTTCCCTCCTGGGTCTGTGGTGGTCGTTCAGAAGCCGGGGATCTGCTTCGGGAAGTAATCCTCCATTTCGCCCTCCCGCTCGACGTCGAGAGTGGCGCAATGCAGGGCGCCACCGAACATCGAGACATCGATGAACGGCACCGGGACCACTTCGAACCCGAGCCCGTCGAGTTGTTCCATGAGCGCCTTCTCGTTTGATTCGACACAAATCGCTTTGGGATCGATGGAGAAGACGTTATACCCCAGCGACTCGTGACACATGCTGTAGCCGGGCTGTTTGGCGCCGGAGACCGGAGCCGCCTCGATGATCTCCCAGTCGTTGCGGCGCAGTAGCTCGTGGAACTCGGGTACGAGCGACGGGTAGTTCGGGTTGACCATTATCTGGCCGGCCCGCAGCGGGATCAGGGTCACGTCGATGTGCCACGGCTGTGGTGTGCCGCCGAAGTGCAAGAAGTGCACCCGGAAGCCGCGGGACTCGAAGTGACGCTTGAACCAGTCGAGCCCGGCCCTGTTGGACGGGGCCGAATGCTGGATGAAGATGTCCCTGCCAAAACGCATCGCATCGGCCGTGTCGAACAGCGGCTCCTTTTCGGTGAGCTGGAACTCCAGCCGGCGCATCTTGCCCATGAGTTCCTCATCCGACCAGTTGCCCCAGAAGTCTTCCCAGTAACCCGGTACATAGGACTCGTCGGACAGCCGCGGCTTCGGCGCCGCCTCCCACAAGAAGTTCGGATCCTCTTTGAAGTACTGCTCGAGGAGCGGCTTGTACGCGAGGAACTCGAACCATCTGGCCCGCTGCGACATGGTGGCCTCGAGAATCTCATTGCCGTAGGCCATGAGAATGTCGCGCGGCGGCATGGTGCCGAACATGTGCTCGCACTCCCAGTCCGGGGTACGGACGTACTGGCGGTCATCCATCGAAGTGGGGCGATCGACCCGGATACCGCGAGCGGCGAGCATGGAGGCAAAGCCCTCCATCTGCTCGTGGGCTTTCTCGATGTAGTGGTCGGGGATGGGGATCCATTCGCCGGCCTTGATTCCGACTTCCGGGAGCTCGAGCACCATGCCCGCCTCGGGTGCCCCCACCATGCGACTGTCGATGCGACCAACGATTACGTGCTTGAGCGGGTCCCACTCATTCCACGAGTTGACCTTCGTCATCTATGCCCTCCCGTTGACCACGCGCCCCAGCAGCCTATCAAATGATAGACTGGATGTCGATGAGGCAAGCAGGGAGCGCACGATCGTGACAGCTGCCGACAGCGGCGAGGACTCGGGTGCCGACACTCGAGAACGGATCCTGATAGAAACGTCCCGACTGCTTGCGGCAAAAGGCTATCGCGGCACGACGACTAGGGAAATTGCCGCTGCTGTAGGAATCAGCCAACCGTCGCTCTTCTTCCACTTCCGCACCAAACGGGCAATTGTCGAGGAGCTGTACCGCTTCGATCTCGTCCCGGCCGTGCGCAGCTTGGAGAATCTCGTCGTAGGCGAAGGCACGCCGGCCGCCAAGCTATACGCCATGATCAAGGCCGAGATAACACGTGTTATCGACTCCCCGTACGACATGCGCGCCCAAATCAGCTTCGAGGCACTGAGTGAACCAGACCTCGAGCCGTTCCGGGACCTCCTGAATCGGTTCGACGACCTCACGAGACTCTTGATCCGATCAGGACAGGAGTCGGGCCTCTTTGTGGAAGGGGACCCTTGGCTGGCGCAGCAGATGGTGAGCGGGTTCCTGGCGCGATCCAACCTTTTTGCGACCACGGACCAGATCCAACGACGGTCCCATCCCGACGCAGCCGCATCACTCGTGCTCCGCAGTCTGCTGGTGGAGCCGGCCGCACTCGAAGACACCAAGCGAGAGGCAGCCGAGTTGTTTCTCCGCTACCAAGCAGAAGCACCTTCTGGTGAATCGCCCGGCCATTGATAGACAACGTCACCCGCGGATTGCGGCCCTGATCTCGTCGAGCTGATCCTGATCTTTCAACAAAGCACGCAGGATGAAGGTGGCGAGCTGATCAGCGACCACATCCGCATCGGGCAGCGCTTGGCCCGCAGTATCGGCGATGTCGCCCTGCAAGACCCAGACGATGGCTTTCTCCGCCAGATCGGCGTCCACAGCAACGAACTCGCCAGATTCGAT
>JARFRN010000156.1 GCA_029287195.1 Acidimicrobiia bacterium | reverse complement strand
ACACGATGGTATCGTCGTCGGCAGCGTCAGATGTGTATAAGAGACAGGATGATGATTTCGTACTTGCGCTTGTTGGCTGGGTTGACCAGCTTGATGTCGAAGCGGTGGTTGGTCCACTTGTCTTGGATTGGTCCTGCGGGGACCTTCGCATCGAGTGTCGTCACGAGGCCTCCTTAGGAAATGATTCCGAGTTGAACTGCAATTGGAAAACTCAGGTTGCCGAGCACGATCACCGCGGTGAAGCCCCATGCCAGGTAGCGCCGCCACTTGTTGTACAGGTCGTTGTTGGCACCGATGCTCTGGAACAGGCTCCACACCCCATGGAGGATGTGCAGGCCGAGAGCCAGGTTCGCAGCGATGTAGAGAGCCGCAACGGGTACCCGCTCGAAGCTTGCGATCATGTTGTTGTAGGGATCACCCCGCACAAAATCAGGGTTGGTGGTTCCCCACGTCAGGTCGGCGAGGTGGAAGAGAAGGAACAGAATCACGATTACGCCCGACCAGCGCATGGTGCGGGACGCGTAGTTGGCAGCCAGATACTCTCGCGGGACGTCGTACCGGATCCGGCCCCGGGCGCGGAGATTGGTGCGGGTTAGCGAGTATGCCGCGTGGATGTGGACGGCAAAGGCCGCGGTCAAACCGATCCGCATGATCCACAGGAGGTGTGTACGGGGGACGAGGTGTCCGCCGAGTTCACGGAGTGATTCGCCGTACTCGTTGATTTCCTCGGGCCCGAAGAAGACCTTCATATTGCCGAGCATGTGAGCGGCGATGTATCCGAGCAGGATCACGCCGCTCAGGGCCATGATCCACTTCTTGGCCACATCCGAACGGTAGAACTCGAGGATCCAAGGTAGCTTTCTGGCCGGCTTGGTGTCCTGGCGGCGGCCGGTTGTGGTCACCGTGAACCTCCTTCTCCACGCGTCTTCCCATTATCGCAGGGTCGTCACCACCTTTCGCGGTCCAGGCTTCTATCGCTGTGATGGTGACCTGGCGAAGGGGGACGGCCGCGCTCAGTAGCTTGCGTTACATAACGCGCGGTGTCGCGCGATAGCGTCCCGCCGGATTGCCGAAGCCGAGTTGTTCAAGCGCCGCAAGGGATTTCGGGGTTGACAGCCGCGCGCGAGGTTGGTTGAATCACATGAACGTAATTACGAACGTGTAGGGAGATGTACGTTGTTCGCCCGTTTGCTCGAGGTGCTGGATACAGAAGACCTGTCTTGGCACGACCTTGCCAACTGTCGGGGTGCCGACCCCGATCTCTTCTTTCCAGAGCGGGGCGCCTCGACCCGCACCGCCAAGTCGATTTGCCGTCAGTGTGCTGTTCGCGACCAGTGTCTCGAGTTTGCCATAGTCTCCAGTGAGAAATTCGGGATCTGGGGAGCGATGTCGGAGAGAGAACGACGCAAGATCCGCCGGGAGCGCGCCGATGCGGCCAAGCGTCGCAAGGTTTCGTAGCCTGCAGCTTTGAGGTCCACGCCACCGTTTCTGTCGTGTACCCTCTCCGCCGGTACGTGCTAGTCGTCGAGGGCGGATAGGTACTGTGATTGGCGGGATTGTCGTTGTTGCCGTGGTTGTTGCCGTCGCGCTGCTCATATGGTTGCGGCGCGGCCAGGGGGCTGAAGAGAGAGAAGCATCCACTGCACCCGTCGAGGGTATGACGAGGCGCCGACCGGCATCCGATTTTCACATCGTCGACAATGAGGCACGGGTGGCCTTCGATGTACCGCTTCCCGCTGAGGGAGCGGATCCGGTGCTTCGCGACTTGTTGTTGCATCGGGCCACCGAACTCATACGAGACAGGAAGCGGCGAGGGCAGCCGCTCCAGGGCATCGATATGGTTCGGGTCTATGCCAAGCGCTCCGGGAAAGCTGTGGAAGTCGGAAGCCTCGAGCTGACCGAACACAGCGAGCTTCCCGAGGTTGCCCCGCCGATACCGCTGGCGCGCATCGTTGCGGAAGATCATGATCCACTACGCCAACTCGATGACTCCGACACCAGACAGACGATCTCAGGCGGAGATGCCGCCGCGCTGGACCAGCTAGAACCGATAGGCGCCGACATAAGGCTGACTGCCGGTCTTGCCGCCGGGCTGCGATCGATAGGAATCGATCCGGACACTATGGGCGTCGAAGAGCTCGGGCTGGGGCTGCTCGAGTTGGCGGGGTACAGCCTGCGAGAACGGGGTGACGGGAGCTATGTCGCCTCGGGAGGGGGGACGACTTCGTATGTCGCCTTTGTACCTCACCAGGCGGGCTCATATCCAGAGCTGGAGGCCGCGGCGATCAACCAGTTCCTGGTTGGCTTCTCAACAGCTCGGACGGACCGCGGCCTGCTGATTACAGACAAGTTCGGCCCGTACGCGGTATACGAGAAGGAACGGTCGAATCCGAGCTGCCGCTTCATTACGCGCGAGCGGCTTCAATCATTTGTCGATTCGATCGCGCTGACCTAGTGCGCCGCCGCACCCGCTTGCCGCGTTGGGCGCGGCCGAACCGGCCGGCGCCGGTCCGGGGCGCCATCTGCGGCACGTACGTCCCGACCCATCTCGGTCAATGCGCCTTCGGTTGGCTTTGTTCGATCTCGAACCGCTCCGCATGGATGAGCCGCCTGCGGCGGCCTGCCGGCTACGTTCTTGTTTCCGACGCGCTTACTTGCACTCACCGAACACCAACGTTGCGACGCCGGGCAGAGCCGTCGCTGCGGCTTGTCCCTATGGCGAGTAGAATCCCTTTGAGCCCGGACGCCGGCCGTGGCCGCGCGTCCCGGCTGAACAAGGAGTCGAAACAGTGTTCAGGAATTTCAACGGCTGGGAGATCGTCATCGTCTTGGTGATCGTCCTGCTTCTCTTTGGCGCAAGGAAGTTGCCGGATCTGGCTCGCTCGATCGGCGCATCGGCCAAGGAGTTCCGCAAGGGCCTAGACGAGGGCGTCGACGACGAGGAATCGGACGACGCAAGCTCGAGCTCCTAGGAGTATTCAACCGGGCGATGTGCCGCCACGCTGCCGACGCGGTGGGAGCCAACGGCTCCAAGATGCACCGGAGAATTAGGGCCGTACTCGATGTCTCCGAGTGGATTGAGGGTGTTGCGACGATCGAGCTGAAGGATGCAAACGTAGGCGAGCAGTTGTACTCACGCGATGACGCCTTTGACGTAGCGCACGGGAACTCGGTGGAGTTCGCGTGCGTTGTCTGACCTAGGAGTCCGGGGAAGACCATGACCGAAGAAGCGACCCCAAGCTGGGAAGACGTTGCGCGGATCTATGGGCGGAAGATCTACAACTTTGCATACCGCCTCACTGGTAACCCGGATGACGCGGCCGATCTGGTTCAGGAAGTCCTGCTGCGTGTACGCAAAGGGCTCGCCTCCTACGTGCCCGGTTCCTTCGACGGATGGTTGTGGCGCATCACTCGGAACGCGTTCCTCGATGACGTGCGAAAGAGAAACCGCCGGCCCACAAGCCCGCTCCCCGAGGACGAGCGGAATCTCGCCATTGCCAGTCCATCTCCCGATGAGGTACTGGCTTCCGTGCGACTATCTGAAGACATCCAAAGTGCCCTTCTCAAAGTCCCACTCGACTTCCGGGAATGCGTCGTCTTGTGTGACGTCGTCGGACTCACTTATGAGGAGATCGCAGAAGCGGTCGAGGCGCCTGTGGGGACGGTGCGCAGCAGAATTCATCGCGGTCGCAAGATGTTGCGGGAGATGTTGACATGGCCCGTGTGAAATCATCGAGCGGCTGCGCCACCGCCGAGTTGGTATCTGCCTACCTCGACGGCGAGCTGCGCTCCGGCGAACTGGATATCGTCGTCGAGCATCTCAGCAGGTGCGGAGACTGCATTGCCGAGTTCCATCAGCTGCGCGAAATCCGGGCGGGGCTGCGAACTCTCCCCTTTCTCGAGATTCCCGAGCGCCTGCTCCCCGATAGCCATCCCGGGGAGCAACTGTCGGCGTACCTCGATGGCCAGTTGTCCACGGCAGAGCACGACTTCGTCATATCGCATCTCGATTTTTGTACGGATTGCCGGCTCGAGCTTCATGAGCTGGACGCAGCGCGGACTGCCGTCCGCTCGCTGCCGGGGCTGGAGCCTCCTGAGTTCCTGTCCGTGCAGCGCGAGCGGATCGAGCGCGAGCGGTGGACACGGCGGCGTGTGGTAGCGGCCGGGCTCGGTGTTGCCGCCGCGGCAACTCTTGTCTTCGTGACGCTTGGGCCATCTTCCGATCCCGCAGGCGACATCGACATCAACCCGTTCTTTGATCAGCACCAGGCCCGTATGTCGGTGGAGTCCGGCATCAACATGTTGCCCGCATTTGCCCCGGGACCGACGCCATGAGGCGGCGTTTCCTCCTGCGTGCCGCGACTCTGCTGGCCCTCGGCGGTGTGTTCTCGATGTCGGCCGGCTCAGCCGCCGGAGCCGTGGAGTTGGAGGACCTCCTGGCCGAGGCCGAAGATGCCATATTCGCCGGTCGCCAGGCAACGTGGTGCAGCTATGGGGACGACACCCAGTTCAGCGTGGTCTCGGTTGAGCACGCCGGTTCGCTGGTGATGGTGGAGGGGACCGATTCAGCGCGCATGGTGGGCGGTGGGCGCTACTCCGTGATCGGCGGCAGTGGCGGAATCGCGCTTTCCGACTGGTCCACAACGTCTGCGTCGAGTCGGTACGTAACGGCTTCCGCAGTGTCCGAGACCAGGCTGGAACGCCAGGTGATGGTGGTGACCGTCGAAGAGGAGGACGCAATTCGGGCTCGCATCTGGTTCGACGAGGACACCGGGGCGGCGCTTGGATCTGAGGTCTATGACGGTGACGGAGAGTTGTACCGGCTGACCTGGATGCTCGACTTCGACCCAAACCCGCGCAAGATCTTCACAATGATGCGCGACCAGGAGTCAACGTATGACCTGGTTGTCACCGCAGATGCCGGCGATCTAGCAGAGACTGTTGCCGGGTACATACGGGTCGATTCCTATGCGGGTCCAGACGACTCCGTGCATGCGTTCTACACCGACGGCCTGTTCTCGTTCTCGGTATTCTTGATCGACGGTGAGTTGGCGGGCGGGCCCTTCGCCGAAGCCGACACCATGCAGGTCGGCAGTGCCGATTATCGCTGGTTGCTCACCCCATCGGACCTGTGGCTGCAGTGGGCAGGGGGCGGCAAGACCTATGTCCTAGTCGGCGACCTGCCGCCTGATCATCTTCAACAGGTCCTTGCCGAGCTGCCACGACCTTCGCAGGGGAACATCTTTTCTCGCATCTGGCGGGGTCTATTCGGCTGATTGTTGGGGGTACGGGACTCTGCGTCCTCGACTCATCTTCTTGCGGATGTGCGGTGCGGGTGTGTGCGGGGGCCATGGTTGCTCACATCGGCAAGCTGTCGGAAGCGCCACCTCAATCCCGAAGTCGGGAGTGACACCTCGATGATGTCGTGGCTCTCCTCGCCGACCTGCGGCGTCGAATTGCCATGTCTCTGCAACGAATCCCACAGATGACGGCACGTATCCGGCGAGAACGCTCGACCTCGCCCTGTCGGCGCCGCCGACCTCCGGCGACACCATCGCCGCGGATGGGTCTCCTCCTGTTGATCGTCCGGCTACTCGTATCGCCCAATCTCACGACGGGCCACCACCATGTTGTGGACTTCATCGGGTCCGTCCGCAATCTGCAATGTCCGGGCCGCCGCCCACATTCTTGGCAGGGGAGTGTCCTGGGAAACACCTGCGCCGCCGTACACCTGGATAGCGCGATCGATCACCCAAAGTGCAGTTCGCGGCGCAACGACCTTGATAGCCGAGATCTCGCGGCGCGCCGCCCGGTTGCCAACGGTATCGAGCAGCCAGGCGGTGCGAAGGACGAGCAGGCGAGCTTGCTCGAGACGCCATCGGGCCTCGGCGATCCAGTCCCGGACGACTCCTTTGTCGGCGATGGCCGACCCGAAGGCGCTTCGTCCTTTGGCGCGTGCCACCATCAGGTCGAAGGCCCTCTCCGCCATCCCGAGTAGCCGCATGCAGTGGTGGATACGCCCCGGTCCCAGGCGGGCCTGGGCAATCATGTAGCCGTCGCCCTCATCGGCAATAACGTTGCTTGCCGGTACCCGGACGTCGTTGAAGCTCACCTCGCCGTGACCGCCGCGCTCGTGAAAGCCGAAGATCGATAGATCTCGATCGACTTCCACCCCTGCAGTGTCCATCGGGACCAGGATCATCGAGTAGCGACGGCGTGGCTCGGCCCTGGGATCGGTCACACCCATGAAGATGGCAATCTTGCAGTCGGAACTCATCGCACCGGTCGTCCACCACTTCTTGCCGTTTATGCGGTACTCATCACCACGCCGCTCCGCAGTTGCTGCCAGGTTGCGCGGATCCGAGGAGGCAACGTCGGGTTCGGTCATGGCGAAACACGACCGGATTTCCCCGTTGAGCAGTGGCACCAGCCAGTCTTGTTGCTGCTCCCGGCTCCCAAAGTCTGCGAGGACCTCCATATTGCCGGTATCGGGAGCCGAGCAGTTGGTTGCCTCGGGAGCAAGCTCGATAGAACGTCCCATGATCTCGGCAAGCGGAGCGTATTCCACATTTGCGAGCCCGGTGCCCCACTCCTCACTGGGTAGGAACAGATTCCAAAGGCCTCGTTCCTGTGCCTCAGTCTTCAGTCTGCGCAGCGTTGCCGTCGCTTCCGGCCCGGCCATCGTGCGTTCTCGCTCGTGGGTGGTCTCGGCCGGGTAGACGAGTTCTTCCATGAACGCATTCAGCCTCTTCTGGTACTTCATGCTTCGTTTGGAATGCTCGAAATCCATGGGCGGCTCCCCTCGTCGAATCCGACGCCGACCTTAATCAACAACAGGGGCGGCCCCGTAGGGCCGCCCCGAACCAATGTCGAGTCGGTGCTAGATCTTGGCCAGCGCAGTGGTGTACGCGTCGATCTCGCGTGCGATGCCGAGAGACTCCGTGTTGATCACCTCGCGGACCACGCCATCAGAATCGAGCACGAAGCTGTATCGATTGGCGACGCCTCTGTCATCGTTGAATGCGCCGTATGCCTTCGCCGTCTCACCGTGCGGCCAGAAATCCGACAGAACGGGAAAATCGAAGCCGTACTCATCGGCCCACTTCTTGGCTACCGCGACCGAGTGAACGGTGATGACCACCAATTTGGCATCGAGGCCGGTGAGCGCGCTGAGGTTGTCCCGAAGGGCACATCCCTCGTCGTCGCAGATCCCGGTGAACGGGAACGGAATGAACACGATCAGGGACTTCGATCCCTTGAGAGACTCGAGCGACACCGGATTCTTGTCTTGGTCCACGAGTTCGAAGGGAGGAGCTGGATTACCTACTAGCAATTGATTGTCCTTTCTTGTTGGACTGCAAAATAGCGCAGCGCGACGGGTTGCTAATCGAGCAGAACCCTGGCGGCCCAGCCGACCGGATCGGTCAACTCCGCGAGCTTGGGCAGCTTGTCCGGTTCTTCCCACAATTCGTGGATCGTATCCTCGCCCCATCGTCGCGCTACCTCCGCACAGAAGTCGGCGGCGTCGGAGGCGCGGTGCCGGTCGACACGCAGTCCCAACAGTTGCTGCAAGAACTGCTCGGCCTCGTTGGGCTCGCTGCGTCGCAGTGATAGAGCACCTTCGATTTCGCCGAGTTCCGGTATGAGATCGGATGCCGCGGTGCGGACCGCGAAGTCGCCAAAGCCCTCGATGAAAGCCAGGAAGGCCTGAATCGGCGCAAGGGCTGCCGGATCATGAGTGCTGCCCAACAGCCTGGCGAGACCGCCCGGCTCATCAACGAGACCCTCCAGCGCCGAGGGATCCTGCAGCCGGGTCGGGTCCTGCATACCAGCCAGCATGTCCATCAGACCGGATGGATCGAACTCGACCGTGGCGTAGAAGTCCGTGATGGCCTTGATGAAGAAGTCGCGAACCCAGTCCACGCTGAGAACCGCGTGGTTGGTGACTTCACGCAGCACCGACCACATTCGTATCTGATGTGACTCGATGCCATGGTCGCGGGCGAAGGCCTCGACATTGGGTATGACCAGATAGAGGTCGTCGTGGTCGAGTGCCGGCAGCCCGGTGTCGAATTGTCCGAGGACGCGATGACTCATGAACCCGATCATGGTTCCCGCCTGTACGCCCAGGATGACGGGTGTCATCGGGGCCAGGAACGGACCCGCCATCCCGGCGCCGCCCTGCAGATCCGAGAACTTGTCTGCCAGCGGCTCGATCAGGTAGCGGAAGCTCTGCTCGTTCTGCTCAGCCCAGGTGAGGCGATCCACCGGGTGAATCGGCTGGGTGGTCGATACGTCGAGCGGGAGGCGGTCCGCCAGGCGTAGTTGCGCAGCCAGGGTCAGTTCCTGGTATTCCTCGGCAATCTTGGGCTCGATGGGCTCTGCCGCCCCTGCCAGCGATTCGGTGATCTCGTGGCCGAGGCGCCAGTTGACCGGCCCTGGGGTGTTTAACAGCTCGAAGAGCCGGTCGAACAGATTGTCGCTCATGGTGCTCCTCTAGGGTGTTCCTGCCGGCAACGTTTGCTGCGTCCGGTACGGGCGCACCGGCCGGCGCCGCTCTCGGCACGCGCAGCCGCCGACGCATCTAGTCCAAAGCACCTGAATCATGCGTTCTTGCCATCGCCGTCCCCGGGTAGCCCTGAACATCAGCAACGCCACAGGACGAACACTAGAGATCGTCCGGTCTTGTACCGAGCACAACCGTAATCTCCAGCCGTTCCGCGTCCCGGACAACGTCAAGCGTAATGGTCTCCCCGACCCGCATACGACGGAGCGCGCTGATCAGATCGTCACTGATCAACACCGGCTGTTCATCGAGGCCCACAACGACGTCGCCGGGTTGGAGACCGGCGGCCTCGGCGGCCGAAGGCGTTACCGCAAATTCAGAGATGACGGCGCCGGCGGGGACTTGCGCACCGTCGGCAGCCACGTCGAAGACGTTGCGCAGGCTTACTCCGAGGAAAGCGTGAGCTACACCGCCGGTTTCGATGATCTCGTCCGTGATCCGTGTCACCATCTCGGTTGGCATGGCCATGCCGATGCCCGCAGGTCCGGCCGAACTCACTCCAATGGCGGTGGTGATCCCGAGCAAGCGCCCTTGCCCGTCGACCAGCGCCCCGCCACTGGATCCTTGCAGAATCGGCGCGTCCGTTTGCAGCATGTCGAACAGGATGTCGTCTGTATTGGACCCTGTGCGTACCTGACGCCCGAAAGCCGAAATCACGCCGACCGTTAGCGAAGGCCCCCCTTCCAAGCCAAGCGGGCTTCCAACGGCTACAGCCATCTGTCCTATTTCCGCTTCGTCGGTCGTTCCCAGCTCGATCGGCACCAGGCCCGTTGCATCGATTCGGACCACGGCAAGGTCGGTGCGCTCGTCGGCGCCGACTATCTCCGCCTCGTAGATCCGTCCGCTGTCGAAGATGACTTGCACCCTCTCGGCGCCGGCAACTACGTGCTGGTTGGTGACGATGAACCCGTCGGCGCGCAGCACGACGCCAGACCCCGTGCCAAATCGTTCGAATGTGCCGTTGCTATCGTTGCCGACGTCGACGGTGACGATCGAAGGTATGACCTTGCGAGCCAC
Source organism: Acidimicrobiia bacterium (assembly GCA_029287195.1). Classification (GTDB taxonomy): domain Bacteria; phylum Actinomycetota; class Acidimicrobiia; order Spongiisociales; family UBA5794; genus JAAETI01. Next base: position 13,463 of record JARFRN010000156.1, on the reverse strand, counting down.
GGTTCGAGCGCTCGTCTGGTCGTCGGCCGGAGTCACAACCTCGCGTACTTCGATCACCTGTGGCGCCGCCGTGCCGTCTATGACCGGCGAGCTCTGATCGAAAACGCCGGTGACCCACAGCACGCCGGCCAGCAGCACGGCACCGGTCATTGCCCCTATGAGCCGCGGTGCCCACGCCGATCGGCGAGTTTCGCGAGCGGGGGTGGTGGGCCCGGCGTAAGGGAAGAGGGGCGGCGAGGGTGGCGGTTCGCCGCGGTCGGTATGTTGCACAGTTCGGGTGGACTCATCCGCCGGCAAAGAGAACCGCTCTCGGGGCTCGAGGTTATTGTTGTCCACAGATTTGATTGTATGACTCCAGGTAAACAACCAGAACGAACCGATTTGATAGCGGTCACACTAGAGCCGATCGACCCTACCCGATTGCTCGACTACGTTTCGAGTGCTCGCTGTGGCGCGGTCACGCTGTTTCTCGGCACCGTGCGGGATCACTCGGCAGGCAAGATCGGGGTTACCCATCTCGAGTATGAGGCCTACGACAACGTGGTCGAGTCGAAGATCAGCGAGATCATTGCCGAGGCGCATGATCGGTGGGACATTGAGCGAGCCGCAGTCATCCACCGCACCGGATCCATAAAGGTAGGAGAGACGAGTGTTGCCGTGGCGGTCGGCTCGGGGCACCGGGGAGAGGCGTTCGCCGCCGGGCGCTACATCATCGATGAGCTCAAGGAGCGAGTGCCGATCTGGAAGAAGGAGCACTGGCCGGGCGGAGCCGAATGGGTGCGCGAAGACTTGGAGCACGGCCGACATTGAGCAGATTCTGGTATCGGTAGCTGCAAATTGAATCAGTATGTCCCTTGCCGCGGTTGCTCCAGGAGTGTCAACCGGTTCCTCGAGGTGTGCCCCTATTGCGGGGCTGATCCGGGGGGAGATCGCACCGATGCGCCCCATCCCGCGGCTCCGGGTCCCGTGCTTGATGCGGCAACCGGTGAGTTCCGGCAGATACGATCACTAGCCGTCTTCCTCCAGTTGGCGTTCGGCCTGTTCATCTTGGGAACGATCGTCGTGATTCTGACCGGTCTGGCGTATCGCAATGGTCTTGGAGAACTGGCGGCCGAGCGTCCCGGCTCGCTGTCCGCTGTAGTTCGGTCGGAGGACAACTATGTGACGGCTTCGGGGATCCTCGGCGGGTTGAATATCTTCATAGTCGTCGCGTTCATTGGGTGGTTCTGGAGGTCCTATGTGAATCTCCCGGTGTTGGATCGGTCCCTGCGACGAAAGCCGGGCTGGGCAGCAGGCTCATGGCTCATTCCGTTTGCCAACTTCGTCATCCCCTACAGCATCGGCGCTGAGATCTGGAAGAAGAGTCGGGTGGGCTCGCCGGCCGAAGAGGACAACTTGGAGCCGGTCATCTCTTGGTGGGCCCTATTCCTCATCATGGGGCTGGTGAACCAGGTTGCTTTCTTCAGCAGCAGGGGCATCGACGACGACATCGAAGCGATGCGGGCCGCCGTGTCGGTCGACCTCGTGGGAGCCGTTGTCTCTGTCGCCGCTGCGCTGGCGGCTGCTCGTTTCGTCCGGCTGGCGACCGCTCGACAGGAGGAACTGGCGACAGCCTGTGGAATCGAACTGCGCTTCTCAGGGCGAGAGCCAACGCAGTGACGGCTAATCGGCGTACCGGCCGACGACCATCTCAGCAGCCTCTCGCACCATCGGGTTCCGGTCCTTCGCTGCCGCCCGCAGTGCCGCTTCGACTCGAGGGCCTTCGAAGACCGTAAGCGCAGCCACGCACCTTCTACGAACTTGCGGAGGTCCACTGCGAATCAGCTCGAGCAGCGTAGGCGCCGCCTCCGGATCGCCGATGGCGCCGAGCGCAGCTACGGCGGCCTCGCGAACCAGGGTGTCGGTGTCTTCGCAAGCCAGCGCAATCAGCGCCGGTCCGGCCGCCGCGGCCTGGAGTTCGCCGAGTGCCGTCACGGCAGCCTCGCGCACGATCGGCTCGGCATCGTCGACGGCATCCACGAGCGGAACAGGGTCGTCCAATCCCGCGACGCCAAGCGTTTCTGCACATTCCCGACGCACCATCGGTGCAGGATCGCGGCTCAGCAACTCGACAAGCCGCGGGTGAAGCTCGGAGTGATCAACTGCCGCAGCTACCGCCAGTCTTCGTACCGTAGCGTCTGGCGAATCGAGGGCACTGCCGGGATCATCGATCAGTGCCGCGAGGGTTTCTCTCTCCGTCTTGCTCGAGGTCACGATTCGAGACGGTAGCCGACGCCCCGCAGAGTGGTGATGCGAGGGGCCCCATCGACTTTCTCGAACCGGCGGCGCAACCGTCGTATATGCTGGTCGAGGCTCTTCGAATCGCCCCAATCGATGCCCCAGATCTGTTCGAGAAGAGTCTCGCGGGTGACCACCCGGCCGTGACGCTCCATCAGCATCTGCGCCAGTTCGAACTCTTTGCGCGGCAGAGAGAACACGACCTCACCGATACGGATCTCGTAGCGGCTCGGGTCGAGCACCGTGCGGCCCACTACAAGCGTCTTGTCGTCCTGAGCCGACAGTCTCCGAGTGTTGGCACGGATTCGGGCGATGAGCTCTCGTGACGAATATGGCTTGGTGAGGTAGTCGTCGGCGCCCAACTCGAGAGCACTCACGATGTCGGCCTCGGTGCTCTTGGCCGAAACGACGACCACCGGCACGTCGGATTTTGTCCGCACCGAGCGCAGGACATCGAGGCCGCTGATGTCGGGAAGCATGAGGTCGAGGAGAATGACATCGGGGAGGCTCGACTCGAAAGCCGCGATACCGGTACGGCCGTCCGGCGCGGTTCGAACTGAGAATCCTTCTGGCTCGAGGGTGATCTTGAGGGCGTCCAGGTAGCTTGGCTCATCCTCGACTATCAAGACATCCAACAACTCACTTCTCCTGTGCCGGCAACACGATGCGGAACGTGCTGCCTCTGCCGGGTACGGAGTCGACCTCGATCTCGCCCCAGTGATTCTGTACCACGTGCCTGACGATCGCGAGACCGAGCCCGGTTCCTCCGCTTGCTCTGCTGCGTCCCCGGTCGACCCTGTAGAACCGCTCGAAGATCCTACCGACGTGACGTTCGGGGATGCCGATTCCGTGGTCCTCGACCTCCAGCACCGCGTGCTCGTCGCGGGCATACACCCTCACTCGAACCGGCTCGGGATGGTCCTCAGCTTTGACGTTCGTGTACACGACGGCGTTCTCGATCAAATTGGCCGCGGCAGAGACCAGGCGTCGATGATCGCCAATGACTTTGATCGGCTCACAATCCAGGTCAACTGCCACGGCGACAGTTGCAGCAGCTAGATCGATTTGTGAAATGGCGTCTCGTGCGACGTCACACAGGTCCACAACTCCGTGCACCCGTCGGTCCTCCTCGACCAGCGACAGATCGAGGATGTCTTCGACGAGGCGGGTCATCCGGGTGGCTTCGGTCCCGATTCGCTCGCTGAGCTTCTTGCGGGTTTCGTCGTTGTCGGTTGCTACGAGCGCCTCAGCGAGCAGGCGGAGGGCTCCAAGCGGCGTTTTGAGCTCGTGGCTGGCGTTTGACACGAAGTCACGTCTTATTGTGTCGAGCCGGGACCGGGCTGTCAGATCTTCGATGAAGGCAATCGTGCCGACACGGGCTTCGCCCTGAACAAGAGGCGTACACGAGAGCCGAATCGTGCGTGGCGACGGTGTGAAGACCTCTATGTCCTCTTGAATCGACTCAGCCGCCTCTGTGGCATTGTCCAGCAGAGCTCGCAGCCGGAGGCCGATCACCGCGTCGCCACCGCGGCCCGGCGAGAAATTGTCGGCAGTCTCGTTGCTCAACACCTCTTTTCCCGACTCGTCGAGCACTACGACGCCGAGGGGGATTGCGGCTGCGGCTGCCGATAGAAGATCCACCTTCTTTTCAGCCGTCCTGCGAGCCGCGACTACTCGAGATACGGCGCCGGGCAGATCGGGGGATTCCTCTTGCCTTTGGCCGAGAGCGCTCCGAACCCGATCATGAAGTAGACGCGTTCGCGACCGAGCGTTCAGCAGCAGCGCTGCCAGGGTTGCAGTAGCAACTGCCAGAACAACCGCCAGAACCAACACCGGATTGACTATAGGGCCGCAGTGCCTGCGCAGAATGGGTTCGTTGTGGATTCCGTCGAGAGTTCACGACGAATTCACGCTCCAGTCTCGTTCACGCAATCTTGGCCATCTACGCTACGCGGCAAAGGCGCCCAGTGAGAACTGGCGATCGACTCTCTTCCCGCATCCGACCGGGCCATGGCTCCTCCCTGGCCCGGTCGGTTTCCTTTGAGCCGAGTTGGTGAGTGACTTGATAGGTGCGGAGCCTTATGCTGATAACTGATGTAGACGGCATGCAGAAGCGCTCTCACTGCGCACCATTGGACGGGACAGACATGACATCACCAGATGAAGATCCCCTGCAGCAAGGGGAACAGCGCCACGACGAGACTCGCCACCATTTCGATGAGACGCTAGATGAGATCAAGGCTGGTGTTGTTGAGCTCGGGAGCCTTGTTGCGGACAACCTGGAACGCGCCGGTGCTGCGGCCGTCGAGGGTCGGCTCGACCTGATCCCGGAGGTCATTGCCGCAGACGAGGAAGTCGATCGCCGCTACTCGGAGTTGGAGCGGTTGACGTTCATGACCATTGCCCGCCATCAGCCTGTTGCCATCGATCTTCGTTTCCTCGTTTCGGCGACTCGTCTGCTGTACGAGCTGGAACGTTCAGGGGATCTGGTCGTCAATCTTGCGCACGCCGTGGAGCGGATCCACGGCATACCGAGTTCAAAGGTCCTTCATGGCCTGCTCGAGCGTCTCATCCAGGAGAGTGGTGCCCTGCTCACCAGGTCGCTGGAGGTCTTCAGTGCTATGGATGCCGAAGCGGGGAAGGCCCTCGACGCCGAGGATGATGTTGTCGATGAACTGGTTGCCGACTTCTACCGGGAGATCGGCCGCGAGCGGGAGACCATCGGTCTCGAAGCGGGCATAGCGCTCACCCGGATAGGTCGATTTCTCGAGCGGATTGCGGACCATGCTGTAAATGTCGGCGAGCACACGGCCTACATCGTGACTGCGACCTTTCCGGGGCATACCCATGAGGGGCTATCAGCCGAAGGCTGAAGATGGAACACTTCGAGAAACATGAGGACACGCTGAAGCACGCCATCGCTGCGATAGGAAGTCGCAAGTACTGGAGTGCATATCCCGACAGTCCGCGGGCTTACAGCGATGAGGAGCCTGCCGCAGGAGAAGAGGCTTTCCAGGCACAGCTGGGCAGACCATTCGAGCTCGACCAGCCTCAATCGGGCATGACCGGCGGTGGCGAGTATTCGCCGTATGGTGTGGAATTGGGCGTGACCTACCCGAAATCTTCGGTAGATCAGCTCATGAGCGCGGCTCGGACGGCGACGGCCACATGGGGCAAGGCGAGCCCGCAGGAGCGGGCCGGGGTGTGCCTCGAGATACTGGACAGACTCAGGCAGAACAGTTTCGAGATGGCGCACGCCGTCATGCAGACAACCGGACAGCCATTCCTCATGGCATTCCAGACTGGCGGGCCGCACGCCCTCGATCGCGGGCTGGAGGCAATTGCCTACGCCTACGCCGAAATGACGAAGCTGCCTGCCGGGGAAACACGCTGGGAGAAGCCGCAAGGCAAGCGCGATCCGCTCCAGATCGACAAGAAGTGGCTCATTCGCCCCCGCGGGGTGGCGGTGGCGTTGTGTTCCTCCACATCGCCCACTCTCGATGGCTATCCCGGCATTTTTGCGAGTCTCGTCACCGGCAACCCGGTAATTGTGAAGCCGCACCCCGGCACCATTCTTCCGCTGGCGATCTTCGTCGATACCGCCCGCACCGCTATTGCCGAGGCCGGCTTTGACCCGAACACGGTGTTGCTGGCGGTCGATACCCCGGAGGACCCGATCACCGAGGAACTCGTGATGCACCCTGCCGTCGGCATAATCGACTACACCGGTAGCTCGGATGGCGGAGACCGGCTCGAGCGGGACGTGACCTCTGCCCTTGTGTTCATCGAGAAATCGGGCGTCAACTCAATTGTTCTCGACTCGGCGCCGGACCTGAAGGGCATATTCCGCAATCTTTCGGTCTCGCTGACCATGTACTCCGGCCAGATGAGAACCGCACCTCAGAACGTGTACATCCCGGCTGCGGGAATCGAGGTCGACGGGGAACAGGTGCCGTTCGGCGATATCGCCCGAGGACTGGTAGGAGCTATCGAAAGTCTGCTGTCCGACGATCAACGAGCGGGCGACGTCCTGGGAGCGATCAAGGGCAGCGACGTCGCAGACTTGATTGCAGACGCAGCTGCGAGCGGTCAGGTCCTGCTGGAATCACGGCGAGTGAACCATCCGACCTTTCCCGCGGCCGAAGTGCGCACGCCGCTGATCGTCAAGGTGGATGCCGACTACCAGCGCGCATACATGCGCCCGATGTCAGGCCCCGTCATCTACTTGATTGCTACTGCCGATACCGAAGAATCGCTCGACCTGGCTCGTAAATCTGCCATCGAGCAAGGTGCCGTCACCTGGCTGGTATATACGACCAACGAGGAAGTGAAGGACCAGGCGGTAGACGCCGCAGTGGAGGCCGGCGTGTCCGTTGCTTTCAACCTTGCAGGGGGCCTCTACGTCAACGAGTCGGCGGCGTTCAGCGACTTCAACGGGACCGGGGCCAACCCTTCCGGCAACGCAACCGTGACGGATCCGGCTTTCGTGGCCGGGCGTTTCCGCGTCATCGGAGTTCGGTCTTCGGCGTAATGCGTGGTTGCGCGGCTTGCATGAAGGCTCGGCGTTGGCGGCGACCGGTGATCGAGGCCGACCGATATCCGCGCACACCCCGATGCAGGCGGGGATGGAGCAAACCCGCTCGGGGCATGACCTGCAGGGGCGCAATTGATGGCTTTTCTGCGTCCTCAACCGGCGGTCGCCTGCAACGCCGCGGATGAACTCGACGACTTCGCGGCCCGGGCAGCGCGCCGCCCATAGCGAGCCGCCCGCATGTTCGAGGCCCGTCTTCCCGTTGCGCAGCCCGCCGTGCCGGCTCCGGCCAATCTTCCGGTTGGAGGTCTATGGCGGTGCCGGCCACGGGGCTTCCTGATGCCGCCGCCTGGTTGACCAAACCCAGCATCTCGTCGGGTTGCGCATGGGCCCCGGCTGTATCGACGTCGGTGTCTCCGGCGATGCGGCCGATAGCCTCCTGGAGCCTGTTGCCGAAGTCCGAGAATCTCGCGGCGGTGCTGTGATCGCGTCGAATGCGAGAGCTTCTCTGTGTCCTCGGAGCGAGCAAGGCAAACACAAGTGTCTACTCGAAGAGCGGTGGGCCGCGGCACGCGACTCCTCGAATGTGGTGGCTGCTTCCACCGCGAGGACTCCGGCGCGGAGTGTTTCCTGCGCCCCGGCGATGTCATCGAGAAGAGCTGCGGTATGGTCGTCGATCATGCGCGGTGCCGGCTCGATGATGCCGGCAAACCCATCGAGGCTATCCAGGCGGTTCCCGCGCTGGTCGATGACATGCTCCTTGGCTCGTTCCAGGCCGTTTGGTCGGTCTTGTCGGTTGCGACGGTTCCGGATTTGCCAAACGCAGCGCTGCGGCAGGGCCCATCACTGGTGCGCCGTAGGCTTGGGTTGAGGCGGTGGCGAGGCTCGCAGCCCGCGATCTGCGAGCGCCGACAGAAGTGTCTCTACCGCCGGGGCTTGTGTCGGTGCCCTGTTCTCCCGTCCGTGAGGTCACGGTGGCTGGAGAGGGTTCGACTGGTGGGTGCGGTTTCCTAGGTGTCTGTGAGTCGTGCCGACCAGACGAGCCGCCAGGTTGCCGGGAGTAGCGCGCCTGCCAACGCGACTTTGAAGAGATCGCCCACAACAAACGGAGCAACGCCAAGCTCGACAGCTCTTGTCCAAGAGGAGTCCAGGACGTTGGCGAGCCAGGGAACGCCGAACAGGTAGATCACAACGCTACCCGTCAGAAACGCCGGTACAGCGCTCGCCACTTGGCGATCCTGGCGATTCTCTGCGAGGTATCCGACGACCCAGGCGGCCGCCACGAAACCCAGCAGAAACCCCCCAGTGGCTCCGGTGGCGTAGCTCCAACCACTTGCTCCACCAGCATAAAAGGGTAGGAACAACCCGAGCATGACATAGAGGCCCTGGCTGGCGGCCCCGGCGTAGCGCCCGAGGGCGGCGCCGGAAAGCAACACTGCGAAAGTCTGGCCGGTTATCGGTACCGGTGTGAAGGGAAGCGGAATACGAACCTGGGCGGCAACTGCGGTCAGCAGCGCAAAGCTCAATACCAGCACAGCCGTCGTGACCCTGCCGCGCGGCAAGGTTGCACCTGCAATGACCCGCGTCGGGATCGTGGTTTGCATGTCCTCTCCCTCCCAGCTGTGCGTGGAGGATAGGCGGCCCGCGACCTCCGGGCTACCGGCTCGGTCAGCCGTGATCGCAGCCTCGGCAACTTGGAGCGGCTCGGCCGCATAGACGATACCGAGAGCTACCATCGGCCCGGTGAGCGAAATCGATGACCTCGAGCCGAACCAGCCGGCGGAGCCTACGGTCACCCGCCGCCGGATTCCCATCTGGCCTTTCATACTGGCCGGGGTGATGCTGCTCGTCGGTTCGTTCGTCTTCGCAGCAGTGGCAATCCCGATCTCGATGCCCTACTACGCGATGTCGCCGGGTCCGGTGAGTGACGTCAGCGATTTCATCCAGGTCGAAGATCGCGCAACCACCACCGAGGGCGAGTTGATGTTTCTGACTGTGTCTCTCGAGGAAGTCAACGTCATCGAGTGGGTGGCTGCCAAGCTCGACAGCAGGGTCGATCTGGCCCCGCGCGAGGTGATCCGCCCTGCCGGTGTCTCTCAAGAAGAGTTGCGCATCCAAAACCTCAATCTGATGAACCGGTCCAAGGAGAACGCCAAGTTCGTTGCGCTTACCTATCTCGGGTACGAGGTCACTTACAACGGGTCTGGAGCTCTGGTCAACTCCATCATCGAGGGTTCGGCCGCCGACGGGGAGCTCGAGGTGGGTGACGTTATCGTTGCAGTGGCCGGTGAGCCGGTCGAGTTTTCCACCAACGCGGTTGACCTGATCGGCGGGCGATCACCCGGTGAGGAATTGACTCTGACCATCCAGCGTGCGGATCCTGACGACGCCGACGTTGTCGATACCTTGGATATCACCCTCACGCTGGGGCCTTATCGCTTCGTCGATGAAGACGGAAATGTGCTCGATGACCCCGACCGCGGCATGGTTGGGGTGCTGCTGACTGACGCGCCGGTGGAGGTCCTGTTTCCGATCGATGTCGAGATCGACAACCAGAACATTGGCGGTCCGTCGGCCGGAATGATGTTCACGCTCGAAATCATCGATTCGCTGACCGAGGAGGACCTAACCCACGGGCGCCGCATTGCCGGTACCGGTACTATCGACGCCGAAGGCAATGTAGGTCCAATCGGTGGGATGAGGCAGAAGACGTATGGTGCCATCGAAGCCGGTGCCGAATATCTGCTCGTGCCTGCAGGGAATTACGACGAGGCCGTTGCTGCAGCGGGCGACGACATCGTCGTGGTCCGAATCGAGACCATCGAGGATGCGATGACGTTCCTCAGATCGCTTGCGGCCGCCTGAGGCTCAACTGTGTTGTCGTATGACACCGTTCCGGCGCAGACGATGGGTATCGTGGCTGGATGGCAGAGGACCTGAGCCCCCGCGAGATTCGAGCGCGCAAGTTCAGTGCCGCCCGTCGCGGCTTCGACCGAGGCGAGGTGACCCGATTCCTCGCCCAGGTAGCCGATCGCTTTGAGGAGATCGAGACCGAGCTGACCTCCTTGCAGACCGGCCTCCACCAGCTTGGAATCGCGCGACTTCCGGACCTCAAAGAGGAGATTGAGGACATTGGCGTCGAGATCCAGGGTGTGCTGGATAGCGCTCTGGCCGCGGCCGAAGGTATGCGTACTCGAGCGTCTGAGGACGCAGCCGCCAGACTGGGCGAGGCTGATCGGGCAAGCCGAGAGCTGCGCGGGGATGCTTGGTCGACGGGCACCGAGCTACTGGACCAAGCGAACCAGGAGGCCGATCGCCTGGTGCAGGAGGCTCGAGAGGACGCCCTCTTCATCCGGGCGCAAGCAGAACAAGACGCGAAGCGGCTCGTTTCCGATGCCCGCCGCCAGGCCGACGATATGGTGCGCGCTTCACGGGAAGAGGGTGAACGAATCGTCGTCATCGCCAGGGCAGAGAGCGAAGCGATACTCGAAGGGGCTCGTCGGTCCGCCGAGCAGGCACAGCAGCGGGCGCTGGCCCTCGAGAACAGGAGAAGCGAGCTGCTGAGCGAGCTCGAGGCTGCCGAGTCGGCAATGCGAGACATCGAGACCGGACGTGCTCAGAGAGATGCCGGTGAGAGCACCGTGAGGGTCATCGGCGGTACCTCGCACGATAGGACTCACTGGCCCGATGACGACGGGTCCGTTCGGGTGCTCCCCAGCGAATCACCAATGCCGGTCGAGCCCGAACCTGTCGACGCTGAAGAGGTTGCTGCCGAGGTCGAGCGGATGCGGAGTGCCGGTGCCCGCGCCACAGAGGATGACGGCGGTGCGCCACCGGAAGCTACTGCGGACCGGCCGAAGGAGAGCAAACCCCCGGATGGGGACGATGACCATCGGAGCATCGAGCCCGAGGAGGCAGATGAGGACAAAGCATCAGCAGCGGATGTAACCGAACCCGCAGCAATCCCCGAGCCCGAGGGAACCGTCACGGCACCGGGGGCGCCGGCGGAGCCGCCGCAGCCCGGCAACGAGTTGGCAAGCAGCGCCCCGCCGGCGAGCGAAGACAAAGTGACCTTCGTGCAAGAGGATCCAGCCATCGATGATCTCTTTGCCAAGCTGAGACACAGCGTTGCGGAGGGTGCCCGGGAGGAACAGGAAACAGAGTGGGTTGGCGAGCCACTCCGGAACGAAGAAGAGGTGCCGTCGCCTCCGGCGCTGACCGTGGTCGAGCCGCCGCCGGCAGGCAACGCTTTCGAAATGCGAGATCGAGCGTTGCTACCGATAGAGAACCAGGCGCTGCGCGGCCTCAAAAGGCGCATTGTCGAACTGCAGAACAGTGTGCTCGAAGGTCTTCGGCGCTCACAAGGAGAATGGCGCTTGGGCCGTGCTCAAGTCATTGCAACCATGGGCGATGAACTCGACGCCGTGTTGCAGGATTCCTTCAAAGCCGGATATGCCGCCGCAGCAGAGATCGCCGATGAGCCGGAACCGCAGATGACCGGCGGACCGCAACAGGGTGCTGCCGAGATCTTCATCGCCGATTTGCACGCCAATGTTCAGTCGGTGCTGGAAAGAGGGGAGGCTGGGAGCCGCCGTCTCTCCGCCGAAGTCGGCCGTGTGTTTCGCAGCTGGCGCACCGACGAGGCTGAGCGTCACGTCCGGAGGGCGGCGCGCCGTGCATATAACGAGGGGCTGCTGGCGGGATACCGCAGGCTTGGAATCGGAGCGGTCGAAGTGGTGGCTCCCGGAAGGCCATGCGGCCGTTGCGGCGCCGGTACGGGACTCTCCTGGGACCCCGAGGAGGCTCCGCCGGACGGTACACAAATCCCCCCTGCGGGCCCGGGCTGTGAGGCCCTGATAGTGCCTTTTGGCAACGGCGGTTCCGATAGCGGGCCCGGGCAATAGAATCTGGTCGTGATCAATAGAGAACCTGTACCCATCCGCTCCTCCGGTTCCAGCCGCCGGTGGCCGACCATCATCGCAATCGCCGTCATCGGCGTCCTCGTGACCGGCAGGTTCTTCGCGACCCTGTGGACCGACTATCTCTGGTACCAATCGGTGGGCCAGACCGGAGTGTGGAGAACGCTCGTCTTCACGAGGGTGGGTCTCGTGATCGTCGCATCGGCAGTGGCATTCGGTCTCTTCTGGGTGAACCTCTGGTTGGTTGACCGGCTGTCGCCGCGGCGCCGTGTTCCAACCGGGACTCCAGAAGAGGAGCTGCTGGCTCGCTTCCAGGACTGGATCGAGCCGCGGGTGAGCAAAGTGCGTCTCGCCATCTCCGGTTTCTTCGGCCTGCTGCTGGGTTTGGGTGCTTCGGTTTGGTGGCAAGAGTGGCTGCTCTTCATCAACGGGACGGAGTTCGGGACCCCGGACCCGATCTTCGACAACGACCTGTCGCTCTATGTCTTCCAGTTGCCGTTCTACAGCGTGCTGTTTGGCTGGCTGTTCCAGCTCGTACTAGTGATCGCCGTGGTGAGCGCATCGATTCACTACCTCAACGGCGCGGTCGAGTTCTCGTTCAACCGACGTGTCCAGCCCGGTGTCAAGGTGCATTTGTCTGTGCTCTTTGCATCACTTGCGGTGCTGAAAGCGGCGGGGTATCTGCTCAACCGTTGGGAACTACTGTTTTCAGAGCGCGGTCAAGTATTCGGAGCCTCGTACACCGATGTCAATGCGCAACTTCCCGCACTCAATCTGCTCATTCTCATCTCGCTCGTTGCAGCAGTGATTCTGCTGCTAAACCTCCGATTTCGCGGGTGGACGCTTCCACTGATCGCTCTCGGCCTGTGGTTGGGCACTTCAATTCTGGTTGGCGGTCTCTATCCGACGCTGATCCAGCGGTTCCAGGTCGTGCCCGACGAGGTCAACAAGGAAGAGCCCTACGTTGCACACAACATCGAGGCAACCTTGTCCGCATACGGCCTCGACGACATCGAAGTGCAGCCTTTTGCCGCGTCTCCTGACCTCGATCAGGGAGCGCTCGAGGCCAACCAGGGCACGATCGACAACATCCGCCTGTGGGACCCGGGGGTACTGACAACCACCTACAAGCAACTGCAGAACATCAAGACCTACTACGACATCAGCGATGTCGACGTCGACCGTTACACCATCGACGGCGCGCTAACGCAAGTAATGGTGTCGGCACGTGAATTGGATGAGAGCAACATCCCCGGGGGTGGATGGGTCAACGAGAAACTGGTCTACACGCACGGCTTTGGGCCGGTGGTTTCCCCCGCGAACGAGGTGACCCCCGAGGGTCAGCCCGAGTTCTTGGTCAACGACATCCCGCCGGTCACAACCACCCCCGACCTGGCAACCACGCAGGACCGCATCTACTTCGGCGACAACGCCACGGGGGCGTTCGCCGTCGTGGGCACGAAGCAGGACGAGGTTGACTTTCCAATCAGTGAGGAAGGCGACAACGTAGCGTTCAACAGCTACGACGGGGAGGGGGGCGTCGAACTCGGCGGCATCTTCCGCCGTCTCGCCTTCGCCCTGCGCTTCGCCGATCTCGACACGCTGATTTCGGGCCAGCTGGCATCGGACAGCAGAGTACTCATGGAGCGCAACATCGTCGACCGCGTCAACCGGCTGGCTCCGTTCCTCTACACCGATGCCGATCCGTATCTGATCATCACCGATGAGGGCCGTCT
>JARFRN010000148.1 GCA_029287195.1 Acidimicrobiia bacterium | reverse complement strand
CCTCTGGGCGGTCATTACCGTACTCGGGCGTACTCCTTCCGAGGCATCCTCCTTCGTCGCCGGCTTGTTCGGAATCGGTGGTCTGCTGGCGGCAGTGAGCTGGTTCTCGATCCTGGCCAATCGGGGTGAAGATTCATGGGAGAACGCGATCGGTGTTGGTTTGGCCGAAGTCACCTTTGCTGTCGGAGTTGGCCTGATTCTTGGCGCAGTCGGCTGGGTGCTGGCTGGAGGCCGCTCTGTGGAGCGTCGGCCGGCTGCGACCGCCATCCCCACACTCGACCTGGATCGTCCTGCTGGCACGATCTGGTCGAGTCGTGGCAACGGGCCGATGTTGCAGGTGATCGGTGTGGTCCTGATTGTCATCGGCCTGATCACCTGGGGTTGGATCACCGTTGTCATGCTCGCCGTGGGAGCAGTCGTGCTGGTCTTTGCAGAGGTGAGAACCACGGTTGCCCAGCGCGGTGTCGTGGTGAGCCTGGGTTGGCTCGGAATCCCGTCGTGGACGGTTCCCATGGAGGGGATCGAGCGTGCCGAAGTAGAGCTGGTGAAACCGATGGCCTATGGGGGGTGGGGCTACCGGCTCCGGCCGGGGGTGAGAGCCATAGTCACCCGTGAGGGCGAGTCTCTGCGGCTTGTTCGCACTGACAAAGCGGATCTGATCCTTACCGTCGACGACGCTTCCACCGGTGCCGGTGTGATCAACGCGATGTTGGGGGTAGCGAGCGGGTGACCTCGGGCGGGGCCAGGCAGCGATAGCCGTCCTATCAAGCCTTGAGCAATCGCTCCAATCGGCGTGCCGTGATGCCGAGGCCGACCAGTGTCATCACAACCAAGAACGCGACGTGGCCGAGTATTGCGATGTCGACTACGCCCAGAGTGAGGCCCCGGATGATCTCGACGCCGTGGTACAGCGGGGAGATCTGGGCAATCGCTTGCAGTACCGGCGGGTATACGTCGAGCGGGTAGAACGTCGCCGAAAACAAGAACATCGGCATCATCACGAGATTGATCAGGTCGAAGTCCTGCCAGCTCTTGAGAAAGGTCGTCGTCGCAAAGCCGACGGCCCCAAAGGCGACCCCGATGAGAAGAGCGGCCGGCAGCGCCAGAATCGCCCACCACGACTGGAGCAAGCCCATCACGAGCGCCACGAACAAGAAGGCGGCTGCGTAGAGGCCGCCGCGGATCTGTGACCAAGTGATCTCCCCGATCGCTATGTCCCACACGTTGAGTGGGGCCGCCAGCATGCCGTCGTAGACCTTGGCCCACTTCAGCTTCCAGAAGATGTTCATCGTCGACTCGAAGACCGCACCGTTCATGGCCGACGCTGCCAGCAGCGCTGGAGCCACGAAAGCGGTGTATTCGACCAGCTCACCCCCCGGACCCAGCACGTCCCCGACCAGCTCACTGATGCCGATTCCGATGGAGAACAGGTAGAAGACGGGCTCGAAGAGGCCGGAGAAGACGATGAGCCACAGCCGGCGATAGACCAGTACGTTTCTTTCGAGAACATATTGGGCTCGGATCCGGCCGATGCGGGGCGGCGCAATGCGGCGAGTCAGGGCGGTGGTCATACGACCAGCCTCCTGTGGAAGAAGCGATCTGCCAACACCGCGCCGGCGACCAAGAAAGCGACCATCACCGCGTAGTGGAAGGCCGGTGCCCAGGTGGTGTCGATGCCGAGGGCGACCGCCCGGGTTGTCTCCACGCTGTGCCACAACGGGGTGACGTAGGCAACCGGCTCCATCCAGTCGGGCAGCTGCTCGATCGGGAAGAACGTGCCGGAAAACAGGAACAGCGGAGTGATGACGAACCGGAAGACTGCAGACAGCCCGGTTTCGTTCTCCAGCTGCGCGCCATACGCGGTCACCGGCCCGGCGAAGGCAAGCCCACCCAGCACGCTTGGTGGGATCACGAGGAGCGCGATACCGATCTCGATCGTCCCGAAAGCCACCATGACGCCGGTGAAGACGACGCTCGTGAACAAGATCCGCAGCGTCACCCACCCGAAGTGTCCCAGCACCAGGTCCCGCGTTGTGATCGGTGTTGCCAGCGCATCGTGATACGACTTGTTCCACTTCATTCCGCTCATGACGGGGTAGAGCGACTCGCCGGTGGCCGTCATCATCGTTGCCGCCGCCAGCAGCCCGGGGGCAAGGAAGTTGAGGTACTCGAATTCGAGCTGAACCGAGCCGCCACCATCGTCGACCAGGCTGCCGAGTCCGAGCCCCATCGCCAGCAGATACAAGATTGGATTCAGGAACGTGCTGATTACCGATCCCCGCCAGGTGCGCCGGTAGACCCGGGCATTGCGTTCGACTACGAGGGCGGATCCGGGTGCCGCCATTAGTCGACCAGGCTCCGGCCGGTGAGGCGGAGGAATACGTCCTCCAGTGTGGAACGGCGCACAACAGTGCTCTCGATGTCGAGGGTGCGCTCTGCGAGATCGAGCAGGGTCCGATCGGCACTGTCGGTGTAGAGCAGCGTTCGATCCGGAAGCACCTCGATACGCTTGGCGAGACCGTCGAATTGTGTTTCGTCCACGGAGTGGCCGACGGGTAAGCGCAGCTCAACCACTTCGCGCGTCGCATGGCGATCGATCAGGTAGCGGGGCGATCCTTCGGCGGCTATCTGCCCCTTGTCCATGATCACGAGCCGGTCGCACAGCTGCTCCGCCTCATCCATGTAGTGAGTGGTGATGATCAGGGTCACGCCCTGTTGCTTGAGCCGGTACAGCCTGTCCCACAGCGCGTGGCGGGCCTGGGGATCGAGGCCGGTGGTTGGTTCATCGAGCAGCATCAGGTCGGGCTGGTTGATCAGGGCGCGAGCGATCGTCAAACGCCGCTTCATGCCTCCCGACAGGGGATCGACCAGGTCGTGGCGGCGCTCCTCGAGCTGGGCGAATGCAAGCAACTCGTCGATCCGCTCCCGGATCACGCTTTTGGGGAGATCGAAGTATCGGCCGTAGATGAAGAGGTTCTCGAAGACGGTGAGCTCGGTGTCGAGGAGGTTCTCCTGGGGAACCACACCGAGTCGGTAGCGAATCGCAGAACCGTGCGTAGCGGGATCGAGGTCAAAGACGCTCAGCTCGCCGGAGGTCACCGGCGAGACGGCGCCGATCATCTTCATCGTCGAGCTCTTGCCTGCACCATTTGGGCCGAGGAAGCCAAAGACTTCGCCGGGTCGGACCGCGAAGTCTATGGAGTCGACGGCGGTGAAGTCACCGAAGCGCTTGGAGAGGTTGGTGGCACGCACCAGAGGTTCGGTCATGGGGGGGAAGCCTATCAGTGGGTGGTGGCGAGCAGCTCTTTCATCCCTGTGCAAGTGACGCCATCTATGGATATGGGGTGCGGCTACTCGAGAAGAGGGTTAGGTGACGGGCGGCGCCGCGTGCTCGTTGATCTGGATGATCATGCCGTCTGGATCGACAACCGACACCGACCTTCCGAATGGTTGGGCACAGATCTCGCTCGACGGTTGGATTCCGGCTGAGGCGAGCGACGAAATCACGTCTTCGAGCGGGGTGGCGGCATCCAGACCGAGCGCCATCCCGTCGTTGCCGTGGTCAACGTTCTCCGCCAGGTGCAGGGCGAGTGTCGCTCCACCAACGTTCAACTCGGTCCAGTAGGGCGACGAGGTCACAACCGAACTCGCCGGGAGAAGGCTCGTGTAGAAACCGATGGCGCGTTCCATGTCGGTAACGTAAACCAGGGGGACCAGCTTCATCGCTTCTCCTTCTATCCGCTGCCCGCACAATAGGACCGATCACGCAATGAGGATTCCGGCGGATAGCAGCAGCGCGACGAGAAGCTGGAGCCGGGCGGTCCCCTTGAGAACTCGGATCAGCGGTGGACCGGATACCTCGTGTTGCAGCCTTCTCACCAGCGGAAGGGCTATCGGCAGCGTCAGCAGAGTCAACAAGGTCGGGGCGGGGAGCCAATCGAATGCAACCCCCACCGCCGAGGTGAGTACACCTCCGAGAACGCACCCCGCGTAGAGGAGGACGGCGTTACGTCGGCCCACGATGACTGCCAAGGTCCGCTTGTCGGCTGTGGCGTCGGTCTCGATATCGCGGATGTTGTTGGCGAGGAGAATGGCGCTTGCCAGGAGCCCCATGGCTACTCCTCCTACCCACGCACCGCTCTCGAGGGTTCTGTCGAAGACGAACCGGGTTCCGGCGGTGGCGACCAGCCCAAAGAAGACGAACACGAAGAGCTCGCCGAGACCGTAATAGCCATACGGGATGGGACCGTTGGTGTAGCCCAGGGCCGCCGCAATCGACACAATCCCGATGACGAGGATCCATGGTCCCCCGAGCTTGACGAGGTACAGGCCGGCGAGTGCCGCCATTCCAAAGACGACTCCGATGCCGGCCCACATCTGTCGCGGGGTGATCAGCCCTGAAGCCACGGCTCGGATCGGGCCGATCCGGTTGGCGTCGGTGCCGCGGGTTCCGTCGGCAACGTCGTTGGCGTAGTTGACTCCGATCTGGATCAACACTGCGGCGATCAAGGTGACGATGAAGGCGTCCCAGCGGAACACGTCGGCGGCGACGGCAAGAGCGGTTCCGACTAGCACCGGCGCAATTCCGGCGGCCAGCGTTGCCGGACGCGCCGCCACGATCCAGGAGCGCACTTCCGGCATGGTCAGAAGTGCCAGGGGAAGTGGCTGTAGTCCTGATCCCGCTTCTCGAGGAAGGCATCTCGGCCCTCTTGGGCCTCGTCGCTGCCATAGGCGAGTCTGGTCGCTTCGCCGGCGAACAACTGCTGGCCCACCAAACCGTCATCTGCGAGGTTGAAGGCATACTTCAACATGCGTTGCGCGGTGGGGCTCTTTCTCGTTATCTCGGTCGCCCACTGCAACGCTGCCGCCTCCAGATCTGCGTGAGGGATGGCTGCGTTGGCCGCGCCCATCGCCACCGCCTCGTCGGCGCTGTAATCCCTCCCCAGAAAGAAGATTTCTCTGGCCTTCTTCTGGCCGACTTGGCGCGCCAGCAGTGCGGAACCGTAGCCTCCATCGAAACTGGCGACATCGGCGTCCGTCTGTTTGAAGACGGCATGCTCCTGCGACGCCAGGGTCAAGTCGCACACGACGTGCAGCGAGTGACCCCCGCCAACAGCCCAGCCGTTGACGACCGCAATGACGATCTTGGGCATGAATCGAATCAGGCGCTGCACCTCGAGGATGTGCAACCGACCCAGCCGGGCGGTCTCGACACCTGCTTCGTCTTCGTACTGGTAGCCATCCTTGCCGCGAATCCGCTGGTCGCCACCGGAGCAGAACGCCCGGCCCCCATCCTTTGACGAGGGGCCGTTCCCGGTCAGCAGCACACAGCCGACATCCGAGGTCATCCGGGCATGATCGAGTGCGGTATACAACTCATCGACTGTATGGGGGCGAAATGCATTGCGGACTTCCGGCCGATTGAACGCGACCCGAACCGCACCGACCTGGTTGGCGCGGTGGTAGGTGATGTCGGTGAAGTCGAAGCCGGGTACCGGTTCCCATGCTGTCGAGTCAAAGATCTCTGAGACCACGAGGTGCCTCCGTTTGCGGACAGAGCGATACTGTAGTGATCCACATGGAAGACCCCGCTCCACAGACGAACTGGTTGGCTGCTGCGGCGGCGGCCACGCCCGACCACACTGCACTGATCGAAGACGATGGCAAAGAGGTGTCGTATTCCGAACTGGACGATCTTGCGGCGCGGGCTGCCGGTCAGCTGCAGCAGTCGTTTGGACTAGCCCCGACTCGGCTGATGGGATTTGCACCATTTCGAGTACAACGCCGAGTGCTCGCCGGTATGTGGGCGAGCTGGCGGCTAGGAGCCGCAGTGATGGTCGCTGATCCGCAGAGTCCCATGCTGATAGGCGGAGCGGACGGGATCCGAACCAAGTGGGGGATTCCGGAATTGATCGCTGACCTCGATATCTTCGGAGAGCCGGTCCGCCCTGCGGTCACGCCAAACCGGGACCAACTCCACACGGTTCTACTCACCTCGGGTAGCAGCGGCTCCCCACGCCCGGTCCGTTTGACACACGGCAACGTGGCCGCTGCTGTTGTCGCCGCTGCGGAGCGCATCGGCAACGCCGCGGCAGACCGCTGGCTGCTCAATCTTCCACTGCACCACATTGGTGGCCTCTCCGTGTTGTGGCGCTCGGCGTTTGCCGGTGGCACGGTCGTAGTGCACGATGCCTTTGACGCGGCCCGCGCCGCCGGGGCAATGAAGCGTGGTGAGGTCACGATTGCCAGTCTCGTCCCCACCATGCTCAGCCGGATTCTCGAATCAGATCCAGGACCATATGAGGGAATGAAGGCGGTGCTGCTGGGCGGCGCTGCGGCGTCCGTGTCCTTGGTAGAGCGTGCCCTCGATGCAGGGTTGCCGGTGTTGCAGACCTATGGGATGACCGAGACCTGTTCCCAGGCGACCACTGTTAGTCCCGGCGTAGCGCGCGAGTCGCTTGGCACAGCCGGGATACCGCTGCGGGGGATGTCGGTCATGGTCGACGAGATATCCGGCGAGATCCTCGTAGACGGCCCGGCGGTATCGCCCGGTTACCTCGGCGAGCCCGATCGGACTGGACCGTATCGCACCGGCGACATCGGCTCGATCGATGGCAGGGGACGCCTCATCGTCGCGGGGCGGCTCGACGACATGATCGTCACCGGTGGAGAGAACGTATATCCGGCCGCGGTGGCAGACGTGATCGGCCGCCACCCGCTCGTCCAGCGAGTCGAAGTCGTCGGTGTTCCCGATCCGGAGTGGGGCAACTTGGTCGGGGCGGTTCTAGTTGCCGACGCCGACGCGGTGAGGGAGATCGAGGAATGGGCCCGGCTGCAACTGGCTCGCCACGAAGTGCCGAAGCGGTGGCTGTTCGTGACAGAAATCCCGCTACTCAACAACGGGAAGGTCGATCGTCATCGGTTGGTCGAGCTTGCACGGGAATCACAATGAGTTGGGAGCGGGAGCCGGCAAGCAACTACTCCGCCCCGTCACCCAATCCCAGATTGGCCAGAAAAGCCACGGTCGATGGCTCGCGCCCGAGAAAAGCGCCG
>JARFRN010000116.1 GCA_029287195.1 Acidimicrobiia bacterium | reverse complement strand
CGCAACAAGAAGCTGATCACGCTGAACCTGCGCCCGGCGGAGCGCGAAGCTCGGGGCTTCGACGAACGCAAGGCCCGCAGCATGACCGATTCCCCCGACAACGAAGGGCGAGACCTTCCTAACCTGAGGACGATGGCAGATCACGAAGTCGGCGTCGGTCCTCACCCCAACCCTTGGCCGGATGATCCGCGCCTCGACCCGGAGCTACTCGCACGCGGAGACCGACGCAACGTCGTCGACAAGTACCGCTATTGGACGAATGATGCAATCCTCGCCGATCTCGATAGCCGCCGCCATGCGTTCCACATCGCCATCGAGAACTGGCAGTACGACTTCAACATCGGAACTGTTGTTCGCAACGCCAACGCATTCCTGGCCGCCGAGGTGCACATCGTCGGCAAACGAAGATGGAACCGACGTGGTGCGATGGTCACAGATCGCTACCAACATGTTCGCCACCATCCGACGGTCGAAGGGTTCACCGACTGGGCGGATCTGCAAAGCCTGCCGCTTGTCGGCATCGACATCCTTCCGGGATCACTGCCGTTGGAGGAAGCCACACTGCCGGAGGCCTGCGTCTTGGTCTTCGGGCAAGAGGGTCCGGGACTCTCGGTCGAGATGCAACAAAGCTGCGATGTGGTGTACTCGATTGCACAGTTCGGGTCGACTAGGTCGATAAATGCGGGGGTCGCCTCGGGCATTGCGATGCACACCTGGGTCAGGCAGCACGTTCGCAGCGGCTGACCCAGCCGAAGATAGGTTTTGCGATCGTCCCTCCCGCCTCGGTCAAAGGCGTGGGGCCCGACGGCTCAGGCTGCCGGTTCCTGGGCCGGCCGCTCTCGACGCGCCACGATGAACAACCAGATCCCGCACACAACTATCAGCAGGCCGGATACCAGAACCAGGAGTGCTATCGGGTAGAGCTCGGTGTTCTTGATCGTGTCGTAGTTTTCGAGCTGACTGTCGAATGCGGTGACCATGGTCTGGAAGCGCTCCATCGATCCGGAGAGGCCTTCGAGCGCTGCCGCGGTTGCCGGGAACTGGCTGAGGAACGCTTCCATGCCCGCTTCGTCCATCTGCAGTTGCTGCGCGAGGGCGGGGAGCATCTCTTCCTGCATCTGCTGACCCATCGCGCCAACCACTCCGAGAGCTTGCGCCGACTGTGCCACGAGCTCTGGGGTGTAGACCGGCTTCAAAGCCGCGTTGAGGTCATCTGCTGCGCTCGACTTCGGCAGGAAAGAGAGAAGCAGAGATAGAGCTACGACGAGGACACCGAACCCGGTTGCGACCAGCCAGGCATAGTTGCTTCTGCCCAGCATCACGATGCCGACAAGCAGTGCTCCAACCCCGATCAGCAGGATGATCCACGGCACGGAGCTCGCCGGGAGGTTCGATGTTGGGATCTGGTCCGCTTGCTCGAAGTTGGACTGCTGTTGCTCGAGGAGTGCGACCACACTCGTGAACTGGTCGACGATGCCGGGTAGGGCGGCTACGCCGGCGGCTACCGCCGGGAAGTTCGTACCCAGGAATGTGTTGAGCTCATCCGGCGTCATCTGTAGCGCCTCCGCAACCGCGGGAGCAACTTGAGTGTTGAACTCTTCGCTGACCGCGCCGAGGCCGGCTACATCCGCCTTGGCGGCGGCAATGGCCTCGTCGGTCATGATCGGCCGAAACTCGTCGGTCAACTCCTCAAATGCAGTGCCAACGGTGAACAGGTTGTTGGCAAAGAGCACGATCAGCACGATGACGCCGATCGCCAGTACGCCGAAGGCCGGTAGGCGCTTGCTCATGGTCTCCTCCTGAGCGCAGCCTGGGGTCGGAGCGGACGATTCATCTTCGTTGAGAGGGAACCCGGCTGCGCGACTGGTCCTTCCCCATGTACGGTGTGATTCGAACACATTCGTCATCGAGCATCTAGGGGCCGGATGGCCTACCGTGTTGGGCCCGTGCCCGGCAGCTAGGTTGTGGCCATGATCGAGATGACACCAGAGCAGATCCGCTCTTTTCTGTCCACAGGTACGCGAACCGGGAAGCTCGCCGTTGTCCGCAAGGACGGTAGGCCTCTGGTCACTCCCGTCTGGTTCGTGCTCGACGAGGACGATGTGGTCTTCACCACCTACGAGACTTCGGGTAAGGGGAGGGCGCTGCGTCGGGACGGTCGTGTCTCCATGGTGGTCGATGAGGAGCAACCGCCCTACGCTTTCGTTTTGCTCGATGGCGAGGTCACGATCAGCGAAGAGCCCGATGAGCTGCTCCGCTGGGCGACCGTAATCGGCGCCCGGTATATGGGACCTGATCGCGCCGAAGAATATGGGAAACGAAACGGTGTCCCGGGGGAGCTGCTGGTGCGGCTGCGTCCGAGTCGAATCGTGGCGATGGCCGGCGTCGCCGACTAGAGCGATTGCGGATTATGGGGTTCGATGTCGTCGAATCCCAAGCTGTTGGCAACAGCCGCGTACTTGTCGAGCTTGGCAAGTACGATCGACTCTTCTACGGGAGGAAGGCTGAAGACGGCGCGGGCCACACCGGCTTCGGCCAACTCGATCAGCTTGGCAGTATCGCGCGGTGCTGAGAAGACCCCGACCTCGATCGTCGCCGGATCGCGTCCCGCTGCCTCGGCTACTCGATGCATGTCGGCAATCTTGTCGGTGAGGCGGTGGCTACTGTAGATCGGCATCCACCCGTCACAGAATTCCACGATGTGCGCAAAGGTCTTTGGGCCGGCGCTACCACCCATGACTATCGGCGGGTGAGGTTGCTGTAGCGGCTTCGGCCACGCCCAGCTCGACTCCAGCGACACCAGGTCGCCCTCGTAGGCGGCAGTCTCCTCGGTCCACAGCGCTTTCATCATCAGGACCTTCTCGCGAAGCAGCGCTCGCCGCTCCGTGTAGTCGACACCGTGCTGGGCCATCTCCTCCTTGTTCCATCCATAACCAATGCCGAAGAGCAGACGTCCGCCCGAGAGCTGATCGACGCTGGCGACCTGCTTCGCCAGCCAGATCGGATCTCGTTGTGCAACCAAAGTGATACCGCTCGCGACCCGGAGAGTTTTTGTTGCTGCCGCTGCTGCGGTGAGGGCAACGAACTGGTCGTGGGTTCGCCAGTACATCTCCGGGAGCGGGGGTGCGTCTTGCCGGCCACCCCACGGGGTGACCCGACTCGTCGGGATGTGGCTGTGCTCGGGGAACCACAGCGACTCGAACCCGCGGTCTTCGACTGCTCGCGCCAGCCGGCCGGGTTCGATGGTCGTGTCGGTTGGGAAGATCGAGACGCCGAGTTTCATGCTGCTCACTTTGGTTGGGATCCGATTACAGCAGATGGCCGGCGCTCAAGCGTTGTCGCGGCGAACGAGTGGGCGGAGCCGGTGATCTGGTGTAAAGAGGCGTGTGATCGAACCGAGGGCGACGACTACCGAAGTCGTGGCCACCGCACCGAGGATCAGATACATGATCGCGGCCTGGACGAGCACTGCGTCAACGGGCTTGACGCCGGCGAGTATCAGCCCCGTCATCGCTCCGGGGAGAAACACGAGACCCACGGCCTTGGTTGCTTCGATCTGTGGGGTCATCGCCGTTCGAATCGCCGATCTCGCATACGGCCGGCCGGCACGATGTGCCGAGTCTCCCAGGGCCAGCCTTGCTTCCACCTCAGGTCGCTTGTCGGCAAGCTCGTCGGCAACCCGGCGGGCGGCCAGCACCGTGCCTCCCAGCGAGTTGCCAATCATCATTCCACCGAGCGGGACAATTGCTCGCGCCTCGGCAGGGAACACACCGAGACCGAACAGCACACCCATGGTCGTGACCGTCGCCGTTGCGATGGCCGCCAGGGCAATTGGAAAGAGATCAGGAACCTCCGGGGCGCGGGCACGCACCGTCCAGGCGGCAAAGACCACCATTCCCGCCACCCACGCCCAGGAATACCAGATGCTGCGCCCGGGCTCGAGGAGCCACGCAAGGACGGATCCCATCACGATCAGTTGTAGGAAAGCGCGCAGCGTTGCCCAGACGAGTTGACGCTCGATGCGCAATTGCTGGCTCAGCGACACCGCAATCGCCAACCCGACGAGGATGAGCGAGGCTGCGAGCCCGAGCGCGTCTACGTCTCCCTCTAGCATCATTCCCCCTCCTCGGCGGCCAGGGTTGCCAGGGCTTCCTGCGCTCTTGCCGTTCCCGGATCACCGGCGTACAGGACCCGGCCGTCGTCCAGAACCAGGAGGTGCTCGGACAGCCGACTGATCTGGCGGAGATCGTGCGTTACCCACACGACTTCGAGGCTGTGCTCAGACCGCAGTCGCTGAGTCGTCTGCTCGAGGGTGGCTGCGGCGGAGGGATGGAGCGATGCGGTCGGTTCGTCCATGAGCAGCACCGCAGGCTTGCACATGAGCGCCCGGGCCAAGCAAACCCGCTGGGCCTCACCCCCGGAAAGGCTGTCGCCGACCCGATCGAGAAAGGAGCTGTCGATGTCAACGCTTGCCAGGACCGCCGTCATGTCCTCGTCGCTGGCGTGGTGGTCGGCCGTCCGCAGGTTGTCGCGTACGGAGCCGGGGAAGATCGCAGGTTGCTGGAAGACCATCCCGACTCGGCGGCGGAGGGCGCGTGGGTCGAGCTCTAGCAGATTGTCGCCGCGGTACTTGATCTGTCCGCCGGTTGGAACGTCGAGCCGATTGCACAGCCGTAGCAGGCTGGTTTTGCCTGATCCCGAAGCGCCCGCAATCACGGCCAGACGCTGGTCCGGGATCGTGGCGGTTACACCTTTCAAGACCGCCGAGGATCCGACTAGGACATCTATGTCCCGGAACTCGAATAGGGGGGCCATCAGCCCCAAGCTAGTCGGGCTCGGGCGGACTACCTGGTGCGTGGATCGGCAATGTCCGGATCGATGCCATAACGCTTGATAGCATCCTCGACCACATGCGCCGCCACCACCTGGTCCTGCGCCAGAGCGGCCAGCGTCGCCACCACGACATGGCCGGTGTCGACCTCGAAGAACCGGCGTAGCGCTTCGCGGGTGTCGGAGCGCCCAAAGCCATCGGTGCCGAGCGGCAAGAAGCGGCGCGGAATCCAGCGTGCTACTTGATCGGGCACCATCTTCATGTAGTCCGAAACCGCGATCACCGGGCCCGCTCCGCTCTGCAATGCCGTGGTCATGAACGGAATGCGTGGTTCCTCCGTCGGGTGCAGTCGGTTCCAGCGTTCGACCTCGCTCGCCTCTTCCCGTAGCGCCTTGTAACTGGTGGCGCTCCACAGATCGGCGGCGACTCCGTAGTGCTCTAACAGCTCTTGCTGGGCGTGGCGGGCGGCCGCATGCGCAGGCCCGGAGAACAGAATTGTTGCCCGGTGAGTGCCGCTCTCCGGCCGATCGCTGAACTTGTAGAGACCGCGAACGATTCCTTCATCGACCCCCTCGGGCTTGGCCGGCTGGAGGTAGTTCTCGTTGTACATGGTGAGGTAATAGAAGCTGTCCTCGCCTTCGACATACATGCGCCGCAGACCGTCGCGAACGATGGTCGCCACCTCATACGCAAACGCCGGGTCATACGCCCGGCACACCGGCACCGTCGATGCCAGCAAATGACTGTGCCCATCCTGGTGCTGCAACCCCTCGCCCAATAGGGTGGTTCTCCCGGCGGTTCCGCCGAGCAGGAACCCGCGAGCTCGAGCGTCGGCTGCGGACCAAATCGAATCGCCGACGCGCTGGAAGCCGAACATCGAATAGAACATGAAGAACGGCACCACGGGCACACCGCGGGTCGCATACGAAGTGGCTGCTGCGATCCAGCTCGCCAGGCTGCCGGCCTCGGTGATTCCCTCCTCGATGATCTGGCCGTCGTCGTCCTCCACGTAGGAGAGAAGCATATTGTGATCAACCGGCTCGTACAGCTGGCCCCCCGACGCGTAGATCTTGAGCTCTTTGAAGAGGGCGTCCATCCCGAAGGTCCGTCCCTCGTCGGGAATGATCGGAACGACTCTCCTTCCGAAGTTCTCATCGCGGGCGAGAGATCGCAGCAAGCGCACGAAGGCGCCGGTTGTCGATACCTCTGCTTTGCCGGACCCGGCGTCGAACTCGCCGTAGACGCTGTCATCTGGCATTTCGAGCGGTTTGCGAATGTCGATGACCCGACTCGGCAACGAGCCGCCGAGTGCTTTGCGCCGCTGCATCAGATACTTGTACTCGGGCGAGTCCTCACTCGGGCGGTAATACGGTGGTTCGGCGTCTCCCTCGAGAGCCTCGGCCGGTATGTCGTTCTCGAGGTGCAATCGTGATCGCAGCGTCAGCAGCTGTTGGTTTGTGAGCTTCTTGATCTGATGAGTCGCATTGCGACCCTCGACGTCGGGTCCGAGCGTCCAGCCCTTGATGGTCTTGGCTAGGATCACGGTAGGGGCACCTTTGACCTCTGTTGCCGCCTTGTACGCCGCATAGACCTTTCGGTAGTCGAGGCCGCCACGCCGCAGCTTCCAGATATCGTCGTCGCTCATGTGCTCGACCATTTGGCGAAGGCGTGGATCAGGCCCGAAGAAATGCTCTCGCACGAACGCCCCATCTTCCGCCTTGAATCGCTGGTACTCGCCGTCCACAGTCGAGTTCATCTTCTCGACGAGAACGTTGTCGACGTCCTTGGCAAGCAGCGGATCCCAGCTGCTGCCCCAGATCACCTTTATGACATTCCAACCGGCGCCCCTGAAGATGGCCTCGAGTTCCTGGATGATCTTGCCGTTGCCACGCACCGGGCCGTCGAGGCGCTGCAGGTTGCAGTTGACTACCCACGTGAGGTTATCGAGCTTCTCTCTTCCTGCCAGCGAGATCGACCCGAGTGTCTCCGGCTCGTCGGTCTCGCCGTCGCCGAGGAAACACCACACGCGGGAGTCGGTGGTGTCGTCGAGCTCGCGATGGGACAAGTACTTGTTGAAACGAGCCTGATAGATCGAGTTGATCGGCCCGAGTCCCATCGAGACTGTCGGGTACTCCCAGAAATCGGGCATGAGCCGCGGGTGCGGATAGGACGAGAGCCCGCCCCCGATTTCCCGCCGGAACCGGTTTAGGTCCGCATCATCGATTCTGTGCTCGAGAAAGGCCCTGGCGTAGATGCCGGGAGCGGCATGACCCTGGAAATACACGTGATCGCCCGGGGTACCGTCGGCTTTGCCCCGGAAGAAGTGATTGAAGCCGACCTCGTAGAGGACTGCCGAAGAGGCGAAGGTCGAAAGGTGTCCGCCGATACCCTCTGCCTCGTAGTTGGCCTTGATGACCATCACGGCGGCGTTCCAGCGTATGAAACGGCGAATGCGACGCTCGATATCCTCATCCCCTGGGAACCAGGCCTCGTGCTCGGGTGGGATTGTGTTGATATATGGGGTGCTCACGGAGGCGGGGACCCCGACGTTCTGCGCCCGGGCGCGCTCTATGAGCTTCGCCATGAGAAAACGGGCTCGCGCCGGACCCTCAGCGCTGATGACCGTATCCAGCGACTCCAGCCACTCCTTTGTCTCGCCCGGGTCGGTGTCTGGTAGCTGGTGGGTGAATCCGTCGATGATCATTCGTTTGGCTCCGTTGCAGGTAGTGCTTCCGAGGTTAACGACCGTTGCGACAATTCGCGGCGGCTCACTGGTTGCTTCGGACCAGTTGTGCAACTGGATTCAGCGGCGTTGCGGGTATCGTTACCCCGTGATCGATCACCTCGTCTATGCAACCAAGGACGTTGATGCCAGCGTGCACGACCTAGCGCGTCTCCTTGGTGTCGAGGCGACTGCAGGCGGGCGGCATCTGGGATACGGCACACGAAACGCGGTGCTGTCTCTTGGCGAGGGATGCTATCTGGAGATAATCGGCCCCGACTCGGGTCAACCGCCGCCGGTGAAGGGCTACTGGTACGGGGTCGGCAACATCGAGCAGCCTCGTTTGGTCACTTGGACGGCACGGGTCGAACGCATTGAACGGGTAGCAGCTCATGCTCACGCAGCCGGCTACAAAGCAGGCGATGTGCACAAAGTCTTCCGAGAGACTCCCGATGGGCACCGGTTGTCATGGCGTCTCACGTTGCCGACCGGCGCCGGAGACGGTTTGGTCCCGAACCTGATCGAATGGGACGAGGGCTGTCCTCATCCTTCCGACATTTCTCCGACCGGAGTGACCCTTGTCGAGTTGACGGGATACCATCCGTCACCGGAGTCGATAACTCTTATGCTCAAGGCGCTACGCATCGACCTCGATGTCCGGGTTGGTGTCGAGCCGCGTCTAGTCGCCTTGCTGGAAACACCCTACGGACCTGTCGAACTGAGCTAATGGAAATCACAACGATCAGAACACCGGGGCTGGGCGACAACACCTACGTTGTCGTGCACGACGGGCAGGCCATCGTGGTCGATCCGCAGCGAGACATCGATCGGTTCCTGTTCGTGCTCAACGAAAGCAACGCCGAGCTGCGATATGTGCTGGAGACCCACATTCACAACGACTACGTGTCGGGGGGACGCGAATTGGCGGCAGTAACCGGGGCAGAAGTGGTTCTGCCCGCAGCCGGAGCGGTGAAGTTCGACCATCTGCCGGCTTTTCACAATGAGGACATAACTTCCGGGAGTTGGAGCGTCCGACCGATTCACACTCCCGGGCACACGCCGGAACATCTCAGCTACCTCGCGGTGGTCGATGGGGAACCGGCGGCGCTGTTCAGTGGCGGCAGCCTGCTGGTGGGTTCGGCCGGGCGGCCTGAGCGGCTGGGACTGGATCGAGCCCG
>JARFRN010000061.1 GCA_029287195.1 Acidimicrobiia bacterium | reverse complement strand
GGATACCGCGCTGCACCGATAGCGCTAGGTCCCGGGGGGTCGGGGACGATACTCCCGGGCCATTGCCGCATTCGAGGCGCGGGCACCACTCACCCATATGAGCCCCACCGACTCCTGAGAGTCAAGAACTCTTACCTCTGGATGGCAGCCTCAGACCACGCGTTCGTGGATGCGTTTCGCTATCACCTGTGACGATTCGCCCGGTTCCATGGTGACACCGTAGAGGATGTCGGCGGCTTCCATCGTCTGCTGCTGGTGGGTGATGATGACGACCTGGGCGCTTTCCCGCAGCGTCCTGACCAGTCGCAGGAATCTGCGCAAGTTGGAGTCGTCGAGGGCTGCCTCGACCTCGTCGAGCACGTAGAACGGTGAAGGGCGGGCGCGAAACACGGCGAAGAGGAAAGCCAGCGCCGCCAGCGACTTCTCGCCACCGGAAAGGAGGCTCAGTTTTCCTACCTTCTTGCCGTGCGGCTGCGCTTCGATCTCGACTCCGGTCTCCAGTGGCTTGTCGGGATCTGTCAGCGTGAGCCTTCCCTTGCCGCCGGGGAACACGAGAGCGAAATTCTCCTCGAAGAAGCCGGAGATGTCATCGAAGGCTTGGCGGAACATCGTTGCCATTTCCGCATCGAGCGCTCTGACGACCTTGCGCAATTCGGCCCGGGATTCCTCGAGGTCCGCCAGTTGGCTCTCGAGTAATCCGACTTGGGCCGCAAGTTCCTCATACTCCTGCCCCGCCAAGGGGTTGATCGGACCCATCCGCCGCAGCTGAGCCTGCAGGGTCATCAACCGGTCGTGGGGTTCGGTCCCTTCGTCGAGTTCAGGACATGGCGCTGCGAGGGCAGTTTCCTCGTCTACATCCGCATCTCGCCGCAGCCCTTCTGCAACGGCCTCGTCGCGCACTGCGATCTCTGCCAGCTCGATCGCGAGCGCGGAGATACGTTCCTTGGCCTCTGCCTGATCTCTCTCCAGTTCTGACCGACGCCCGTGCGCTTCGGTCAGCCGCTCGTCGGCCTCGCTCATCTCGGCCCGCAGCCGGTGCTGGCGCCCTCTCAACGTCTCGATATGGTCTTTCACGACGGCAAGGAGCCGGTGCGAGTCGCGCTCGATCGTCTCGAGGCGTGTAATCAAGGCGGGATCGACCGGACTGTCGTCAACCGCTCCCAGCTCACGCCGGGCGGCTTCAAATCGGCTTTCCAGCAGACGGCGGCGCTCTCCGGCGCCCGCTAGCTCCGCCGCCACCTCTTCCCGCAAGCGCCGGGCCTCATCGCGCCGTCGCGCCACGTCGTTGCGGCGCCGATTGAGCGCTTCCCAGGCTTCCTGGCGAGCTCGTTCTTCGCCCTCAAAGCCCTCGATGCGCGCTCGCAATTCCGCGAGTCGCTCACGGCGAGCAGCTACTGCGATCGCAAGCCCGGCGGCGCGTGACTCGATACGGCCAAGCTCCTCGGTGCTCGCCGCCCGGGCGCGCTCGTTCAATGCCAATGCCTCGGTGTACCCTGCGAGCCGAGCCTCGAGCTCTTCCAGTGTTTCGAGCGCGCTCCGCTCGGCCGCATGCAGTTCCTCGAATTCCCTGCGGTTGGTGACCACGAGAGTCTCTGCCCGTGCCAGCTCGATTTGCGCTTCTTCCAGGGCTACCTCGGCAGCTTCCAGGGCTGCCGGTCCGGCACCGTCGGGATGCGCCACCCGCATCCCCGTGCGCGTGATCACATCACCTTCTGGGGTTACGACCGTGATGTTGGATTGCGACGCAACTATCCGCCACGCTGCGGACCACCCCTCAGCAATGACCACATCGCCGAGCAACTGAGCCGCCAAAGCTCGATCGGCACCCGGACCAAGGAGATCGACCAGAGCATCGACTCCCCACTCCTGGGCCACGGGTCGGGCCGGCGGCTCGGTGTGTGTGCCGCCCACGACGAAGCTCAATCCGCCGGTTCCTTCGTTTTTGAGCAGAGTGGCGATGGCGGCCACCGCATCGCGCCCGGTGACGACTAGAGCATCTCTCCACTCGCCGAGGGCGGCATCGACGGCGACGGCCAAGTCGACCGGTACGTCGAGCCGGGAGATCAGAGATCCGAGTACTTCGTTGGCTTCGAGGGCCCGTTGGCGTGCGACCGGATCGGCCAACTCCTCCAGCGCATGCTGCAGCGCCTCGACCCGAGCCTGCGCCGCGGCCAACGCGATCGACGCCTCCTTGTGCTGGGCCTCGGCGGTCTCAAAACGCTGCTGCGACTGTCGGGCCGCATCCGCTGCAGTGGTGAAAGCCGGCTGCGCCACCGCTATCGCCTCATCAGTCTGGCGAATGGCTCCGATCAGCGTTGCAGCATCCTGTTCCTCTTCCTCCAATCGGCCTTGGATGAACTCGCGACGTTTGGCGAGTTCAGCGGACTCCTTGGCGTCGCGCTCGGCAGCATTCTCCAACGACCGCTGATCGCCGCGAAGATTTGCCACGATCCCCTCAGCCGGCAATTGAGTCTGTTCTGCGAGAGATCGCTCCTCGTCCTCGAGTTGGTGAAGCGTCGTCTCTCTCTGCCCGGCAAGATCACTTGCCGTCTTCTCAGCCGCTATCGCCGCCGCTATCGCGCTCTCGAGTTCGGTCACCTCGAGTTGGAGGTCCTGGCGGCGTTCACCAGCACCCTGCTGCTGGCTCTCGAGCGAGAAACGGCGCTCGCGGGCAACCAGTCCAATCCTGCGGAACCTCTCGGACACAGTCTCCAGGCGTGCCACCGCCGATGTATCCCTTTCGAGGGCCCGGCCGACATCTCCGGCCTCACCGCGCAGCGACGCCAGCTGCACATTGAGCGCATCGAGCTCCGCACCATCCCCGGCAACCCGCTGCGCAAGCTCTTCATGCTCGGCAGTGGCACCTACCCTGCGGGAGCGTAGGGCTCGCAGCTTCTCACCACCCATCCATAAGTGCAGTGCCTTGATCTCGCCTTTGACGGCGCCGTGGCGAGCTGCCGCATTGGCTTGGCGCTTCAGTGGCCGAAGCCGGGATCTCTGCTGATCCAGGATGTCGTTCAGCCGGGCAAGATCGATCTCAGTTTGCTCGAGCCGGCGCAGTGACCGGTCTCGACGGTTCTTGTGCTTGGTGACACCGGCGGCCTCTTCGATTACCGCCCGGTGTTCATTGGGCCGGGCATTGAGAATGGTCCCGATCTGTCCCTGTCCGACCAGTACATGCTGGTGACGTCCCACACCGCCGTCGGACAACAGCTCATGCAGGTCGAGCAACCGGCATGGTGCACCGTTGAGTCCGTACTCGGAAGTCCCGTCGCGATAGAGGCGGCGCGTCATTCTCACCTCGCTCAAACCGATCGGCAGGAACCCGTCGGAGTTCTCGAATACGATGGTGACTTCGGCTCGCCCCAGCGCCGGGCGGGTAGCCGTCCCTGCGAATATCACGTCCTCCATCTTCTCGGTTCGCAGAGCCCTGGTGGCCTGGGTCCCCATCACCCAGGCAAGCGCGTCGAGCAGATTGGATTTGCCGGTCCCGTTGGGACCGACAACGACGTTCACGCCCGCCTCGAAATCGAGGCGGGTTCGGTCCGCAAAGGACTTGAACCCGGCGAGGGACAGAGTTTTGAGAAACACGGCGCATGGAGCTTACCAACGAAATGACAGGGATGTGATTCAAAGGCCGCGGTCGACAATGCTCGACATCATCGAGTGCGGCCAACTCCCCTACTGCTCAGCCACTGCGCCATACTCGCCAAAGCGCGCTCGGATCGTCGAGCGGATTCCCGTGCACCAGGAAGAAGTCCGCCGGGCCGCCTACCCGAAGCCGGCCGGCGTCGGGTTCACCCAGCAAGTCTCCTCCAACCCAGGTGGCCGCGCCCAGAGCCTCCCATGGCTCCAAGCCGGCGGCGACCAGACATTCCACCTCCCAAGCCATCTGATTTGCCCGAAGTGAGCCGCCGCCGAAGTCCGTCCCGGCGGCAATCTTCACCCCGGCCCGGCGTGCGAGACCCACGCTTTGATACGCCAACTCCTTACGCGCCGCAAGCAGACCCTTTCCTTCCTCCGCCGCAAACCTCTCGATGCTCGTCGTGGTCGCAAAGCTCTCCCAGGAGGCCAGCACACCAAGAGTTGGTACGAGGTAGGTACCGCGTTTCGCCATCTCGCCGGCCAGTTCGACATCGAGATGGCTGCCGTGTTCGATACAGTCGACACCCCCGCCGACACCGGCTCTGGCACCTTCGAGCCGAGTGGCATGGGCGGTTACGGGCACATCGCGCTCATGAGCTACCGCCACAGCACGGGCAATCTCATCTGCAGTCCACGGGGATGTGTCTACATCGGGCCCGTCGAGATACAGCTTCACCAAGTCTGTACCGTCCGCGATCTGGCTGATGACCGCTGCCACCAGCTCGTCGGCATCTGCCGCCTCGATGTCGATGGTCGGAGGAAGCACCCCGGACTTCGAAATCCAGGTACCCGCAGCTCGCACGTATGGACGATCATGGCGGGACTTCCAAGCATCCCGCACTCGCAGGGCCAGCGCCTTGCCGTTGCGCGGGGGTGAGCCAACGTCGCGAAACCACCGGGTCCCGGCGCTATAGGCGATCTCGCCGTTCTCTTCGGCAACAAGCAGCAGCTCCTCGGTCGAATCGTCGATCCGGGCGATCCAGTGCGAGCCGCCGGGAAGCACGGTGTGGCTGTGCGCATCGACCATCCCCGGTACGACCGTCGTCCCCCCGGCGTCGATAACGCGAGCGTCTCCGCCGAGCTCTGGAGCCTCGTCTTCGTGCCCCAACCACGCGATCCGGCGATCCCGCACGAGGATGGACCGGTTCATCTGAAGATCGGCCGATGTTCCATCGGCGACGGCGGCACTCATGAACAAGGTATCCACGGTCACTCCTGACATTGTGGACACCAGAAGGAGCTGCGCTGCCGAATCACTTCGCGCACAATAGTGCCGCCGCAGCGCCGGCACCGCTCCCCCTCCCGCCCGTAGGCGCGCAGCCGGTTGACGTATTCGCCGGTGCGGCCGTCGGGCAGCAGGTAGGCCAGGTCGTCCAACGAAGTCCCCCCATACCGAAGTGCGTGATTGAGTGTCTCCTTGATGCCCCTGCGCAACGCCACCGCCTCGTCGAGTGTGATTGCGCCACCGGGGCGGTGGGGCCCGATGCGCGCTCGGTGGAGGGTCTCATCTGCATAGATATTGCCCAGACCGGCGATGATGCGCTGGTCGAGAAGGAGTGCCTTGATCGGGGCGGATCGCCCGGCAAACAGGTCATGCAGCCGGCGACTGCGCGGGAGGTCCGTGAGGGCATCCCGCCCGAGTTGGGAAATCGATGATTCACTGAATTCCTCCGGGGTGTACGCCGCCACAAAACCAAAGGTTCGGGGATCAACAAGCCTGAAGTCGATACCGCTATCGAGGGTGACTACCACGTTCGAGTGGGCTGCCAACGGAGCGTCGCTCGCCACGAGGCTGACTCGTCCCGACATACCAAGATGTGTCACCCAAATGATGTCGGTGTCGAGGGTCACCAGCAGGAACTTGCCATGGCGGCCCACCTGGTGCACCTTGCGCCGGACGAGGCGTCGCGCGAAGTCGGCGGGGTTTGGTTGCCGACGCAGCATTCTGCCCCGCTCCACTACGACCTGGGAAATGGTCGTCCCCTCGAGCGATGCAGCCACGCTGCGGCGGGTGGTCTCAACTTCCGGGAGTTCAGGCACGGCGTCCGCCTATTGGAATAGCCCGGTGGCATCCGCGGCAGCCGCCTGTTCGGCGCGCTTCTTCGAGCTCCCACGGCCTCTACCGACGAGCCGGTCTCCAACCCAGAGCTCCGCCTCGAACACCTTCGCATGGTCCGGGCCCGATTCGGTCAGTTCGTACCTGGGCATGTGGCCGCGTTGCGCCAGTAGCTCCTGCAAGCGGGTCTTGTAGTCCCGCCGCCCGGGGGCCGTGGCGCGCTCCTCGATAACCGGAATCCAGTGGCGGAGGACCAGTTCCTCCACCGGCGAATAGCCCCCATCGAGGTAGATCGCACCCAACAGCGACTCGACGACATCCGCCAGTATCGAGTCCTTGTTCCTGCCCCCGGATGTCTCCTCACCCTGGCCGAGCAGAATCGAGTCGCCGACGTGGAGCTTCCGGGCGATCGTCGCCAGGGCCTTCTGGTTGACCACTGCAGCTCGCACCTTGGCCATCTCCCCCTCGGCAAGCTGATCGTACCTGTCGTAGAGATACCTCGTAACGATGAGTTGAAGCACGGCATCCCCCAGGAATTCGAGGCGCTCATAGGAGCAATCAAGACCGTGTTCCGCCGCATACGAGCGATGTGTCAGGGCAAGTGTTACCAGTTCCTCTGACCCAAAGTCGTAGCCGAGCTCTGCTACGACGGTCACGAAATGCTCGCGCTCTCGGCCAGCCCGGCGGCGATGAGGTCCGGCAGTCCACCCTCGACCGCCTCGGCAGCCGTAGCTACCGCCGAAGAGATCGACAGACGGGTCGACGACCCGTGGGTTACGACGACCACACCTTTGACCCCGAGCAAATGGGCGCCGCCGGCGCGCTCCGGGTTGAGCCGCTCCCGAAGCTGCATCATCGCAGGAGCCAACGTCTCAACCGCGTCGGCGTATTCTGGTACGGCTACCGCCTCGAGGATTAGATTGAAGACCAGCCGTGCAGTCCCTTCCGCTGTCTTCAGCATGATGTTGCCGGTATAGCCGTCGCATACGATCACGTTGGCTTCTGCTCGGGCGAGGTCGGTTCCCTCGATGTTGCCGATGAAATCGATACCGGGAACAGACCCGATCAGCCGGTGCGCTTCCCGCTCCAACACTCGGCCTTTGCTGGGCTCCGACCCGATGTTGAGCAGGCCCACAGTGGCCCGCTCGAGCCCGTAGCGAGTCCGCGCCAGCGCCGCCCCCATCACAGCAAATCGGGCCAGGTCTTGAGGGCGACATGTCAGGTTGGCCCCCATGTCCAGAACGACGCTACCCGACGGGAAGTAGGAGGCGATCGCCGGCCGGGAAACACCCTTGAGCCGACCGAGCGTGAAGACCGCAGAGGTCAGCGCCGCACCGGTGGAACCGGCGGACAGGACTGCATCTGCATCAC
>JARFRN010000018.1 GCA_029287195.1 Acidimicrobiia bacterium | reverse complement strand
GAGTGTCAATATTGCGGAGCGGACGCGGGAGGTAGCCACCCTGCTGGCTGTGGGAACCGACCGCCGCAGCATCTCTCGGTACATCACGGCAGAGAACATGATGGTGGCAATGCTGGGCATTCCTGTGGGACTCATCGTCGGTTACTACGCCGCCAAGGCTGCAATGGGAACCTTCTCCAGCGATCTCTTCGCCTTCGATCTGTACGTGCAACCAACAACTTTCCTCTGGGCATCACTGGCGATCCTGGTCGTCGCTTTGATCTCACAATGGCCGGGGCTTCGCGCCATCCGTCGCATCAGCATTCCCAAGATCGTCAAGGAGCGCTCCGCTTGATTGCCGTCTCGGCCTGCCCCTCGGGGGCGGGTTGGGTCGCATCGTGACTCTGGAACCTGAGCGCACCGATGCGGGTACGCATCAGTCGTTCGATGGGCGACGTCTTGTGGGAGATGTGCTCGACCGCTCCTCGCGATGCCGATTTGGTACGGTCGGAGCCAAAGCTCCCAATGTGGGCAAGATCGGCCGGACCAAGATCACCATCGGGTCCATCGCACTGGTTGCCGGCGGGCTTGCGGCGTTCTTTGCATTGCGTCGCCCAGACCGGGGTAGCGCGTCTTTGCCTAGTGATCTCACCAACGACCACCCCGCATAGATACGATGCCCGACCGCCTCACACGGCGTCGACGGCGCTGATTGCCCAGGCCAGACCATCGTCGGGATCTGCAACGGCTAGGTGAAAACCCCATCCACCGATTTGGTCGCCCGGATCCCAGCGCATCCAAACGAGTTCGCCGATTCCCGCACCAAGCAGGTCGGGATCCTCGATGTCGTCCAGGCCAAGGAGGGAGGCCAGCGCCCACCAGGCGTACATTCGTCCCACCGGACTACCCCGCCTCCTGCCGTAGGCGCCCCCGGAAGCGGCCGTCCAGGCCATCAACGCAAGGGCCTCTCCCCCATCGATCTCGGCAACCCGTGCCCGATGCGGCCCGAGGGTGCGAATGGCGTCCAGTGCACTGCCCGTCACGACCACACCCTCGGCGCGACCGTTCGACTGCTCGGTCCAAGGAGATACCAGCGCCAGCAGCGCCTCCAGCGCATCGTCCGGCTCCGCCCGTGCGACGGGACCTGACAACTCCACCCAGTCCAGGTCCGTCCACTCCGGTTCGGGGAAATCGGCACGGTCGGATCGGTACGCCGCCACTGGATAGGCCGGCTCCCAGGGCTCCAGACAGAGCGGGGCTTCGAGCACATGAGGATCGATTTCATCCTCTGGTGGGGCCTCCCCTCGCAACAGTCGCTCATGCGCAATCAGGGTTCGCAGCCGGGCGTCGTCGACATGTGCGCTGATTTCCGGCCAAGTGTGGGTCGAGGCGGCGACCTCCCATAGTGGACCGAGGGCAAATCGGCCTGCCCCTTCTCTGACGACCCGGCCCGCGTACGTCGCGGGAGCCTCCAAGGCCACCCGGTACTCGGCAAACTGGGCCACACCCCACAGCTGCTTACCGCGGCTCACAGCCTCGAGACAGCGGTCCCGCAGCTCAATCAAGTCGTCCCAGTGGCGCGCAGCACAGATGCCTTCGATACGCCGGATCAGGCCGTCCAGGTCGCTGCTTTCGATCAGGTCGGTGAGCTCAGCCACTCCTGCAACCTATCAGCAATGAGCTGGAATCTCGGGAACACCGCATTGGCGGCGGTCACCGCAGTGCCTGATGGGCGCATTGCGATGGTGCCCGACGCGGCGACTCGCTCTGCCCGGGGAGCGAATCGACCAGGTCTAGTTGGCTCTATCCTCAGGCTGTTCCCTCTACATCCGGAGCCGAGCATGGCGCTGCAGTGCGGCATCGTGGGACTTCCCAACGTTGGCAAGTCGACTCTCTTCAACGCGCTCACCCGCGCTGCGGTGGCTGCCGACAACTACCCGTTCTGCACTATCGACCCCAATGTGGGAGTAGTAGCGGTGCCGGATTCGCGACTGGAGAAGATCGCAGAGATCACCAAGCCTGGAGAAACAGTTCCGACGGTGATGGAGTTCGTCGACATTGCCGGTCTCGTGGCGGGCGCCTCACACGGTGAGGGCCTGGGTAATCAGTTTCTGGGCCACATCAGGGATACGGATGCGATCGTGCATATCGTTCGCTGCTTTGAAGACCCCGACATCGCCCACGTGACAGGAACGATCGATCCCATCGCCGATATCGAGACCATCAACCTCGAGCTTGCACTCGTCGACGAAGCGACAATGGATCGGGCGATCGATCGCACGGAACGCAGAGGCAAGGCAGGTGACAAGACGGCAGCAAAGCTGCTGGAACCACTCACCAGAGTCCGCGACCACCTCGATCGGGGGCTTCCGGCACGCATCCTCGATCTCAACACCGATGAGAGGCAAGCTATTCGGGAATATCACCTGTTGACTCTAAAACCCATGATGTACGTGGCCAACATTGAGGAGGCATCCGAGCACGACAATCGGTATGTGCAGCTGGTGCAGGAGCGAGGCAGAGCCGAGGGGGCCGACGTCGTTGTGATCTGCGCGGCGATGGAGTCCGAGATAGCTCAGCTCGACGACGCCGACCGAGCGGAGTTCCTAGCCGACATCGGAGAAACTGAGCCGGGTCTAAACCGGGTCATTCACGCTGCTTACCATATGCTCGATCTCGGTACATTCTTCACTCACAACGAGAAGCAGGCCACAGCCTGGACCTTCCGGCACGGAATGACGGCTCCGCAGGCCGCCGGGCGGATTCACACGGACTTCGAGAAAGGCTTCATTCGTGCCGAGGTCGTGCACTACGACGACTTCATAGAACACAACGGGGAGCATGGTGCGAGAGAGGCCGGCAGGTGGCACCTCGAGGGCAAGGACTATGTCGTCCAAGAAGGTGACGTGATTCTGTTCCGATTCAACGTCTAGAGCTTCCCGCTCGAGCTTCTCTCCGCCGCGGCCCCGGTGGCGCCGTCCCCTTGTTTTGTGCGATCCTGCAACCGTGCTCGACTACGACGTGATAATCATCGGTTCCGGTTTTGGCGGCAGCGTATCTGCCTTGCGGCTATCCGAGAAGGGCTATCGCGTAGCGCTGCTCGAGGCCGGCCGCAGGTTCTCCAGCAATGACTTTCCGAAGAGCAACTGGAACCTGCGCAAGTTCCTCTGGTTCCCGCGGCTCGGGATGCGTGGCATCCAGCGGCTGACTCTGTTGCGTGATGTGCTCGTTCTCAGTGGTGCCGGTGTTGGCGGTGGCTCACTCGTATATGCCAACACTCTCTACGAGCCTCATGATGCGTTCTTCACCGATCCCCAGTGGCGAGATATCGCCGACTGGAAGGCAGAGCTTGCTCCCCACTATGAACAAGCCAAGCGGGTACTCGGCGCCGTGGAACATCCTCACACCACGCCGTCGGATCTGGTCCTGCAACACATCGCAGAACACTTCGGGGCGGGTGACACGTACCGACCCACGCCCGTCGGTGTCTACTTCGGGGAGAAGGGCAGAACCGATCCCGATCCATTCTTCGGGGGAGCCGGACCGGACCGCACCGGATGTACTGCTTGCGGAGGTTGCATGGTCGGCTGCCGATTCGACGCAAAGAACTCGCTCGATCGCAACTACCTGTTCCTTGCCGAGCAAGCCGGCGCCCAGGTTCACGCCGACACCCAGGCCGTCGCGGTATACCCGCGGCGGAACGGAGGATATGCGATCGAAACGCAACGCCCCGGTGCCTGGCTGAGAAAGCGACCCCGCTCCTTCACTGCCGGCCAGGTCATCTTCTCGGCCGGGGCATT
This sequence comes from Acidimicrobiia bacterium, assembly GCA_029287195.1. GTDB lineage: Bacteria > Actinomycetota > Acidimicrobiia > Spongiisociales > UBA5794 > JAAETI01. The sequence continues at coordinate 2,314 of JARFRN010000018.1, read as the reverse complement.
GGGAACGACCCGCTTACTCCTCGAGATGCGCCATACCGGTCTGCTCCCCGACCTGTCCCCACGCCTCGGCCACAACACCCGCACCAACTCCGAGGCGATCCTCGGAGCAACGTCGCGCCACACCGGCACCGACTACTCAGAGGGCGTCGCCATCACCTCGTCGATTCATCCCGAGCCGCACACACACATCGAACCGGTGCGTTACCCGAGAGGCAGCAATGTAATGGGGCTGCTCGCAACGATCCTGGTCGATGGCGACGGTCGGGTTCCCCGCCAGATTCGCTTTCTCGGACAGGTAGTCCGCCACCCCATCGCGTTCCTGCGCACCCTTTCGCTGCGACGGTGGGCGGAACGCAGCGTGATCCTGTTGGTGATGCAGAGCCTCGACAACAAGATCCGCCTCTCCTTGAAGAAGGGCCTTTTCGGGGTCAGTCTCAAGTCCACGCAGGACTCCGCACAGCCAAATCCCACCTTCATCCCGGTGGCGAATGAGGCAGCACGAGTGGCTGCGGAGGCCATCGGCGGCTTTCCTTCGAGCGCGCTCAACGAGGTTCTGCTCGACACCCCGACGACGGCTCACATCATCGGCGGCGCATGTATCGGTGCCCACCCGGGCGAGGGCGTGATCGACGCCTACCATCGGGTATTCGGGCATGAGGGACTTCATGTTGCCGACGGATCCGCAGTAACCGGTAACCTCGGCGCCAACCCGGCTCTGACGATCACCGCAATGACCGAGCGGGCCATGTCCTTCTGGCCCAACAACGGCGATCCCGACCCGCGCCCAATGCTCGGCGATCACTACTCGAAGGTGGCGCCGCAGCCTCCTCGGCAGCCCGCCGTTCCCGCCGATTCCCGCGGCGGTCTTCACAGCTACTGATCGGCGTAGTTGTATATGTAGGTGCCGGTGCCTACCGCCAGCAACTCGTCCCGTTCGTTGTGCAGCTCCATTCGGGTAACGGCGACGCGAGAGCCGGCTCGCAGCGTGAAACCGCGGGCGGTGAACCGCCGACCGGCACCGGGGCGTAGATAGTCCACCCGTAGATCGATCGTGCTCGTCGGTCGCAAGCGCTGCAGCGATTCCTCTATTGAGGCTCCTCGCAGCACGGCGGTGGCCATGGCCGCCATGCCACCCACGACATCGAAAGTTGCCGAGATGACTCCACCGTGGAGGAGGCCATCTCGGAAGTTGCCGATCAGCTCATCTCGCATGTCGAGGTGGACGACGGCTCCTTCATGATCGATCGACTCGGTTTGCAGGCCCAAGTAACGGTTGAACGGGATCAGCTCTTCGATGCTGTGGAAGAGCTCCTTGACCTGATCCAGCCTGTGCCGGTCATCCACCAGCTCATTCTAGAGAGCAACTAGAGACCGTCCGCTTTGGATATGATTTGGCGGTAGGTCAGCTAGGGGGTGAGAGAATGCCGCACTTGCGCGCTATGGCGAGGCCGTTGTGGCCTCTAGCAGTGCTCGCTGCCCAGGTCTATCGGGCCGGTCACAGAAGCGATCTTCCATCGCTATCCAACCAGGACCCCTCCGGGGTCTTCGGCAACCCGATGGCGCCGCAGCTGAGCATTGCGTTGCTAGGCGACAGTACCGTTACCTCTCCTGGAGTGAAACCGCTCGACGCATGCTGGCCGCGCGCGATTGCGTTCAGCCTGAGCGATCGATACCGGGTCGAACTCCACTCGGTCGCGGTCGGCGGCTCCAAGGCGCGGGATGTGCTTGCTCGTCAAGTTGGCGCGGCGACAGCACTGCAGCCCGATATCTATATCGTGTCCGTTGGGGGAAACGACGCTCTGCGCGGGACGCCGGTTGCGAGGTTCGAACAAGAGTACGACGCAATCCTGGGCCGGCTGACGAGCTGCAGCGACTACGTGGCCGTATCCGGAGTCGGTGATCTCGGTTCGATCCCCCGGTTGCCGGCGCTGGCACGTGCCATTTCGCGTAACCGTGCCAGGGCCTTCGACCGAGCAATCCGGCGCGTTGCCAGGCTCTACCCACAGGTGGTGAAGACCGACACATGGTCGCCCGGCTGGGACGAATTCAACACGAATCCTGAGGCTATCTTCGGTGCCGACCAGTTCCATGCCTCGGCGTACGGACACCGCGTGTACACCGCTGCGATGCAGCCGGCCATCGATGAGCTGGTAGGGAGGATGGAAGCCGACGCCCGCCGCGACCTGGGTTGAACCTTGCCGAGCGCAATCCCCCTCAGCTTGCTCCAGCGAGCACATCTCTGATCATCGAGGTGATGGTGCCGACGGCCCCAGCGTTGTAGCCGTTGGGAACAATGATGTCGGCGTAGCGCTTG
>JARFRN010000304.1 GCA_029287195.1 Acidimicrobiia bacterium | reverse complement strand
GATCGTCTCCGGCAGCTGTTCAGCCACCGCCGCCAGGCGATCGGACACCTCGGCGAAGGTGTCCAAATTCGCTCGAAGCTCCTCGACTGCGGGGTTGTAGGACAGGCGGGTGACCCAGATGTCGGCAAATCCACCGGTGAGTAGCGGCAGCCGGGTCGACAGGAACATGGCCCTCTCAGCCAGGATCCGGGTCTGCTCCACCTGCTCGGTGATGTTCTTGACCGAGCTGAAGATCCCGCCCGTCTTCTGTTTCTTGAGGGTCGAATCGGGCCTTCTGGACGGAAAATCGGCAAATCTGAGATGGCTGAAGGTTGCGAGCTCCGGGTTGTTCTCGCGAAACGCGTCGATTCGTTCACGCAGCTCCTGCTGCTGGTCGGCATCGAGGATCGGCGCCGCCACCGTCCAGATATCGCGTTCCAGCTTTTCGAACGCGGTGAGCACGGGCACGGTGGCATCTCCGAGCTTTTCCGGCCAGTAATCCTCATAGACCATGCGCCCCAGCGTGGTCATCACCAACAGATCGAGGAGGGCGAGCTGCGGATCGGCATCCGCGGCTATGGTGAAGGCCGCCGCCGCCGAAAAGACCACATCACCGAGAATCGCTCGACGCACCTCGGGCGGGACGTCCATCCGCTCCACATCGTCGATGGCCTGGGCAACCACGGCGGCGTAGCGGTCCGCATAGCTCATGAGCTCGAGCTGGAGCTCGGCCGAGGTCAAGACGTACTGCTGCGAGTCCTTCTTCTTTGCGGCTTCGCTCGTGGCGCACGCTATCACCAGTACCGCAAGGCAGGCCACAAGGCTGATGACGAGTCGGTGGTTGTCTCTGTGTCCCATGATCGCTCTCCTTTCGTCGCCACCGGCTGATCCGGTCGTCGGATCCGCCCACGTCTCGTTATCGCAAACCGTCGCGCTTCGCACGACGAGATCGTCAGAACTTGAAGAGCCCCGCGATATAGGGCCGGATCAGCCGGTCATCGGACTGACCACTGGCGCCCTCACCGCTCGAATCCGGTGCATCGATGATGTTGACGCCGAACACCAGCCCGTGGCGACCCACCAGGTGCCCGAGGCTGACACCGATATTGATCTCCTTGGCATCCCAGAACTTGAGGTTGGTGCCGATAGCGATACCGACCGACGGTCGATAGCGGCCCCAGAAGGAATCCACCATGGGGCTGAGCACCGCCGGTTTGATGATGTAGATGTCGGCCATCAGATAGAGGTTGAGGTTGGCCTGACCGACGCTGACACCATCGAGAATGTCCTGATCGACCTCCTCGGTCCGCAAGGTAGCGCCGAGCGCCAGCCCCAGATCGAGACTGCGCGACATGGAGTTGGAGAAGTTGGCCCTGGCCTCCACAAAGCCGGCCTTGGCTTCGGAGGGGCTTTCTACCGGAAACACCGAGGTACTGTAAACGCCCAACGGCTCGAGGAAGAACCTCCCGGCGCTGTAGTACAGAGCGTCGTCCGCGGCGGCGCCGCCCAGTCTGTCGAGAACGAGCGGGGTTTCTTCGGTCTGCGCCTCGCGGGCCTCGACGGTCTCCCGCCCTTCAGATACGAAGATGCCTCCGAGCCTGCTCAACGAGCCTTTGCCCTGCCGCCACAGGGTCGTGAGCTCCGCCATCAGATCGAGCTGGTTTTCGGCAAAGACCACCAACCACACGTTTCGCTGGCCATAAAGGAATGGCGTGACACGGCGGTGGTGGAGCAATACGTTGGTGCGGACCATGTTGTTGTCGTCGATGTAGATAACGTGGATGGGCTGGCTCGCGAGGTTGAAGGAACCGGCAAAGAGTGCAAAGAGCTCGTCACCCGCCGGGCATCTCTTCTCGAGCTTCGTGCACTGTTCGCTGATGGCGATCAGCCGGCTCCGGAGTTCGTCGACCCTGGCACCCTCGATCTCGTTGATGGTCCCGAAGAAGGTTGCAGGATCGTTCATTTTTCCGGCTGTGCTGAGCGCAGGAACACCCCAGACGAGTGCCAACGAAAGAACGCTCAGGGCCAATCGCGAAGAAAGAAAACGACGCGGCATGACTGTGAAAACTTCCGTTATCGGTGTCTGTTGACCCCAGTGTAGAGCAGATCGTGCAGGGCCGAGCGGGAATGCCTCCCTCGGGTTATTTCACCTTGGTCACCCTGGTCTGCCCATTGGGGCCGGACATCATGCGGACCCGATCACCCGGCGAGAAGACGGTTCGATCGCGCTTCTTCGTGGGCACCTGCACACCCACCTCCTCGCCGTTGTCGAGGAGGATGATCAGCTCCCAGCCGGGGCTCTTCTTCTTGGCCTTTTCGGCCGCGTTGCCGGCGGCACCGCCAAGCACCCCGCCGACCAGCGCGCCGAGCCAACGGTCTCGCCCGTCGGCCAGCGCATAGCCGGCGACCGCGCCGACCGTTGAGCCCGCCTGCGCGCCGCGCCCCGTTGGCGCGTCACGAATGGTGATCCGTTCCGCCGATACGACTTCGCCGTAGAGGATTCGCTGCATGGTCTGGGATTGGGCATCCACTGGGAGTGCGGGCAGCGAGGCCATCGTTACGACGAAAACCGCCACAATGGTCATCCGGCTGGACGCCTCTCGCAG
>JARFRN010000034.1 GCA_029287195.1 Acidimicrobiia bacterium | reverse complement strand
CGGCAACTACTACTACTGGGTCGGCGGTTGGAAATACTCCATGATCTGGTCGATCGGCCCGGATGTGTTCAACGGCGGCGTTGCAGCGGGCTGGCGCTTCTGGGGCATCGAGTGGCCGAACACCTCCCTCGCCTTCAGCCCACAGGTCATGCTCCCGCACTCGTTGGCGGGCGGCGGTGAGACCTTCTTCGTCAACTCCTACTCCGGCTCTGGCAGCGCCATGTGCCTGTGGACCATGACCGGCGACCGCACCAACTCGCCGACCCTGGTCAGATCGAGCGTCGGCACATGGCAGTACGACTGGATCGGTGAGAACGTGGACCAGCCGGGTGTGGTTGACGACATCGACGGCGGCGACGCCCGAATCATGAACGGCGTCTACGCTCAGCGCAAGGTGTTCGTGACCCTGACCACCGACCCCGCCGACGACGGCAACCAGGCCGGCGCCATGGTAACCAAGATCGACGTGGACTCGGCGGTGGTGGATTGGCAGCATGTCCTGTGGACCACGGACTGGTACTACTTCTACCCGGCTATCAGCATCGGCGGCGGTGGGAGCGACCCGAACATTGCGCTGTTCTCGAGCTACACCGGTCCATCAAGCTACGCCGGCGGAGTGGTCAAGGTCTACACAGACCACCCGATCAGCGGCGCCGGCCCGTTCTGGGTGACCGCCACCGGTCAGGGCTCGTATGTCCGCAGAGACGGCAACAACCTCAACCGCTGGGGCGACTACAGCGGCAACGAGTATGACTGGACTACTGGACACTTCTGGGGCGACATCGAGTACGCCTGGACGAGCAACAGCTGGAGAACCCGTGTCACGGCCGTGACCGCGGGCAGCGAGGCACCGTTCAGCGCTATCGACGTGACCTACCCCAACGGTGGCGAGACCTTCAACCAGGGAGACTCGGTCCTCGTTACCTGGAGCGCGGCCAACATCGACCCGTCGCAGGACCTCTATGTGTGGCTGTGGGATGGCTTGTGGTACCAGCAGTCAGGTCCGCTGGCATCCACGACCACGTCGTTTCTGTGGACCGTGCCTGGGATCGCCACCACCACCGGCCGGATCTACGTCGGCGCCTGGAACGGCTCGGGCTATGATCCGGATGACTTCAGCGACGGCGTCTTCACCATCATTCCGGCAGGCCACATCTTCTCGGATGGATTCGAGTCCGGGACCACCTCGGCCTGGAGCGTGCCATAGAAAGAGAGAGGAACTGTCTCCCGAGACAATACCTCCGAATCGAGTGTATCCGAGGTCGCGAAGCCATCGCGCGATTGAGTGGGCGCCTCTTTCGTGAACCTTGATGGTCTCCATACTTCTTGAGGTGCCTTTGCGTCCTTGGCGGGTCCGATCTTTGCGTCCTTCGCGGTTGATTCACCGTGTCGGCGTCCGATGTCGCTCAAGCGAAGGCGGAACTCTTGTGCTTCCGATGATGCGATGGAGCTAAGAACTGAGCCGCCTGCAAATTCGACCATTCGGCCAGCCGGTACCGAGGCGAATTGGTGCGCCCATCTCCAGATGGGAATCCTGGCAGGCATCGAAGCGATCGGCGCCGATATGGAGATCGGCGCTACCAACCGCGATCCGGGGTTTCTTGCGGGAGGCTCATCTGGCAGCTACCGAGAAGGTGCGGTACGCTCGTTTTTGTGAAGTCTGCCGCCCCGCCATCCTGCGGGGGTTCGTAGTTGACGGCAGATGCCGATAATCGGTGGAAATGACACAACCTGATCAGCCCGCGGAAATCACGTTCAGAGGGATCTTTGATTCGATCCCGATTTCGATCTGGGTCGAGGATTTCTCAGCGGTTGTCTCAGCTCTCGACACCCTAAGGGATCAGGGAGTCGTCGATCTTGGGAGCTATCTGCATGATCATCCCGGGGAAACCGAGCGCCTCGTGCAGCTGATCAAGGTGCTCGACATCAATCAGGCGTCACTCGGGCTCTACGGCGCCACAAGCAAGGAGGAGCTGTTCGGGTCCGTCGACATGCTCTTCACCCCCCAGGCGCTGGACGCCTTTCGGGATGAGCTGGTGGCAGTCGCCGAGAATCGTCCCGGTTTCACCGCCGAGATCGAGTCGAGGAAGTTCGGGGGCGAGCGTCTCGACCTGCTCGTTTCGGTGGTGCCGGCAAACCCGAGCAGTGGCTGGGGTCAGGTGCTTGTGACCGCCACCGACATCACCGAGCGAAAGCAGACCGAGGCGGAGCTGCGGGAGAGCCGTGCCAGCTTTGCTGCCATCGTCGACCAGAACACCGACGGGATCGCTGTCGTCGATGCCGGCGGTTTCATCCGGTTTGCCAACCCGGCCGCCTGTTCTTTGCTCGAGACACCGTTCGAACGACTGGTCGGATCTCGCTTTGCCGAGGCGGCCCATTACCGAGTCAATGACGAGCTCGAGGTTCGGCGGTCCAACGGGGCGCCGGGGGTTGCCGAGCTGGGATCCATCGAGACGACCTGGGACGGGCAGCCGGCACGCCTTGTGGTAGTTCGTGATGTGACCGAAAGAAAGCACCTGGAGAGGGAACTGCTGCAGGCCCAGAAGATGGAGGCGATCGGTCGTCTCGCAGGCGGCGTCGCTCACGAGTTCAACAACCTGCTGCAGGCCATGCTGAGCACTGCGGAAGCACGTCTCGGGACGGACGTCGTCGGTCGAGCCGGGAAAGCGTTGCTTCAGGAACTGGAGCCGCTCATTCAGAGAGGCCGCAGCCAGACTCGTCAGCTGCTGCTCTTCTCGCGCCGGGAGGAGCCCCACCTCGAGCCCCTCGAGCTCAACCATGTGCTCCGCGATAACATTGCGATGCTGGAGCGCCTGGTTGCCGAGAACATCCGCCTGGAGCTGCAGCTGGACGGGCGGAATCTGCGCGTCCGCGGCGACCAGGGGCAGCTCGGCCAGGTACTCGTCAACCTGGTGGTCAACGCCGCCGATGCTCTGCCGGAGGGTGGAGGGATCACCATTCGCAGCGGTATGCGACCAAACGGCACGCACTCCACGGAGTCGGCAGGGCAGGGGCAGACCCGACAGGAACGGCCGGGGCAGGTCTGGTTCGAGGTTGAGGACAACGGCACCGGTATCCCCGAGCACGTCCGGGACCGCATGTTCGAACCGTTTTTCACCACCAAGGAGCGGGGCCTCGGTACCGGGCTGGGGCTGTCCGTGGCACTCGGTATCGTCAGCCGTCACCGGGGCAGTATCGAGGTTGACAGTCGGGAAAATCTCGGTACCCGGGTGCTGGTTCTACTTCCCGAGGAGCAGGTCGGATCGAACGCTGCGGCGGTCCGCCAAGATCCGGCGCCCGGTTTCGTCCCCGGTTGTGGAGAGCGTGTGTTGCTGGTCGAGGATGAGGCGGCCACCCGCAGCGGCCTCCACGATGTGCTGGAGATGCTCGGCTACAAGACCGTGGCGGTAGGGGACGCAGAGCAAGCTCTGGCACTCGATCCGACTCTCACCTTCGATCTGCTGATCACCGACCTCATGCTCCCCGGCCTTTCGGGGGCGGCGCTCGCCGAGCGGCTCCGGGAGCGCTGGCCGGACCTCGGGGTCATCGTCATCTCGGGATACTCGGAGGACCGTATCGCCGAGATGGTTCAGAACCTGGAATCGGCGTACTTCATGCACAAACCATTCAGTATGACCGAGCTCTCCCACGAGATCCGTGTCGCGCTCAACGAGAAGT
>JARFRN010000029.1 GCA_029287195.1 Acidimicrobiia bacterium | reverse complement strand
GAATCACGCCGAGCTTCTTCTGGTTGGCGAAGATCGTCTCACGCAGCTTGTGCCAGCCGTCGTCGAAAAGGTGCATGTCGCTGATCTTCTCGATCCACTCCGGGGTCGGGTGGTGTGGCGCATGGGTCGCACCGGGCGCATAGTAGACGAAGAAGGGCTGATCCGGATTCAGAGCATCAACTGTGTTCATGTACTCGATGGCGTCATCCGCCATGGCCGTGACCAGATTCCACTCGGGATCGTCCTCGTACGGGTAGACATAGGTCGTGTTGCGAACCAGATTGCCTGGCTGCCACTGGCTGGTGTCCCCACCCATGAATCCGTAGAAATAGTCGAAGCCCAAGCCGAGCGGCCACTGATCATAAGGACCGATCTTGCTGGTTACCAGATCCGGGGTGTTGTGGTTCTTGCCGAACCAGGATGTCACGTAGCCGTGACCCTTGAGGATTCTCGCGACCGTCGCCTTGTCCTTGGTCATGAGGCCGTTGTAGCCGGGGTATCCGGTTGACAGCTCCGGAATCGTACCCATGCCCATCTGGTGGTGGTTTCGCCCCGTGATGAGCGCCGCTCGCGTCGGCGAGCACACGGCCGTGGAGTGGAAGTGGGTGTAGCGGAGACCGTTGTCGGCGATGCGATCCATAGCCGGCGTGGGGATGACGCCGCCGAAGGTGCTCGACACACCGTAGCCAGCGTCGTCGGTGATGATCAGCAGAATATTTGGCGCGCCCGCCGGCGGCACCTGCCGGGGCGGCCAGTAGGGGGTCGAATCAATCACATTGCGTTCGATCTTGCCGCCGAAGACCTTGTCGGGTGGCGGCGGCAGCTGTTTCCCGTCGATGGTTTTCGTGGCGCTGGGCGAACCCGGCGTGCCCGTCACCTCCTGGGCAAAGGCGGCCGGAACGATGGCCAGCCCGAATATGAGCGCAACGGCCGTGAGGGATGTGATGATCTTCATGGTTCTCCTCCTTGGATTCTCGGTCTTTCTCAAGATTCCGCGATTTCCAGAATCTTGGCACTGTGTTTTCAAAACTTCACCATGTAGTTCTTGGCCTCCAGGCACACGCTGAAGGCGCGCCCCATCTCGAAGCCGTGGAAGACGATGTTGCCGTCAACACGGAGCAGGTGCTCGATGGGCGTTGACCGATTTTCTCCGCTGGCCGCAGTCGTTGCGAGCCGGCCCGCCTCGAGGTCGACCTCGATGAACTGCGGGATATTGACATTCCACGGCAGGTCGACCGCGCATTCGCCGTCCTCGCTGCAGAGCGTGGCCTGGATCGGCGTGCACAGGAAACGTTCCGAACCGGTAAGGTCGTCCCCAGATGCGGTCCCGGCCGAAACCGCGAGCGCGATGAACGTCGCGAGAGTGACCGCCGAGCGGTCGAGAGAATGCCGTGCTCTCATATCATTTCTCTCCTTCTTTTCGTTTTGACGTCATACGGTCCCGATCCCGGCGCTGTTGGTCGGAGATCGCGAGAGGATTTCTTCGATGAGCTCGAATCCCCTCCGTGAGTTCACGTCGTCGATTTCCACCTCGGGCGGACCCTCGGCCATCTCGATGACCGCCACGATCTGTCGAAACGCCGATCCCCGGAGATGGCGCTCGAAGTCTTCGACGCTGCGCCACTCCGAAACCCAGGTGAGCCCGCAGCTGCCATCGGTGTCCTGCTGTACCCGCGTTGCGCTGCAACCGGGCTCGGCGCGGACCGGACCTGCGATCGACCGCAGGGCGGCGGCGGCCTCGTCACAGCTGCGCGGCGCAAAAACCATATGCAACCGAAATGTCAGCACGACGAGGAACCTCCTTTCATCCGCTTCTCGGACGTGCCTCAGAACGTGAAGACCACGCCGAGCTGCGGGCCGGAAATCATCAGATCGAGACCGAAGTAGTGGAGCCCGTCTCCATCCTCGTAGTCCATGTCGAGCGCGTGGTAGCCGAGAATGATCGACACGAGGCCGGAGGCCCTGAACCCGACGTCGGCGTAAGCCTGCCAGGTGAGCTCCGAGCCGACGCCGAACCCTCCAACATCGCCGCGCAGACCGATCCACCACCGATCGGAAAGCGGCGCGAAAACGTTCACGCCCACCAGGGGATCGATCCAACTCTTGCCCACGTCGGCATCGGGGTCGATGAGCTCGCCGGTGTACCGGAGGCTGGCGCCCATGTCGACCCACCGCGCACCCGCGAGCAGCGCGACGGCGGGCGACACGCGATAGCCGCCGACCAGCTCCAAAAGGGTCATGTCGATACCCGCCGTCACGGTCCCCGCCCCAACGTCTTCGCTCTGCCCCAGATCCACGAAGATGAGATCCGACGACAGCACCCAGCGATCGTTCCGCATGTCGAAATGGCCCATCAGGGCGAAATCGAGGTTGCTGATCACGTCGCTGAACGGAACGTCAATCTCCTCTTCCACGGCTGCTACCGTCATGGTGCCGTCCATGCCCGCAGCCCACAGATACGGTGCGATGGAGAACTGCCATTGGCTCGAACTCGACTGAGCAGCGACCTGCGGTGTGACCAGGGTGGCCAACACAGCAGCGAGCACGAGCAGAAGATACCGAGGGTTCATGACCTGCCTCCTTCAAGAGACGTTTCGGGGGTGATGAATGATTTTCATATCAACAGCCGCGCCAGTGTTCGCAGCACTTCCCGCGCGGGCACGACCAGGAAGATCAGGGGCAGGAAGGGCACAACCGCCGCCAGGACCAACGCCAGGATGTGTTGCATTTCCAGCGGCACCGGTCTCATGAGGCGGGCATGCTCGTACAGGACGCTGAAGTCGGACAGGCCGGAGACCGCATCCGCCGGGAGTTCGCCCTCACTGCTGGCTCGCAGCTTGCGCTCGAGGTCTCCCGCACCGCGGTGCGCGCTGCCGCTGAGAAACAGGAGATTCTTTTCGCGCGCCCGCATCAGCTTGGGCGCGAAGACCAGGAGCGGAAACACGAGCGCGATCAACACGATCACGACGAACGCAATGACCTCGCCACGGAATTCGGTGAGCTCTGCCCCCCGGAAATGCACGGCGTCGGCGAGAAGACACGACAGCTGCACTCCCAAAGCGAACACGAACACCCCGAAGGCCGCCTGCGTCCCGCCCAGAAATGCGAGGCCGCCCGCGCGGTCGGGGTGGGCCGGCCGTGGCTGCAGCTCGAGGCGGGAGATCCGCCAAAGGACCCAGGACCACAGAAGCATCCGCCACAGCCACCGCAAGGAGAGAAACCGAATCACCGGGAGGCTGACCAGGAGATACCACCACCCGGCGACCGTCATCCCGTCACCCGCCACCTGCCATCCACCGGTCAGCCACTCCCTGGCCTGCAGGAGCGCGACCACTGTGGTGGCGCACGTCAGGAAGAAGATCACGGCATCGATCTTCCGGCCTCGCCAGTACTCGAGGGTCCGTGTGATGACGGAATCGAGGTCCTCTTCGGTCTCTCGACCAAGGACTTCGGAGGCTCGCAGCTGGGCCAGCGCGCGAACCAGGTATCTTCCGACCGCAAGTTCACCGAGAACGAGCACCGGTATCGCGATCAGGAGCTGGCCGTACGGGAGGTAGTCTCTCACGAAAGGAACCTGCACCGCACCACCCCAGGCTACGCCCTCCACAGCCGTCAGAACCAGCAGCGGAAGCCACGTCACCACCGACAGAAGAACGGCTACTCGACCGGCGCGGAGGCGGGCGCCGCGTGCCAGCTGCAGGCGTTCCAACCCTCTGCCGACGCGCCCCCCGGATAACCCGAAGAGCGCCTCCAGATCAGGGGAGACAGTCGTTGAGTCACGATCCGCCATGGCAGCCGCCCTGTCGGCGGTCTTACGGCCCCGGCACGACG
>JARFRN010000214.1 GCA_029287195.1 Acidimicrobiia bacterium | reverse complement strand
CTGCTGCACCAGAGGAAACCAGCACCACCACAACCGCTGCACCTGAGGAAACCACCACCACAACCGCTGCACCTGAGGAAACCACTTCCACTACTGCTGCGCCCGCAGGCGGCGTTGCTGCAGGGGCCGGCGGCACGGCGGATTCCGACCAATCTGCGCTCTGGCTATTAGGGGGAATCGCAGCCATTACCGTCGTTGCGGGCGCCGGATACGCCAGCAGGCGGCGATCCGAATCGTGACATTGCACACATAGATTGCAGTTGCGCACATAGATTGCCGGGCGTATGACACGACGCAGACGGATGCGGCCGTGGGTGGTGCTGATATCTGCCGCCTCGGCGGTCGTTTTCGCATCTGCCGGCGTTGACGTCGATAGAGGGTCGGAGCACGTCGCAGTTGGCGACGTGCCTTCGGCTCTCACAGTGGCGGATCGAAATGCACCACCGGCGCAGACCGCGCCCGCTCCTGAGAGCTTGGATCCGATCCCGTCCGAAGTCGAACCTGAAGACGGCGCCGACGGTGCAGCCATGCACCCGATCGAGAAGGTCGACGAACCCGCGGCGACGGACGACGTGTACCCGGTGCGGGTACGAATCCCAGCCATTTCGGTCGATGCTGCTGTGGTAGATCTCGGGCTGAATCAGGATGGGACGCTCGAGGTTCCGGCGGACTTCGACGTCACCGGCTGGTACACCGGTCGCTCGGTCCCCGGAGACACCGGGCCGAGCGTCGTTGTCGGCCACGTGGACTCGCATACGGGGCCTGCCGTGTTCATCGACTTGAGCCGGCTGGAGGCTGGCGATCTCGTCCAGATCGACCGGTCCGACGGGCGCGTGGCGTGGTTCCAGATTCGTGCGCTCACCCAGGTGGATAAGGACGAATTCCCCACACAACAGGTCTACGGCGATACCGCCGAGCCCACGCTTCGGCTAATTACGTGCGGCGGGGATTTCGATCGGTCGGCGCGATCCTATCGGGATAACCTGATCGTGTTCGCCGACCACCTCGGCAACTCCACAACAGCAACATCCCGCGGCGGTTCGTCACCCGGCTAGGAGGGACCGACGGCGGGTGGGGAGCCGCGTAGGCTTCTAGTCATCCATCTCGCCAGCCAAGCCACACCAAGGTGACCCAAGGTCCAAACCGCCAGCACGGCTGCCATCCGGTCCGACAACGCTCGGTCGCTGTCGACAAAGACGAACAGAACCACAAAGGGCACAAACCATGACCCGACCACGAGAACCACGAAACCGCTGAACCAGATACTCCAGATTTCGCCGGGACGCCGCTGCGGATCGTTGCGGTAGGCCCGGAACACTACAGCGGCGGCGGCGACGGCAATCGCCCCCAACACCACTGCGGCCACGGTTCCGAACCAGGAAACGCTCACCGAGCCGATGCTCCCGGCTCGAGCCCCGTAGACAATTGCTGCGCTGGGCATAGAGATCACCAGGAAAGTGATGAGTCCGGCAAGCACTCCTTGCCACCACGCCGAAAGCCCGTTCGCTTTCACGGCACCACCTCCCCAGAGGCGTTCAGCGTTACCTCATCGAACACCGCGCCCGTCTTGTCGATCGCTCTGAGGTTCAGCCGGTTACCGTCGACCTCGATCATCAGGAACTGCAGGATCTCCGCCGACGCAGCAGTGAAGTCGCTGCGGCCGACGTCGCTCAACTTGGCGCCGGCTCCGGTGACGACGTAGGTGACCCCATTCTGTGGTGTCGTCCGCTCATATGTGTGGTCATGACCGGTAAGTGCCAATTGAACTCCGTGCTCGACGAAGAGCGGTTCGACGGCAGCGCGTAACTCGACATTCGAGCCCCGCTTAGCGCTCGAGGAGTACGGAGCATGATGCAGGACTGCAATCTTCCAGCGGGCAGTGGACTCGCCGAGTTTCTCATCCAACCAGGCCAATTGCTCGTCCGCCTTCTCCCCCGTGACGAGGGGCGTAGAGGAATCGAGGAAGAAGAAGTCCACCGGTCCGTATGGCACCAGGCGATACGTCTTGTCGTATCCGAGGGCTTGGAACCGCTCGTGAATCCACTGCACCGCTTCTTCGCTTTGGCCTTCCTCCAACTCGTGGTTGCCGAGCGCTACTTCGAAACGCACTCCCGCGTCGAGAAGGGGCTGGTAAGGCTTGAGCCACACATCCTCCCAGCGGTCGAGGATGCTGCCGCGATATGAAACGTCACCCACATGAGCTACAAAGCCGTAGGGCGTCGCCTTGTAAGTCTCGACCATTGCCCGGGCGACATCCATCTGATTGCGACCCCCGGTCCCGGTGTCGCCCACGGCGGCGAACACGACACGGTCGTCGGAGACCACCCATGCCTCTCGCTCGAGGACGTCTGTTGGAGCTGTTCCCGGGAGGAAATCCTCTGTCCAACGAACATAGTCCCAGGCCGCCGCCCACAGGATGGCTCCGGCTAGAGCGAGACCGACGACGCCTCCGACAATCCGAACCAGCTCACGCTTTGTGAACGCCGGTTGCTTCTGCTCGGTCGGCACGGTTCCCTCGGCACGTTGCTGTTCTCGGTCAAAGCTAGCAAGTCCTTGCGGACGACGGCAGTCAACACCAGGGCCGGCGGGATAGAGACCCGCGGGCAACCCGCATCGTTAGGATCACATCGCCGGACGCTGGTTCCGATCGGGAAAGGTGAGGACATGGTCATTGCCGCCGCCGAACGGGCTCGAGCTCGTCGGCATCGTCGGGTACCTCGTGGCCGGAGCTCTCATCGGCCCGCCGGCGCCGGGTTGGATCGACTCGATCGAACTGGCGAGGCAACTCGGCAGATCAAGATGGGTAGGCGCGGGCGGAAACGAGTCGAGGATATCGATAGATCGGTCAATGAGATCAGGAACGCTTGAGTCATCCGGGAGGAAAATGTGCACGACAACACCTATGCCAAGATCGGTTTGATGGTGATTGCGGCCCTGGGGTTCTTCGTCATCCTCAATGTTGCGTTGTTGGCCGACGACGACCTCGAGGGCGAGAATTGGGTAGTCGAAGAACTCGTGATCGACGGGGTACCGACGGTACCGCTGCCGGGTACCGAGCTGAGCGCGTTCTTCGATGACGGAGAGCTGAGCGGCGTCGCCGGCTGCAACAGCTTCTTTGCCGGTTACGCAGTTGATGGGGATTCGATCTCAATCGGACCCGCCGGGTCCACTATGGCCTTCTGCACGACCCCCGAAGGCATCATGGAGCAGGAGGTCGCCTACCTGAACCTGCTGGGTACCGTGGGGAGCTTCACCAGAGACGGGGACAGCCTCACTCTTCGCAACGGAAGCGAGGTCTTGCTCAGGTACGGAATCGGAGGCACTGGGTAGACACCACCCCGATGAAAGGAGTCGGGCCATGAGCGGAAGCAACGCAGGCGCTGCAGGAGGCGGTGCCATCTACAGCCTGGGAATCTTCGGAGCATTCGTGTACTACTGGCAACAGGCGGATGGGTTCTGGGAACACGTGTTTTCGTTCTTCCAGGGCCTGTTCTGGCCGGCTTTCATGGTGTACGAGGTCTTCTCCGCATTGGGTGGCTGAGCAGCGGAGATGGTGCTTCTGCCGCAACCCTAGGAAGCTCGTGAGACGGATAGCCTCTCGCGAAGGAGACCCACGCCGATCGCCGACTGCAATTGGATTCGTGCCAACGCTCAAAACGAGGCGACGAGGCCGCTAGCGACATAACCCCGCCGTAGGGGTGCTTCGGGACACTCCTATCCGAACTGTATGCCAGCCGGTTGGTCGCCAACAATGTGAGAGGGCAACAACCCCGCCTGCAGACTGCTGTGGCCAGGGGTTCCTCTCACCCCGCTGGGTGTGCCCGCCGGACGATCCGATAGCCCTGCCGTCCCAGCAAGTCTGGTATCAGCCGTACGAACATCCGGTCGTAATCGCGCATCCGCTCCGACAGATCACTCCAGGAAACCAGATATGGAGTGGTTTTCCTCAGCGGATCGCGCGGCCCACGCACCCACCCGTTGCGCAGTCGCTCATCCACCCAGCGGCGGTGCTCCAGCTCGGCCAGGTATTCCACTTCATCAGGCTTCAGCCGGAACTGGTCACTGCCCACTCTGTCACCGGCCGACCTGACATCGCAGCCTATCGCCTCCAACTTGTCGAGAATGTGAGCGGCCTGATCTCGGCTCGATTCTCGCAACGCCTCGGGGAGTCTG
The DNA here is from genome assembly GCA_029287195.1 of Acidimicrobiia bacterium. Lineage (GTDB taxonomy): Bacteria > Actinomycetota > Acidimicrobiia > Spongiisociales > UBA5794 > JAAETI01. Next base: position 5,671 of record JARFRN010000214.1, on the reverse strand, counting down.
TCCCAAGCAGCCATCGACGGGTCCGTCGCGATTGATTTGCCCTGCGCATGCCCGGCCTCCAAGTACGCGTCGTGAATGGCTCGAGCAAGACTCTCGACGAGGGTGTCCGACCACGCCGGCTGATCTTCCATGTGACTGCCCCGGGGCGCATCCGCCATACGGCAACTCCAGGGGTGGGGATTTCTCTGACTCCACATTACGAGCCGGAGTCTCGCCTGCCCAGAGCACTTCGACCCGTGGACCTCCTGGCCACAAAAAGGGACGCCCGGGAGCCCTTCGCCACTATGCAGCCTGGGACGGAGCCTGTACCTTCGAGAGGTAGCAAGTGCGGGGGATATGTCATGGCCGGCAGTATCGAAGAAGGTTGCCGTATCGACTGGGAACCCGATGCAGCCGAAGTCATGCTCACCCTGGCGATGCTCACGTATCGGGCCTACCACGACCTCAAGCCCGGCCAGCTGAGACTCGCCCGATTACGAAACGCCGTCAGGAGCGGGCTCGAGGAATTGCCCCCCACAGCCGGGCGCTACGAATTGGCCTGGGGTCCCGCTGCGTACCGCGCCCCGTTCACAGTATTCGACGAGAACGTCATGTACATCGTGAAGCATCGCAACCTGCCCCGGTACATCATCGCCGTACGGGGCACCAATCCAGTTTCAATCATCGACTGGGTTTTCGGAGACCTGTGGGCCGGTGTAGACATCGCATGGCCCGGCGCGGCCACAGCCGGCTATCCGCAGGCTCGCGTCTCTCTCAGTTCCCACCTTGCACTCAACATCCTCCTGCATCTCCGGTCGACAGGCCCCCGTCCCACCCTGGTGGAGGGGGTCTGGCGGGTGGCCGACGAAACCGCCGGTGACCTGGTCCGGCAAGGCGCTCGCAAGACACTCTTCGCAACGAGAGGCGCGATCGTCCCGGCAATGCGGACTCTTCGCTTGCAGTTGCGCGCAGACCTGCGCGAGCTCAAACACAACCGCGAGGTCCTGGCTGCACAGAGCACCGAAGAGCGAATCGCCGGAATGATGGCAGCCCGAACCTCGGCACCGGTGCAGAGAGTTCTTGGTCGTGTTCACTCCGCCGCCGACCTTGGGGACGCGCCGCAGCGCGAACTCCTCCGACTTCTCGAGGGCAGCTTTCACTGCCGCAGCCGGCTCGCACCCGGAACAGACCTCGTGGAGTTCCTTCGTGCCGCCGTCCGCTCCTCTGAGGACCCAATCGAAGTAGCGGTCACCGGACACAGCAAAGGAGGAGCGCTCAGCTCGACCTTGGCCCTCTGGCTCGCACAGCGGCAAGGAACCAGAGGGGTCCGTCGTCGCCACCGGTGGGATACCGAAGGAAAGGCGGTGGTCTCCTGCTGGTCCTTTGCAGGACCAACCGCAGGCAACTCCGAGTTCGCCGAAATGTCGAACGAGTTCATCGGCGATCGCTGCCACCGGTTTTCGAATCGGCTCGATCTCGTACCCCACGCCTGGCAGGTGAGACCCCATCGGGGCGCCGAGGGCTTCTATATCGAGAATGCCCCCAATCTGTATGGAACCGGCGTACACAAGATCAAAGGACTTGGGGTTCTTGCTCGTGCGATCGCCGCCGATGTTCGGCCGCTCGATTATCGGCATGTAGGCAAGCAAGTGACGGTGCTTGACGGGGTCGTAGATCCCGACAGTACTCTCTATGCGGAGCAGGTAGCGTTGCAGCATATGGAGGGATACCTACAGGGGCTCGGGATGGCGGGGTACGCTGACACCGGTACGTTCTTCAGCCCCCTGGTGTGAGGACACTATGGCCCACGTAACCTTCATCCACGGCATAGCCAACAAGCCGCCGGCCGACCAGCTGCTCACTCAATGGGAACAGGACCTCGCTTACGGCGAGGCCGGCATCGATCTGGGAACGAGAGGAATCACCTCCACGATGGTCTACTGGGCCGACGTGATGTACCCCGAACCGCAGTCGGCAACTTTGGAGTCGGCCGACGACGACATTCCGGTGACTACAGAGACCGACATCGATCCATCCTGGCGCGACGAGTTGCCCGGCGAGCAGAAGAGCTTTGTCGAGACCATGGCAGAGAGCCTGGGAGTCACCAACTCGGAAGTCGAGGAGCTCCCAGGAGACGACACGGAAGACATGGACGATACGCTCGAGCGGATCCCACTGCCCCGGTTCATCAAACAGCGAGTCATGGCCATTCTGCTTCGCGACGTGCACCACTACTTGTTCAACGCTTTCCACGCGCCGCGGCCGGGAACGGCTATCAGGGTGCAGGAGGAGATACGCGATCGGGTGGTGGAGAAACTGCAGCTGGGCAGCGAGCAACCGGGACCACACATCGTCGTCAGCCACAGCATGGGAACTGTCATCGCCTATGACTGTTTGAAGCGAGTCCCGGATTGTCCGCCGGTGGACGGACTGATGACCATCGGCAGCCCTCTGGCGCGACGCGAAATCCCCGACGAGTTCAAACCAGATTGGACTCGCCACGATGGGTTCCCGTCGGAGCGGCTGCTGGGACCATGGGTCAATGTCTTCGATCATTTCGACCCCGTAGTAGGAGCCCTTCCGCACATAAAGCGCTTCTACGAGAAGGACGGGGAACCTGCGGCTGTGGACATCAACGAGCAGAACTGGGGCAAATGGCGCCACTCGATCTCCAAGTACTTCCAGGGTCCCCTCCTGCGCCGGAGCCTGGGCGTGATGCTCGGCGGGTGATCCATGGATTGGGAATCCGAGATCTTCAGGCAGCGGCTGGCCGACGCCGTTGAGGCCTACGATCTCACCGCGGCGACCGACCTCTGCAATGAATTGGTCGGCCGCTTGCGCTCTACACAGCAGCTCTACCCCGTGAACGACGCGCGAATCGTCCTCCGGTTGCTCCGTCGCAAGCGTTTCTTCGGGCTGATGACAACCATGGCGGAGGCGTTGCTCCAATCAGGGCAGCGTTCTCCCCAGATCCGGTGCGAGTACGCCCAGGCCCTGATCGATAGGGGTTTCCCTGCCGTCGCAGCGGAACTACTCGGCGGGGTACTGCTCGATGCCACCGACGAGAACTGGCGAGCCGAAGCCCGCGGGCTGCTTGGCCGCGCCTACAAGCAAATGTACGTCGACACGGCCGGAGGCCACCCCGAACTGCTTCAGAAGGCAGTGGAGACTTACGGCGCGGCCTTCGCAGATGATCCCGATCGCTGCGCCTGGCACGGAATCAACGCAGCGGCACTGCTCCGGCGTTCATCACGTGAGGAACTGGATATCAGCTGGAGCGTCTCGGCCGGCGACATCGCCAGTCGGGTTCGGTCCAACATCGAAGCCAGATCATTCGACCCCGACGCCACAACCGGGCCGTGGGATGCTGCGCTGGCTGCCGAAGCATGCCTCGTCCTGGACGACAGCGATGCTGCGGTGGGATGGATGCAGCGCTATGCGGGAGACGGCAGAGTGGATGCCTTCGAGCTCGCCAGCACTCTCCGACAGATGACCGATATCTGGCAATTGGCGACAGAGGTCGATCCCGGCCGGAGGATCCTGCCGATCTTGCGTGCCCAGATGTTGGTCAAGGAGCAAGGGGCGCGACTAGAGCTGACCTCGGCCGACCTCGCAACCGACGCGGCGGATGCGCCTCTCGAGAAGGTACTCGGCGATGCCGGTGTGGTGACCTACAGCTGGTATCGCCGCGGGCTGGCACGCAGCCGGGCCGTTGCCCAGATACGCCACCGCAGTGGGAGAGCGGTGGGGACAGGATTCCTGGTGAAAGCCGATGATCTCGACCCCATGTGGGCCGGCCTCGGTGTGGTGCTCATCACCAACAGCCACGTCCTCACGTCGGAACCGCGCAGCGAAGAGACGCTCGCCCCCGAACAGGCCCGGGTCGAACTGCAGGCTCTGGCAATCGATGGAGTAGCCAGCACAGAAGTCGGTGTAGACGAGATCATGTGGTCGTCGCCGCCCGACGAGCTCGACACCACCGTGGCCCGGCTCGCCGATCCGCCACACGGTGTGGATCCGTGCCCCCTCACGGCTTTCCGCCCCCGCCTGGACGGAAAGCAGCGGGTGTACGTGATTGGGCATCCCGCAGGGCGCGAGCTTTCCTACTCGATCGACGACAACGTCCTGCTGGATTACGACGATCGCTTCATCCACTACCGAGCGCCCACCGAGCCGGGTAGTTCCGGCAGTCCGGTCTTCAACCGCGACTGGGAAGTGATCGGGCTGCACCATGCGGGAGGAAGCGAAATGCGGCAGTTGCACGGCCGATCCGGCACGTATCCGGCCAACGAGGGTATCTGGATCGAGGCAATCCGGAGCGCAATCACCACCAAGCCGTAGAGTCGCACGGCTCTTGCAGAGCGGCTGGCGCGTGCCATGATGGATCTATCGGGCACCGGTCGAGGGTGAGAGAATGGCTGCCGAATCAGGTGATATGTCACAAGGATCCGAGACATCGGGGACTCCGCAATCGGCTGCAACCGGTGCGGATGTCTTCATCAGCTACGGCAGCGACGACGTTGCCCTGGCGCGCGAGCTACGAGGTCATCTGGAACAGGGCGGATATGGGTGCTGGATGGCACCCGATGATGTAGCCGGACCAAAGACCTGGGCCGAGCAGATTGTCGAAGCCATCGGTTCCTGCAAGGTGATGTTGGTGCTCATCTCGTCCGTCTCCAACGCCTCCAATCACGTTTCGAAGGAGGTCGATCTTGCTCTCGAACACGGCAAGGCCGTCCTGCCCGTGCGCGTCGAGGATGTCGCCCCTGCCGGCGCCTTGCGCTACCTGCTAGCCCTGGCGCAATGGATCGATGCTTTCCCCGGACCCTTGGGACCCCACGCCGAAGAAGTGCGTCGGCGGGTGGCAGCAATCGTCGGCGCGGACACCGACGCCGCCACCATCCAAACCGGAGCGGTAGTGCCGCCGATCGAGCGCGAGAGCACGGAAGAAGAGCAGTTCGACCAGACCGGACCTTCCAACCCTCATCGACGCAAATGGCTGATCGGCGCCATTGCCGCAGCCATCCTGGTAGTGCTGGGTGTGGGTGTCGGTCTGCTGGTAGCCGGTGGAGACGACGAGCCTCCTTACGTATACGGCGACGACGCCGCTCTCGACGATCTGTGGGATGCCTGCAACACGGGAGAACTGAGCGCCTGCGACCAACTCTTCGCCACGGCACCGTACGAAAGCGAGTACTCCTACTTCGGTGAGACCTGCGGTGACCGATACGACGGAGGCGGCGAGTGTGCCACCCGGGCCGAGTTCGCCACGAGTTTCACCTACGGGGACAATGCCGAGTTGGATGAACTCTGGGACGCCTGCAATGGCGAGAATTTCGCCGCCTGCAACGCTCTCTACGACCAGTCACCGTTCGACTCCGAGTATGAGCAATTCGGCGGCACCTGTGGATATCGGACTGAATTTTTGGCCGGATGCCCGCCGCCCGAGCCGACCGCCGATCTCGAGGCGCTCCGCGGCGGCTGCGCCGAGGGCAGCATGGAAGCCTGCTGGGAGTTGTTCGAGGTCGCCCCGGCAGGATCATACGATGAGGAATTCGGGGCAACCTGCGGCGGCCGAACCGACGGAGATCTTCCCTGCGTGTTCACGTTGGGCGACAGCCCCTGGCTGGACGAACTCTGGAATGCCTGCTCGGAGGGGGCGATGGAAGAGTGCGATCTCCTCTACGAAGAC
>JARFRN010000181.1 GCA_029287195.1 Acidimicrobiia bacterium | reverse complement strand
AGATGTGTATAAGAGACAGTGGTCTACGTGCCGCCGCCTTTTGCGGCCGATGCCATCATGGAGGCCGCCGACGCCGGACTCGACCTCATCGTGTGTATCACGGAGGGGATACCCGTTACCGACATGGTGAGGGCCAAGCACTATCTGGGGTCTCATTCCAGTCGTCTCGTCGGTCCCAACTGTCCTGGGGTGATCACCCCTCGCGAATGCAAGATCGGCATCATGCCCGGCTACATCCACGAGGCGGGGCGGATTGGCGTAGTCAGCCGCTCGGGCACGCTGACATACGAGGCCGTCCATCAGCTGACTCAGGTTGGTCTTGGGCAGACGACGGCCATCGGCATCGGTGGTGATCCCGTCAACGGCACCGATTTCATTGATTGTCTACACATGTTCAACGAGGATCCCGCGACCGAGGGGGTCATCATGATCGGCGAGATCGGGGGGACGGCAGAGGAGGAAGCCGCTGCCTGGATCACCGGGCACATGGCCAAGCCTGTGGCGGGATTCATCGCGGGGACCACGGCGCCCGCCGGCAAGCGGATGGGGCATGCCGGGGCCATCATTTCCGGCGGCAAGGGAACCGCCGCGGACAAGATTGCTGCGCTCCAGGCAGCCGGCGTGACGATCGCTCCCACCCCGACCGATATGGGTGCTGCCATGCTGGATGCTATGAACCGCTGAGCGCGGGGCCTGAGTCAGGGGAGACACGATGAATCGAACCAAGGTCCGGAGGGCGCTGGTGTCCGTCAGCAACAAGACGGGTCTGCTCGACTTCGCCGCAAAACTGGTTGCCGAAGGTGTCGAATTGATCGCCTCCGGCGGTACTGCTGCCGCGCTGCGGTCCGGCGATCTCCCCGTCACCTCGGTCGAGCAGGTGACCGGGTCTCCAGAAATGCTCGACGGTCGAGTGAAGACCCTGCATCCGCGCATCCATGCGGCAATCCTTGCCGATGCCGGCAACCCGGACCATCGCGATCAGCTCTACAGGAACGACCTGGCGCCGATCCAGCTCGTCGTTGTGAACCTCTACCCATTTGAGGATGGTGTTGTTCGACCCGAGATGACGACCGAAGAAGCTGTGGAACTCATCGATATTGGCGGCCCTGCGATGGTGCGGGCGGCAGCCAAGAACCATCGATGGGTTGGGGTAGTCACCTCGCCCGAGCAGTACGCAGCCGTGGCGCAAGCAGTGGCAGACGGTGGTCTCGACGATGATCTTCGCCTCGATCTTGCGCGGCAGGCGTTCTACAGGACGGCTCGCTACGACGCGGCAATTGTCGGTTGGTTGGAGAGCCTTGCGGGGGGAGTGCCGGAAAGGACGATCCTTGCGCTCGATCGGGTAGCGGAGCTGCGCTACGGGGAGAATCCCCATCAGCATGCCGCCCTCTATGCGGAGCACGGCAAGAAGGGATGGTGGACCGAGGCGCAGCAGCTGCAGGGCAAGGAAATGTCATTCAACAATTACCTCGATGCGGAAGCGGCTTGGCGGCTTGCCAGCGACTTTGCCGAACCGACCGCGGTAATCGTCAAGCACGCCAACCCGTGCGGTGTCGCCAGTCGCGGCGCGATGCACGAAGGGTTCTCTGCAGCCTGGGAATGTGATCCGCTCTCGGCTTTTGGCGGGGTGATTGGGCTCAACGGTCGGATCGATGAGCCGACGGCTCGTCTGATAGTGGAGAACTTCGTCGAGGTGGTGGTGGCGCCATCGGTTGCGGAAAGCGCCGCTGAGATCCTGGCCCGGAAGAAGAACCTCCGTGTCCTGGTGGCCCCGGCACCGCGGTCCGACGATCTCGACATGCGCCGGATCGAGAACGGATTCGTGGCGCAGAGGCGCGATCAGGTTGTCAAGACGCAGCCGGGCAAGCTGCCGGACACCTGGGAGCAGGTAGGCGAGCAGCCTTTGAGCGACGATCTGCTGATCGATCTCCGGTTCGCCTGGATCGTGGCCGCCCATGCGAAGTCCAATGCAATTGTGATCGCCAAGAATCGAGCCGCGGTCGGCATCGGCGCCGGAGATCAGTCTCGCGTAGGAGCGGCGCGACGCGCCTTGCAACAAGCGGGAGACCGTGCGTACGGAGGCGTCGTCGCTTCGGACGGTTTCTTTCCCTTCCGCGACGGTGTCGACACGCTTGGTGACGCCGGGGTGGTGGCGATCGTCGAGCCCGGCGGCTCGATGCGCGACGACGATGTCGTAGCCGCCGCCGACGAGCACGGGATGGCAATCGTGTTCACCAACACAAGGCACTTCCGGCATTGACTGCGCGCATCCTCTCCGGGAAACAGGTGGCCGCTATTGTTCGCGACGAGGTCGCAAAACGAGTTGCGGCCCTCGCCGGAGGAGGGAAGTCGGTTGGCCTGGCAACCGTGATGGCGGGGGAGGACCCCGCCTCGCAGATCTACGTCCGCAGCAAACACCGTGCAGCCGAAAAGGCAGGCATGCTGTGCTTCGACCACCAGTTGCCGGCCGACGTCGGCCAAGGGCAGATCGAGGGCCTCGTCCGCACGCTCAACCGGGACCCGCAAGTGGACGGCATCATCGTCCAGCTTCCGCTCCCGCCGGAGCTCGACGGCAACCGCGCGGTCGCTTCCATCGATCCTGCCAAGGATGTCGACGGGCTCCATCCATACAACCTGGGGCTTCTCGCCCTGGAGCGGGGACGGCTGCACCCGGCGACTCCGAGCGGAATCATGCGCATGCTGCATCACTATGAGATCGAAACATCCGGCCGCTTGGCGGTGATCCTTGGACGCTCACTCCTCGTCGGTAAGCCCATGGCGCTCCTGCTGGGGGCAAAGGGGGTCGATGCGACGGTGGTCCAGGCTCACTCGCGAAGTCGTGATCTCGATGACCTCATCGGCAAGGCAGACATACTCGTGGCCGCGATCGGGAAGGCGCAATATGTCCACGGTTCTCAGCTCAAGAAGGGAGCGGTCGTCATCGATGTCGGCATAAACCGCACGGAGAGCGGCCTCGTCGGAGACGTCGACTTTGATTCGGCGGTTGAGGTTGCCGGGGCAATCACCCCGGTGCCGGGCGGGGTCGGTGTGATGACGGTGGCATCGCTGCTCGCCAACACCGTCACCGCCGCCGAGTTGGCGTCGGTCGACTGAGCCGGCTGGGGCCCCGTTTGATGCATCCACTACGCTTGCGCGACGAGCAAGACATTGGAGGGTATGGCCGATGGCCACTGCAATAAAGATGGGTCGCGACGGGCTCCAGGTTCCCGACGAACCGATCATCCCATTCATCGAAGGTGATGGCATTGGTCCGGATATCTGGGCCGCGGCGCAGGCCGTGTTCGACGCTGCGGTCGAAAAGGCGTATGAGGGCAATAGGAAGGTTGCGTGGTCCGAGGTATTGGCAGGGCAGAAAGCATTCGATCAGACCGGTCAGTGGCTCCCGGATGAGACTGTGGAGATGTTCCGCAGTCACCTCGTTGGCATCAAGGGCCCGCTGACGACCCCCGTTGGCGGCGGAATCCGCAGCCTCAATGTTGCGCTGCGTCAGATACTCGACCTGTATGTTTGCCTACGGCCGGTGCGGTGGTACCGCGGCGTTCCTTCCCCGGTGAAGCACCCCGAACTCGTCGACATGGTGATCTTCCGGGAGAACACCGAAGATGTTTATGCCGGCAAAGAGTTGGAGGCCGGCTCGGAAGGCGCTCTTCAGCTGCTGGAGTTCCTCGACGAAGCTTTCGGATGGGAGCTGAACGCCGACAGCGGGTTGGGCATCAAGCCGATCTCCGAGCAAGGCTCGAAGCGATTGATCCGTGCCGCAATCCAATACGCCCTCGACAACGATCGTCGCAACGTGACCCTCGTTCACAAGGGCAACATCATGAAGTTCACCGAAGGCGCTTTTCGCACATGGGGCTACGAGCTCGTTCGCGATGAGTTCTCGGACGTTGCCGTGTCATGGGAGGACTGCGGCGGGCAACCTGGTGACAAGCTGTTGGTTCAAGATGTGATAGCCGATGCGTTCCTGCAACAGATCCTGACCCGTCCCGCCGAGTACGACGTTGTTGCCACCATGAACCTGAACGGCGACTACATGTCGGACGCGCTGGCGGCGCAGGTGGGTGGGATTGGAATAGCTCCCGGGGGCAACGTCAATTACGTGACGGGCCACGCGATATTCGAGGCGACTCATGGCACCGCGCCGAAGTACGCCGGATTGGACAAGGTGAATCCGGGTTCGGTGATCCTCTCAGGAGAGATCATGTTCCGTTACCTGGGTTGGGGTGAGGCGGCCGACCTCATCGTCAAGGGTCTAGAGGCAGCCATCGGCGACAAGATAGTCACGTATGACTTCGCTCGGCTGATGAACGAGGCAACTGAGGTCAAGACGTCGGAATTCGGGGAAGCCATCATCGCCCGCATGTAGCGCGCATTGCTACGGGAAGGAGTCACGAGTATGAGCAAGATCACGGTGGTAGGGGCAGGCAAGTACGGATCAACGACAGTCCAGCGGCTGGCGGAGTGGGACATTGTCGATCAGGTCGTTATGACAGATATCGTCGAGGGGCTTCCCCAGGGCCTGGCGCTGGACATGAATCAGAGCAGACCTGTTACCGGTCACCGTACCCTGGTCGTTGGCTCCAATGACTATGCCGCCACCGCCCAGAGCGACGTCGTGATCATCACGGCCGGACTGCCACGCAAGCCGGGCATGTCGCGAATGGACCTTCTCGAGGTCAACGCCGAGATCGTCAAGAGCGTGACAGAAGAGGTAGTCCGCTACTCGCCAAACGCGGTGCTGATTGTCGTCACCAACCCGCTCGATCAGATGACAACGCTTGCTGCCGAGGTCTCCGGATTCCCGCGCGAGCGGGTGTTTGGCCAAGCCGGCATCCTCGATAGCTCTCGTTTTGCGCACTTCATCTCGGAGAGGACCGGCGTCGACATCCAAGCCATCGATGCACTCACTCTGGGCAGTCACGGGGAGACGATGGTGCCGGTCCCGTCGCTGTGCAAGGTGGATGGCAAGCCTCTCAGCGAGGTGCTCGACCCGGGAACCATCGATGATCTGGTCGAACGCACCCGAAAGGGTGGAGCCGAGATAGTCGCCTTCTTGAAGACGGGTAGTGCGTACTATGCCCCGTCTGCAGCGGCCGCCTACATGGCCAAAGCGGTAGTGCAGGACACGGGCGAGGAGATGCCCGTCTGTGCCTGGATGACCGGTGAATATGGAATCGAGGATGTATACCTCGGGGTTATCGCCAAAGTGGGCGCCGGCGGAGTCCGGTCGATCGTCGAACACCCGCTGACAGACGAGGAGGCAGCCGGGCTCGCCGAAGCTGCAGCTGCGGTCAAGGAGAAAGTCGCCGACCTGGCCGTACTAGAGCTGTAGCGGGTACGGGTTCGGGAGCGGCAAACGGTCGAAGCGGTGGATCCGGCGAGCCCGGGTTGCGCTGTGCGGGATCTCGACCAGGGGTGCCCGGGTAGCCACGGACGACAGGTGGATCCTCGCGGCGCCGGTCAGCCCTGTTGGGCCCGCGCCGCCCGCTGATGCTCCTGAGCTAGTTCCAGGGCCGCTTGGATTTCGGCTGCGCTGGCTTCGGCGGCACTGCGCTGCCGCTCTGCTCGCTGCTGGTTGATGATGATGTCGCGGCGCCTGGCCCAGAGCGATACGGCGCCGATGAAAGCAACGAGGATTCCGAACAGCGCAATGAACCAACCTGAGGTGACCTGGGTGTCCTGAAACTTGCCGGCTACACCGTCGAGTTCGAGTTGGGCACTGATCAGATTGGACCGGGAGGCTGCAGCCGACAGGGCAATGGTCGCGCCACCGGCAACAGTCGAGAAAATGAGCATCCGGTTGGCGGAGAGCTCAGCGGGTTTGCCGGTTACAGCAATCCCCACCAAGACTGCGGCCGCAATTGTCACCCACACTACGGGGAGGGCGCTGCGCGAGGTACCGAGCAGTGTGAGACTCAGGATGACGGCGGAGACAACCAGGATCGCCACCGAGGTCCCCAATCGGAGGACGCCACTCATCCTCGGCAGCAGCGGCATTATTGCCGCTTGTATCACGTAGCCGACAAGCACGGCGAGCAGCCAACCGAGAAAGCCGCCGCCCATCGTCTTCTCGTCGGTGCCGTAGATGGCGGCAACGCCAACAGCAGCTCCGCCCATCACAAGCGCGACCAGTCGACTGATCAAGGGTTCCTTCGAGCGCTCCCAGATCGTGAGCAATCCGGCCAGGAATATCAGAGCCCCGATCGTGAACGTGACCGAGCCGTGGACGGATTCGTAACCGCGCAAGGACCACGGCTCCACGATATAGGCGGTTGCCGGGTTCATCCGGGTCAGCTCCCAGACGATCGATGCCATCGTGATCGCCGCTCCCAAGAGCACCAGCAATTGCGGCCGATACCGTTTCACGCCACGCCTTTCCTCCGCATCACGCACACTTTACCGGTTCGCGCCCGAGCGGTCCTTCGAGGGGGCATCCTTGGGCTGTGGGGTTGTCGTCGGTATCGTTCCCCGGGAAGAGGTGGATTGAGGAGCAGATTCGTGAACAAAACGGATCTAGTAGATCAAGTGGCCGCTCGAACCGGGCAAACCAAGGTTGCCGTTGCTGCGGCGATCGAGGCAGCGATGGACATCATCGTCGAGGCGGTTGCACATTCGGAGTCGGTAACCCTCAGCGGGTTTGGCACGTTCGAGCCGCGAGATCGCAAGGCGAGGACGGGACGAAACCCCCGAACCGGTGATGCGGTGCCAATTCCGGCACGGACGGTTCCCTCGTTCCGCCCGGGGAATTCCTTCAAGTCCGCAGTCGAGTAGCCGCTCGTTCCCAGGTTTCTTGTTTCTTGCGCAACTCAGCCGCATCTCGTGTCTGGAGGCCGATCGGATGGCGCTCCGAGCTGCGTGCCACAGGCCTGATCTGCGCAGGAACGCCAGAGAGTCCGCCTAGTACTCGATCTCCAGGCCTTCCATGGCGGAGCCCCAATTGTTGATGACTCCCTGGTTCATCATCAAGATTGCCATGTTTCCGGCTACTTTGATCTTGCCCGTCATGAAGGCCATCTGGGTGTTGAGTTCGCCCTTGAACATCGCCTCGGCCGTCTCGTAGGTACTCGAGATGGAAACGTCGGCACCATCGAGTTCGCCGAGAGCCATCGTCGCTGTTCCATCGCCGACGGTGAGGTAATAATCGACATCCCCGGCGGGCCCATCGGTCACCTGGAACTGCAGCCCCATGCTGATGTTGGCGATCGAGTTCACGAAGCCGTCGTCGGCTTGAAGCGCTGTGGTCGCCGCCGTCATGTGATCTTCACTCAAGAACTGCACGCTCATGTGGCCAATCCTTCCGTAGGCAATGCGATCATTGTAAGGCTTGACGCCCCCGGCGCATCTCAGGCCCATATAGGGCTCGCATGTACGCCGAACGCGTTGAGATCTAGCGCTGTCCCGCCTTGCGCCGGTCTTTGAACTTGGCAACGATGTAGTCGCGGTTCATGAACGCGATGTTGTTGATGCTGATGCTCTTGGGACACGCCTCTTCACACTCGCCGTGGTTTGTACAGGAGCCGAAGAACTCCTCCATCTTCTCCACCATGGCGATCGTGCGCTCGTAGCGTTCCGGCTGTCCCTGCGGGAGTAGGTTGAGATGGGCCAGCTTGGCCGCTGTGAACAACTGTCCCGCACTGTTGGGACAGGCCGCAATGCAGGCAGCGCATCCAATACAAGCGGCCGCATCCATCGACGCCTCTGCCGCAGCCTTGGGCACAGGAATCAGGTTGGCATCGGGGGCGCCACCGGTGTTGACGCTGATGTAGCCGCCCGCTTGGATGATGCGATCCAGCGCGGACCGATCAACGATCAGATCACGCATAACCGGCATCCCGGTGGCCCGCCATGGCTCGATGACAATGCGGTCACCGTCATTGAACTTCCGCATGTGGAGCTGACAGGTTGCGGTGCCCTTCTGATTGCCGTGCGGATGGCCGTTGATCATCACGCCGCAAGTACCACAAATCCCTTCGCGGCAGTCGTGGTCGAACTCAATGGGTTCCTCGCCGGCCTCGACAAGCCGCTCGTTGACCACATCGAGCATCTCGAGGAACGACGAGTCGGGGCTGATTCCCTTTGCCTCGTACTCCTTGAACTCGCCTGGCTCGTCGGGGCCGTCTTGGCGCCACACCTTCAGTGTGAGATCCATTACTTGTAGCTCCTTTGTGCCAGGGCGACGTTCTCGAATTCGAGCGGCTCCTTGTGGTGGGCCTGGGGAACGTTGTAGCCCTTCCACTCCCAGGCCGACACGTGCGCCTGACTGACGTCGTCTCGTTTTGCTTCGCCCTCCTCGGTTTGGTGCTCGACCCGGAAATGGCCGCCACAAGACTCCTCACGTTCGAGTGCATCCCGGCACATCAACTCCGCCAGCTCGAAGAAGTCGGCAACGCGATTGGCTTTCTGCAACTCGGAGTTGTAGTTGTCTTCTCCGCCGGTCACCCGCACGTTCTTCCAGAACTCGTCCCGTAGTGCCGGTATCTCGGTCAAAGCCTTCTCCAACCCTGGCTTGCTACGAGCCAGCCCGCAGTATTCGATCATGATCTTGCCGAGTTCCCGGTGGAACGAATCAACCGTCCTGGTCCCGTTGATTGACAGCAGGTGTTTCATGCGGCCGTCGACTTCCTGCTCGGCCTCCTGGAACACCTCGTGATCGATTGGGACCGGTTTGGTGTTCAGCCAATCAGCCAGGTAGTCGGCGATGGTGTAGGGGAGCACGAAGTAGCCATCAGCCAGGCCTTGCATCAATGCGCTGGCTCCAAGCCGGTTGGCTCCGTGGTCCGAGAAGTTCGCCTCGCCGATGGCGTACAGGCCCGGCACATTTGTCATGAGGTTGTAATCAACCCACAGGCCGCCCATCGAGTAGTGCGGCGCCGGGTAGATCCGCATCGGAACCTCGTAGGGGTTCTCATCGGTGATCCGCTCGTACATCTCGAATAGGTTGCCGTAGCGGGCCTCGATCACGTCCTTGCCGAGCCGGTCGATGGCATCGGAGAAGTCGAGGTAGACCCCGTTCTTCAGCGGGCCGACCCCGCGGTTCTCGTCGATCATCCGCATTGCGGCACGCGACGACACGTCGCGCGGGGCCAGGTTCCCGAACGAGGGGTAGATCCGCTCCAGGTAGTAGTCCCGATCCGATTCGGGGATGTCGTTGGCCGCACGAGTGTCATCCGGGTCGATCGGAACCCAGATCCGCCCATCGTTGCGCAAAGACTCCGACATGAGCGTCAGCTTTGACTGGAATTCGTCGTGAACCGGGATACAAGTCGGGTGGATCTGCGTGAAGCACGGGTTGGCGAAGAACGCACCCTTGCGGTGCGCTCGCCAGATCGCCGTCGTGTTGCAGGCCATTGCCATGGTGGACAAGAAGAAGACATTGCTGTAGCCACCGGTGGCCAGAACCACCGCATGCGCAGAATGTGAGCTGATCTCTCCATTGATGAGATCGCGCACGACTACGCCGACTGCGCGACCTTCGTGGAGCACGACTTCGAGCATCTCGCTGCGATTGAACAGCTTGACGTTCCCCAAGCTGACTTGACGGGCGAGTGCCTGGTAAGCGCCGAGCAGCAGTTGTTGTCCGGTCTGGCCGCGGGCGTAGAACGTGCGAGAGACC
>JARFRN010000174.1 GCA_029287195.1 Acidimicrobiia bacterium | reverse complement strand
ACATCACGCCGCGCGAGATCATGACGCGGGCGGCCTTCGAGAACTCCATGGTCATCACGATCGAGCTCGGCGTCTCGACCAACGCCGTGCTCCATTTGATCGCGATGGCGCCCGCCGTCGGCGTCGAGCTCGATCTCGATGACTTCCAGAGCAACAGCGACCGCGTGCCGTTCCTGGCCGACCTCAAACCCAGCGGCCGCTACGTCATGGAAGACCTCCATGCGGTCGGCGGCACTCCTGGAGTCCTCAAGATGCTGCTGGAACATGACGCCATCGACGGCGACTGCGTCACCGTCACCGGTCGCACCATGGCGGAGAACCTCGCTGAGTTGCCCGGTCTCCATGCCGGGCAGCAGATCGTTCAGCCATGGGACGCACCGATCAAGGACAGCGGCCACATCCAGATCCTGCGGGGGAATCTCGCTCCGGACGGAGCGGTTGCCAAGATCACCGGCAAGGAGGGTCTCAGCTTCACCGGGACCGCCCGCACTTTCGACCGGGAGGAGGACATGCTGCCGGCACTCGAAGCCGGAGCGATCGGACCGGGCGACGTTGTGGTCATACGCTACGAGGGACCCAAGGGAGGCCCCGGGATGCCGGAGATGCTGACACCCACGTCCGCCATCGTCGGTGCCGGCCTCGGCAACGATGTGGCGTTGATAACCGACGGCCGCTTCTCCGGCGGCTCGCACGGTTTCATCATCGGGCACATCACGCCGGAGGCTCAGGTCGGCGGTCCCATCGCCCTCGTCGAGGACGGGGACTCGATAACCATCGATGCGACAACGAGAACGATCTCCGTCGATGTGCCGGATGGAGTACTGGAGCGGAGGCGAGCCGGCTGGACCGCCCCGCCGTTGAAGGCGACCCGCGGCACCCTGCACCGCTACATAAGGACGGTGAAGTCTGCCTCCGAGGGATGCGTGACCGACGAATAGCCGAATCTCCGCGTTTTGGGTACATGAGACCCCAAGAGGGGCCCTATGTACGCCAGACGCTATTGGTTAGCCGGAGACGCGATCGACGGCCATGGCGATATCGACGCGCACTTCACCCGGTTGGCTCCACTCGTACTTGTCTGAGCCGAGATACTTGCGTGCCATGTGATCGATCAGGCCCATGCCGCGTTGTTCGATTTCGATTGCCCTGCCGTAGATCACGATGTTTCGGTAGTCGTTGTCGGGCGCGGTGAACGACAATGCGATTCGCGGATCACGCCGCAGGTTGCGGGGCTTGGCGCGACCCTCCGCGGTGCTGAATCTGATCAGATCTCCGTCGAGGTCGGCCCAGACCACCGATAGTTGCGGAGATCCATCTGGATTGGTGGTCGCTACGTGAAAGAAGATCGGTTCGCGCAGCATGGCTCGGACGTCGTCCGGCATTGCACTCGGCATTTTGCTCCCTGATCGGCGCAGGCACGCTAGCCGATGGTGGACGGGCCTCTGCGCTGGTTGGCGGAAGTGTTGGCTCTGCGCGATCCTGTTCCTTAGTCATGAGGAGGCGAAGTGGATCAGGTCGAAGAGTTCAAAATCAAGGGTGACGAGCTGCTGGCGAAGATCAGGGAGCTGATCCGGGAAGGCAATGTCCGCCGGATCACCATAAAGAGTACCGACGGTCGCACAATGCTGGAGATACCGCTAACCATCGGCGTCGTTGGGGCGCTGATCGCTCCGGTGGCGGCCGCCCTCGGAGCCGTTGCCGCACTGGTCACCGAATGCACCGTGACCATCACTCGAGATGAGGAGGTGGCTGCTCGAGACGAGGTCGGGGCCGACGAATCAGACGACCCCGAAGCGCCCGGAGCGGAGTAACTCTTCGGTTGCGGAGTCGGCGGCGAGGACCATCCCGGTTCTTGCGGGGCGCAGTCCGAGATGCCGGAGGCAGGTACGCCGGAACGGGAAGCGGAAGCCGCCCGGTGGATCGGTCTGAGAAGCCTCCGCCGAGCTCATCGGGGCGCCGAGATTAGGATGGCCGCATGAAGCTGAGCATTGAATACTGCGCTGTTTGAGGTTATCGCGACCGTGCCGTGAGCATGGCTGGACAGATACTCGAAGAGTTCGAGCAAGAGATCGAGAGTTTCACGCTGATCCCGTCGGGGGGTGGCGTCTTCGAGATCATGGTTGGCGACGAGCTGGTTTACTCGAAGAAGAAGACTGGTCGCCACACCGATTATGACGAGGTCGGGCCGTTGGTCAGGGAGCTCTTCGCCTGAGCTCCCGATCTCGATCGTGCCGATAACGACCTCGGTCGAACTAACATTCCTTCCTGATGAAGAACGGGACCAGCCGGGCCGTATTGGTTGGGGATCTCTTTCAGAGCGACGGCCCTTTTCTGACTATTGCTGAAGACTTTCTCGCACAGCGGTGTGGACTCTGTCGCCACACCGCTGATGACGAGGCCCGCTTCACCAACGATGGCTACTGGTGCTCGTCCTGCGCCTCGGCGCTTGCCGCCAGCGTTCGTCAGGGTTGAGTCCCGGTCTTGCTGGTCCAACCGTCCCGGTCTAGCTAGTCAGTCCAACCAAAGTGGCGCTGATCGATCGACGGCCACCTCCACCCCGTCGACGAAGGTGGTGATAACCTCGGTATCACGCAGTTGAGACGGAGAGACCTGCAACGGATCCCGATCGACTATTACGAAGTCGGCCGGGCTGCCCACCGCCAGCGGTACCGGCTCCTCCAGGGCAACAGCAGCCCCGGTGGTGTACATCGCAAGTGCGCTCTCGGCGGCGATCGCCTGGCCGGCCGACATCCCGGCCCGGTCCCGTGCCAGTGCCATCCCTGCCCAGGGGTCCGGCGGTTCGACCGGACAGTCGGAGCTGCCGGCCAGCACGGCCCCGGCGCGCTCCAGCGAGGCAAAGGCGTAGGTTCGCTCCAGCCGCTCCGCTCCCAAGCGTTTCTCCAGCCACGGCGCCTCTGAACCCATGAACGGCGGCTGCACCACGACCCGAATCCCTGCGGCGGCCGCCCGGAGCATGTCGCGTTCCGTCATGACCGATGCATGCTCGATGCGAAGCTTGGCCGGATCCGCCCCGGCGGCGATCAGATCGAGATACATATCGATGAGCTCACCACAGGCCCGATCCCCGATGGCGTGTATTGCTGCCGCCCCGCCGAGGCGCAGGCTCTCCTCGGCGATCGCCCGGTCCAAAGAGGTGAGCCGCAGTGTTCCGGTGGTGTCGGCATCGCAGAACGGCTCATGCATGGCCGCGGTGTGTCCACCGAAGCTTCCGTCGCCGAAGCGCTTGATCCCACGCCAGGCCAGGCGCGGCCCGGCCGACTCGACCTTGGCCATGTTGACTGCCACGGTTTCTGGGCTGTCCTCGATCACATAGACGCCCATTTTGATAGGCAGCCCGGGAGCCGCTGCCACCGCAGTTTCCACCTCATTGCCGAGGCTTGCCCAAGCGCCGGTTCCGGTTCGCAACATTGCCCCGATCGAGGTGATACCGGCGGCGGCCAGTCGATACAGCGCACCCAGCAGTTCGGATGCGCTGACCGTGTTGGCACCCCGAAGCTGCTGCGCCACCAACTCGATCGCCGTTTCCCGCAATACTCCCGTGAGTTCTCCCGTGTGATCCCGGTCGATCGAGCCGCCGGCCGGATCCGGTGTCGCTCGGTCGATGCCGGCCGACGCCAGGGCGGCACTATTGGCAACGGCAACGTGACCGCAGTAGCGATGGGCCAAGATCGGTCGATCGTGCGCAGCCTCGTCGAGGACCCATCGATCGGGTAGCCGGTGTTCCTCGAGAGTTTCCTCGTTGAGTCGCATGCCCAGCAAAGGGGCAGGCGGCGCCGACTCAGTTGCCTCGATGCGCAGCCGTCGAATCACATCGGCGAAGCTGGTTGCGGTCCCCAAGGTCGTTCCCCGCAGCGCCGCGGCATAGGCCACCGGGTGGATGTGGGCATCCCGTAGTCCCGGGATCAGGATGGCACCTTCGTAGTGGGTTTTGGTGTCGTACCCGGAGAGTTGGGTGCGTTCCCCAACGGCAATGACCACACCGTCGTTCATCATGAGCGCATCACCGCCGCCGGCTCCCGGGATTTGCAGTCGTTGTGCGCTGATCAGCTCGCTCGGCATAGCGCTACAGATGGTCGGGGAGCAGCGGCTCGATTATCGACCGCAGTCGTTCCTGGAGATCGGGATTGGACGCCACGAAGTGACGACCCTCGGTCGTGAACGGGTTGCCGTGGATATCGCTGACGACGCCACCGGCCTCGGTGACCAGCAGCGCGCCTGCTGCCATGTCCCAGGCTCCGAGCGAGTACTCCCAGTATCCGTCGAACCGGCCGGCGGCAACCCATGCGAAGTCGAGGGCGGCCGACCCGATGCGGCGGAGACCGTTTACCTCAGCCAGCACGGCAGAAGCGACGCGACCGTATGCTGCTGCGTAACGATCGTGGTCGTAGGGGAACCCGGTGACGACGACTGCGCGGTGCAAGTCGGCAACCGTGGACACCCTCACGGGCGCACCGTTGCAGGTGGCGCCTGCTCCTTTGGAAGCGGCAAAGACCTCGTCACGCATCGGGTCGTGGACGACCCCGACCAGGGCATCCTCGCCGTCGTATAGCGCAACCGAAACGGCGACGTGGGGGATTCCGTGAATGAAGTTGACCGTGCCGTCGAGGGGATCGATGATCCAGCGCCGCCCGGTCGAAGCGCGACTGGATCCCTCCTCCCCGAGGATGCCGTCTTGGGGTCGATGGGAGGTGAGTAGGTCCACGATCGCCCGCTCGGAGGCGTGGTCCACTTCGGTTACCGGATCGAGCCGACCCTTCTGCTCCGTTGTGCGGTGAGCGCCGAAGCCGTTGCGTACGATTGCCGCACCCGTGGCAGCTGCGGCCTTGGCGAGTTCTAGGTCGTTCATCCGTCGAAGACTACGGCACTGCGATCCTGTTCAGATCCTGGATTGGTTATCGGGCCGCTTCGCTACTCTCCGGGATTCATGGTTCCCTATGCGGCAGCAATCGCCGGTGCCCTTCTCATGTGGCTGGCATTTCCCCCATTCGACGTGGGTTTACTGGCGTTTGTCGCGCCGGCCCCTTTCCTTTGGGCGCTGCGCCGTGCCGAGAACCCGGCAACGGCTCTCGCCCTGGGTTTCACCTACAGCGGTGTCTTCTTCGGGTTGTTGCTGTGGTGGATCTCAGTCCTCGGGATGGTGGCGTGGATTCCCCTCACCTTGTGGTTGGCGACCATGGGCGCGGGATACGGCTTGCTCGTCTGGAGCTTCCGAGCGTGGCCCCCGGGGCGGTGGTGGTTGATCACCGTCGGCGGCTGGGCTCTCTGGGAGCTGGTAAGAACCTACTTCCCGTGGGGTGGATTCCCCTGGGGGACGGTGGGATATGCCGCTGCCGGCAATCCGGGATTGATCGGGTCGGTGCAGTGGGTCGGTCCTGCGGGTTGGTCGGTGCTCGCCGTCGGCCTGGCAGCCGGAATCGTCCTGGTGGTGGAAGACACATCCAACTGGCGGTTGTTGGTCGACCCCGCAGTCGTCGTTCTGTTGCTGGCTATGGCCGGGCTGCTTTTCCCGGCCCGCTCCGACGGCGATTCCCTGACCGTGGCGATCATCCAGGGTGGCTCGCCATGCCCCCAGGTGCACTGTCAGAACGAGAATCAGCGCATCTTCGAACGCCACCTCGAGCTTTCGAGACAGATCGAACGCGACACCGTGGACCTGGTGGTGTGGCCGGAGAACTCGTTCGGCACACCATTCGACCCGATCAGCAGCGATGAGGTCGATCAGATTCTCAAGGTGGAATCGCAGCGGCTCGGCGCCTATGTATTGGTCAGCGGCACCCACCGGGTGGATTCCGAGTCGTTTGTCAACGTCAACATCGTCTACTCCCCAATCGGCACTCAAGTGGGCCGGTATGACAAGCAACACCCCGTTCCGTTCGGCGAGTATGTTCCGTTGCGCGGGCTCTTCAGCTTCATACCCCAGCTCGACCAAGTTCCCCGCGACATGATTCCGGGCAGCGACGCAGTGGTGTTTCCGTTGCAGAACGGTTTGCTCGGTTCGGTGATCTCGTTCGAGGGTGCGTTCAGTCGCCATATCCGCCAAGAAGCGCAGGCAGGCGCCGAGTTGATGGTCATAGC
>JARFRN010000133.1 GCA_029287195.1 Acidimicrobiia bacterium | reverse complement strand
ACGCATTGTCGATCGTTCCGAGCAGTCCTCCGTGTGCCGGATCGTTGGTCACGAGCTGGTTGATGTTCGTGAGGATGATCGAACCCTGGTTGGCGGTGCTGTCGGTCATTCGGCGTCTGTCGATTGGTCGCGTTCGCTCATTGGCTGACCGTTGTCGGGATCCATGGGGATGAGGACTCCGCGCTCTGCTGCAACAGCCTTTGCTCGGTCATACCCGGCATCCGCATGCCGGATGACACCCATGCCGGGATCGTTGGTGAGCACCCGGGTGAGGCGACGGTCGGCCTCTCGTGTTCCATCGGCCACGACCTGCGCCCCGGCGTGGATCGACTTGCCGATGCCAACCCCACCCCCGTGATGCACTGCAACCCAGGCCGCTCCCGACGCAGTGTTCAAGAGCGCGTTGAGAATCGGCCAGTCGGCAACTGCATCGGAGCCGTCGCGCATCGCCTCGGTCTCTCGATAGGGCGAGGCTACCGAGCCCGAGTCGAGATGATCCCGCCCGATGACAATGGGAGCCGAAATCTCGCCGGAAGCCACCAGGTCGTTGAAGGCCAGACCTGCTTTGTGACGTTCGCCGTATCCCAGCCAGCAGATGCGGGCGGGGAGCCCCTGGAAGTGGACTCGCTCGGCGGCCATCTCCAACCAGCGCCCCAGTGCCCGATTCTCGGGGAAGAGACGGGCCACGGCGGCGTCGGTGGCAGCAATGTCGGCCGGATCACCGGACAGCGCCACCCAGCGGAAAGGGCCCATCCCCTCACAGAACAGGGGACGGATGTAGGCCGGCACGAAGCCCGGGTAGGCGAAGGCATCGGCGAACCCACCAACCTTGGCCTCGCCACGCAGGTTGTTGCCGTAGTCGAATACCTCCGCCCCGCCCCGTTGGAATCCGACCATGGCCTCACAATGGAGTGCCATCGATTCACGAGCGGCCTTGATGTACGCCTGCGGATCGGAGGCTCTCAGTTCTGCCGCTTCATTGATCGAGTAGCCGGCCGGGATGTAACCGTTGAGCGGATCATGCGCAGATGTCTGGTCGGTCACTATGTCGATGTCTGCTCCACGTCGCAGTAGCTCCGGGAACACCTCAGCGGCATTGCCGACCACACCTACCGACAACGGACGGCGCTCCTGTTTGGCGGCGTTGGCCATGTCGATGGCCTCGTCGAGCGACTCGGCGAACTCATCCAGGTAGCGATGCTCGAGCCGGCGCTCGATACGGTGCGAATCGACCTCGACACAGAGGGCAACTCCGTCGCACATGGCGATGGCAAGCGGTTGGGCGCCACCCATCCCGCCGAGTCCTGCGGTCAGCGTGATCGTCCCGGCGAGTGTTCCCGCGAAGCGCTGCTCCGCCAGAGCAATGAAGGTTTGATACGTGCCCTGGAGGATTCCCTGGGTACCGATGTAGATCCAGGACCCGGCTGTCATCTGCCCGTACATCATCAACCCGGCTTCTTCCAGCTCCCAGAAGTGATCCCACGTGCCCCAATCCGGCACGAGGTTGCTGTTGGCGATGAGAACCCGGGGCGCCATCTCGTGGGTACGGAACCGGCCGACCGGCTTACCCGACTGCACCAGCAGCGTCTCGTCGTCTTCGAGCGTCTCCAGATTGCGAACGATGGCGTCGAATGCCTCCCAGCTGCGCGCCGCCTTGCCGCGCCCCCCGTAGACGACTAGATCATCCGGCTTCTCTGCAACCTCGGGGTCGAGGTTGTTCATCAGACAGCGCAACGCGGCTTCTTGCAGCCATCCCTTGGTTCGCAACTGGGTGCCCCGTGGGGCCGTCACGACACGCGGACCGGACACTCGACCCTCCTCGGTTGGTGCAACCCCCAGGCTACCGCAGGGTCAAGCAGGCGTATCGCCGACCAATCGGCGAAGCCGTCCTCGACGCCTCAGGCGACCTCTCTGGTCTTGGTCCGCACCTAGGTACGGCATTGCACAAATGAGTGTTCTGGTTCCGGCCTACTCGACGAATCTATCGAATTTGCCGCCCAGAATCATCTCGGCGATCGCCTCGATGTCGGGACCGATCGGGCGATCGTCCCCAAGCGGTTCCACGCGCTCTCTCACCAGTGCGCAGATCTCTCCCGTCGTTGTCGCGGGCTTGAGGGGCGCCCGATACTCGATCGCCTCGACCGCACACATGATCTCCACCGCCAGCACGTTGGCGGTGTTGAGAATCACCCGCTGCAGCTTGCAAGCCGCGCCCCAGCCCATGGAGACATGATCTTCCTGAAGGCCCGAAGTAGGAATCGATTCAACCGAGGCCGGGTGGGAAAGCACCCGATTCTCCGCGACCAACGCAGCCGCAGTGTATTGCGACAGCATATACCCGGAATCGAGACCGGGGCTGGTAGCGAGAAATGCCGGGAGGCCGCCGGACCTATCCGGATCGAGGATGCGGTCGGTGCGCCGCTCCGAGATCGAACCGAGCTCAGTAACGGCGATCGCCAAGAAATCGAGCACCACTGCCAAAGGCTGACCGTGGAAGTTGCCACCCGAGATCACCATCCCGGTTTCGGCGAAGACAATCGGGTTGTCAACCACCGACCCCAGCTCTCGCCCGAAAACCGCGCCCGCGTAGTCGAGCGTGTCTCGGCTGGCCCCGTGCACCTGCGGTGCGCAGCGCAAGCTGTATGCGTCTTGCACCGCGTGGACGAGATCGTCGGCATGGCTGGCGCCAATTGCAGACCCGTCGATGAGCCGGGCGATGTTGGCGGCAGATGTGATTTGGCCGGGATGCGGGCGCAGCCGATGAATCTCGGGGACGAAGGGCCTGGCGGAGCCAAGCAGCCCCTCGACCGAAAGGGCACATGCGATGTCCGCAGCATTTGCCAGGGAACGCGACTCGCTCAGTGCAATGACGCCGAGCGCGAGCATCCCCTCAGTTCCGTTCAGCAGGCTGAGGCCCTCCTTGGCAGTCAGAGTGAGGGGCTCGATTCCGGCCGCACCCATGGCGGTGGCAGCGTCCGCCTCCACACCATCCACCCGGACGAAGCCCTCCCCGATCAGTGGAAGTGCCAGGTGGGCGAAAGGCGCCAAATCGCCCGATGCCCCCACCGAGCCCTGGCCGGGCACAACCGGCAGCAGACCGCGATTCAGCATCTCGATGAGCCGCTCCACGACCACAGGACGAACCCCCGAATAGCCCTGTGCCAGAGTACGCGCCCGAAGCAACAGCATGGCGCGCACGCTGCGGTCGCTGAGTCGTGTTCCCACGCCCGCGGCGTGGCTGCGGAGCAGCCGGACCTGTAACTGGGCCGCCTGCTCCGGATCGATGTGGGTTGTTGCCAGGCGACCAAATCCGGTCGTTATGCCGTAGACGGTGCGGTCCTCCGCCACGACGTCTTCGACCAGTTGACGCGCCGGAGCCATTCGTTCGGTCACCCCGGGGTCGAGTACTACGGTGGCCTCACCGCTGGCAACAGCGACCACATCGGAGACCGCAAGCGGTCCCCCATCGACGGTCACAACCCGCACGGTTCCTCCTCAGTATGCGTCTCGAACACTACAGTCTCGGCCATGATCGACATGGTTGCCGTCAAGCGAGTTCTGCGGCAACTGACCGCCGGCTTTGCTGTGGCCGCCGTCGTCATCGTCGCAGTCTTGGCTGGAGTCCGTCTCGGTGACCCACAAAGCCCTGATCTTGCCGATGGGGCGGTACTCGCCGTTGCGGTGGTGGGCCTGGTCGGGCTGGTGATTGCGGCACTCTGGTACTCGCATGCCGGCGAGCGTCCTGCGTCGCCGGCACAGGTGCAATCGGGGTTCATCATTCGGATAGCCGTCGCCGAGCTCGGCCTTCTGCTCGGCGTCATGGCGATCTTCCTCACCGGCGCACTGCTGCCGGCGCTGATAGGTCTCGGGTTGTTCTTGATATCGCTTCTCCTCCTCTACCTGGGACTGAAGCAGATACCAGACGCTTAGTTCTGCAACGCCACCCC
>JARFRN010000010.1 GCA_029287195.1 Acidimicrobiia bacterium | reverse complement strand
GGCCGTAGGTGGACCCGAGCGACATGTTGATGATGTCGACCCGGTCGCGCGTGCGGCCGTCGCCGTCGGGGTCGGCGGCGTAGTCCATGCCCTGGATCAGGGCGACGCCCGAGCACGAGGACGACACGGCGGAGCAGACCTTGACGGCGAGGAGCGACGCTCCGGGGGCGACCCCGTCCACGCCGGCGGTGATGTCGGCGACGTGCGTGCCGTGGCCCTCGAAGTCGATCGGGTCCGGATCCGGCGCCAGCGCCGGCCCAGAGATCGAGCTGACCCAAGCTTCACCGACGAAGTCATAACCATCGACGACCTTGGCCGTCGGGAACAGTCCGTCGCGTGTGGTGTTGCGCAGGTCGCTCGGGCTGGTGCCGTAAGCCGCCTCGTAATCAGCCAGGGTGCCACCACCCCCGAGATTGGCGTGGGTGTAGTCGATACCGCTGTCGAGGACTGCGACGCGTACGCCGGTGCCGTCGTAGCCGGCTGCCTGCACGGCGGCGGCACCTATGTAGGGGACGGTCTCCGATAGATCGAGCTCGTAGTCCCCGACCGGTGCAACGCGTTGCACCGCCGGATCTTCGGCTATCGAGCCGAGCGTTGCTGCGTCGACCTCGATCAAGACTGCGTTCATCACGACCTGGATTTCGGCCAGGATCCGCATCGAAGGATCGAGCGCGGCGATTCGATCGAGCAAATCGCTCTGCTCGGTCTCGATTGTCTTCTTTGCGTTGCGGGCTGCTCGGCCTTTTGCCTTGGTCTCGGAGACCGAAGGTGATTGCAGCCGGACTATCACCCTGGCGTCGCCATCGGCCCCGGCCAGGCTTGCGTCGAGCACACCGGCGTCGGATGACGCCTCGATTGGCGTGTTCAACATGAGGTCGGCAACCGAGTCGGGCGCTGCCCTGTCACTGAACCGATCCGCGGTCTCCTGCGCCACCGTGGGTGACGCCACAGCAAGCAGCGTCAGCAGTGACAAGAGGAGAATCAATAATCGTCTAGACACTTGAAAGGCCCCTTCTGTAATGCCTTGTGAGGGCGAAGCGGGCCATCCCAAGAATGGGTGCCTCCGGGCACACTCCATTCCCTCCTCCTGATCGCGACGCTAGCTCCGCCGGGATGTCTACGAGTGACTATTTGGTGTGACTAGTCGGAAGCAGATCACCGACGACCATATGTTGGGTCAACCGGTACAATTCGCCCATGACCAACAACCTCAAGACAGCCGTATTGCTGGGTCTTCTCGGCGGCCTCTTCGTTGCCCTCGGGTACGCCCTCGGTGGCGGCAGTGGCGCCACTTTTGCCCTCATATTCGCCGTAGTCTTCAACTTCGGCGTGTACTTCTACTCCGACAAGCTCGCCTTGAAGGCAGCGCGAGCCCGTGCCGTCGAAGAGCACGAGATGCCGGAGGTCTACGCCATCGTGCGCAGCCTGGCACAGCGGGAGAACATGCCGATGCCCCGCATCTACTTCATCGAGTCGATGCAGCCGAATGCGTTCGCCACGGGGCGCAATCCGAAGAACGCGGCAGTAGCCGTAACCCGCGGGATCCTGCAGATGATGAACCAGGCCGAGCTCGAAGGGGTGCTCGCCCATGAGTTGGCCCACGTCCGCAACCGGGACATCCTCATCGCCACCATCGCCGCCACTATCGGCGCCGCGCTGTCGTTCCTGGCACGTATGTGGTTCTGGGGCGGCATGGGACGGCGGCGTGACGACAACAACGGGCTGTCGCTGATCATCGGCCTGGCAGCGATGATCCTGGCCCCGCTTGCTGCCGCCGTTATCCAGATGGCGATCAGCCGCTCCCGCGAATACCAGGCGGACCGCTCGGGTGCCGAGACCACCGGGTCGCCGATGGCGCTTGCCAGCGCACTTGCCAAGCTCGACCAGGGGTCACGAGTTCCGATGAACGTCGACCCTGCGGTATCGCAGCTGTTCATCTCAGATCCGCTCAAGGCGTTCGGGGGCCGCGGCCGCGGTGGCGGCTTCACCAAGATGTTCAGCACCCACCCGCCGATCGCCGACCGGATCGACCGGCTCGAGAAGATGCAAATGGGGATCCGCTAGCGGCGCGTCAGTCGGGGACGAAAGACCTCTCCCATTTCCCGCGCTGCTTCCCTAGTGTGGCCGGTAGCGTGCTCAGGAGGGCGGAGTGGAGTCCCGTTGGCGTCTGTTTGCTGTTCTTGTCCTGCTCGGAACCCTGCTGGTGCCGATGGCCGGGGCTGGAGCCGAAGTACCACAGCCGGTCGATCCATCGACAAACCCCAAGGTCGGGGCCGATCCCGACCTGGTGAAGGTGTCGAGCCACTTGTTGCAGGCGAGGCGTCTGCAACGGGAAGGGGCGCCCAGCGATGCGATTACGGCTGCCAGCGCATCCTCGGGGATGTCGGCAGGTGCCCCGCTGGTCGAGCTGCGTTTCGACAAGTTGACCGCGGCAACCGCCGATCGCGTGGAGGCGCTCGGATTCCGCACCGTGGGCAACTACCCGCAGTACGGCGTCATGTACGGTTATGCGGATCTGGAGATCCTCGATGAATTGGCGGGGGTTCCCGAGTTGGCGATCATCCAACCCGAGTACGGCTACGCCCTCATGCCCGGGGTTACGACCAGCCAAGCCGACGTTTCCATAAATGTTGACGACGCCCGCAGTGCTTTCGGAGTCGACGGCAGCGGCATAGAAGTCGGCGTCCTCTCCGATAGCCTCAATACGACGCGCGGGGGAGCCCTCACCGGTTTCGGTTGCGAAGCCTTCGTGAGCGGGATGACCAACCAGCTGAGCGGCGACCTGCCGGCGAATGTGCGGCTCCTCGAGAACGGTGACGGAACCACCGATGAAGGTGCCGCCATGGCGGAGCTGATCTACGACCTGGCGCCGGGGGCCGACATTGCGTTCCACAGCGCCGGCCCGGGTACTGCCGGCTTCGCCGACGGGATTCTCGCTCTCGCAGACTGTGGCGCTGATGTCATCGTCGATGATGTCGTCTACTTCGCAGAGCCGATGTTCCAGGACGGGTTGGTGGCCCAAGCTGCCCAGCAAGTGGTCGACGCCGGGATCCCCTACTACTCGTCGCTGGGCAACCAGGCCACTTACGGCGTGTTCGAGGACTACGTCGACGCCAATCCGGGTGTCGACGACACGTTCTTCCCGGCTCCGGGCTTCGGTCCAACGGGTGATGACCTCCACGACTTCGGTGGCGACGGGTTCGCCGCGATCACGCTCGACAGCGGCGAAGGCTTCCGCGCCATCTTGCAGTGGCCCCAACCCTTCGACGCCCCGCTGGGGCCGGGAGCGGCAAGCGACATGGATCTCTATCTATTCGACGCCCCCAGCGTGGCGGCGACCGTGCTCGGCGCCAGTACGGGTCTCCAGGGATGTGACGAGGCCACCCGTGGCGGCGATCCCTTCGAGATCATCGCCTACCAGAACACCACCGGATCGGCACAGACCGTCTACCTCGCAGTCGAGCACTACTGCGGATCCGAGGCGACCCCGTTCCGCATATCCACGTTTGGCTATACCAACAGCGTCACATCGGTTGGTTTCGAGTCCGGGTTGTTCGACGACTTCCAGGCCTACGGCCACGCCGTTGCGGAGGGCGCCGTCGGCGTCGCTGCGATCTACTACCAAGAGATCGACTCCGGCGGGAGTACCGAAGGAAGCCCGGGCGTCTTGGACGTGGAGACCTTCAGTTCGCTCGGCGGCGATATCCCCATCTACTTCGATGGGAACGGCGCGGCGCTGCCCGGCGGGCCGGTGACACGGTTCAAGCCGGAGATAACTGCGCCGGATGGAACCAACACCACCTTCTTCGGCTTCGACTCCGACGGTGACACCTGGCCCAATTTCTTCGGGACTTCGGCGGCAGCACCTCACGCGGCGGCCGTGGCCGCCCTGATCCGGGAGCTGAACCCGCAGCTGACGCCTGCCGAGGTCGTGGGCATCCTGCAGAGCACCTCCGTAGACATCGAATCCTCCGGTCGGGACCCGCTCTCGGGTTCGGGCCTGATTGATGCCTTCTCTGCCCTGGCGGCTACGCCGATCCCGGACGATGCGCCCCCGTCCTGGCCCGGCGGGGTTCTTACCGCAACCGGAATTACCGCGGACGGTGCGACCTTGTCCTGGACTGCGGCCACAGATTCCGCGCGCAGCGGATCAGAGACGGCGGCAGTCGTTTCTTACAAGGTCTACCTCGATGGTTCCCTCCTCGGAACGACTGCCGCGACCAGCTTGGTTGTCACCAACCTGATCCCCGGCACCACCTACACGGCGAAGGTAGAGGCGGTCGACGACGTCGGCAACGAGTCGACGAACGGTCCGACCGCCACCTTCACGACCCTCGACCCGGTGCTACCCGGCGGCTCCTTCATCGATGACGACGGCAACGTTCACGAAGGGAACATCGAGGCCATCGCTTCTGCCGGCATCACTCGCGGCTGCAACCCCCCGGTCAACAACAAGTACTGTCCCGACAGCAATGTGACGCGGGGTCAGATGGCGGCATTCTTGGTGCGGGCTTTGGGGTTGACGGACGACGGCGGCGGCAACGAGTTTGTCGATGACGACGGCTCGGTTTTCGAAGCTGATATCGCCAAGCTGGCGGCGGCCGG
>JARFRN010000081.1 GCA_029287195.1 Acidimicrobiia bacterium | reverse complement strand
TCATAGTCGTCGTCATCGTCATCATCGTATTAATCGTCATCATCGTCGTAGTCGTCGTCATCATCGTCGTGGTCTTCGTGGTGATCGCCACCACGTTCCGCGCTGTCGGCCGCATCACGTGCTGCATCCAGCTTCGCCATGCCGGCTTCGTAGTCACCGGCATCGGCCGACACGCCGGCATCGGCAACGAGTCGCTTAGCCAGGTCGATCATTTCACCCTGAGCACCCTCATCGAGGGCAGCATTGATGTAGGCGACCGTCTCGGCATAGGCCTCCTCGAACTCTGCCGCAGCACCGTCATGGGAGGCGGACACGGAATCCGAACCAGCGCCGCCCGTCGGCGCGGCCGCGACGGTCACCGTTTCAACAACTGCAACCGGAGCGGGCGGGCCGGGAAGATGCATGGCTTCGCTCGAGCAGATCGCTCGCAGCGAATCGAGTGCCGCCTGCTCGAGCGGGCTGATGGTTCCCGCTGCTTCCTTCTCTACTAAGGCGAGCCCTTGCTCGCCACAAGCCGCGGCAAGGTCGTCGTCGGACGCGATTTCGGGTATCTCGATTGCCTCTGCCGTCGTTGTAGATGTGACCTCCTCGACGATCATCTCGACGGCAACTGCCTCCTCCGGCTCGGCGGTTGCGTCCGGGTTCACCAGCGCGACTGCTGCGACGGCGCTCAGCGGAACGAGCAGTAGCCCGACTACCAAAGAGGTCGAGAGCTTGTTACGCCCGTTTGCGGTTTTGCTACTCAAAAGTCCATCTCCTCGATCGCTGCGACGCAATTCCCTACCGCGTCACGGCAAGCATGCAGGAGGCTGGGTTAAGCCATCGCTAACCGTCGAACAAACGCCGTCTAAGGCTGCTGCCGGGGCCGACGGTACTCCGCAACGTAGGAAGGCACGGCAACCTCGATGTGCGCCTCGGGATCATCGACGGGCTCCCCCGGTGTCATCGACAATGGCACCACTCCCGCCCAGATCGGCAAGTCGTAGTCTGCGGCATCGTCCTCGGGACCGCCGGTTCGCAGCTTGGCGGATGCCTCGTCGATGGGCAACGCTGCCACCAGCGTTCCCTTGAACTCTTTGTCGGTCATCGGCCGGCACTCTGCCCACCGGCCGGGGACAACATGCTCGGTCACAGCTTCCAAGGCTGCCCACTTCTCATCGGCATTGTCGACGATTCGGGGCGAACCGAACAGCACGACCGAGCGGTAGTTCATGGAGTTGTGGAAAGCCGCCCGGGCAACAACCAGGCCATCAACGAGCGTAACGTTGACACATATCTCCCTACCCGATCGCATCCCGCGCAGCAGCCGGCTCACCGGAGAACCGTGGAAGTACAGGGTGTCCCCGACCCGGGCATGGATCGTCGGGATAACGACCGGTACGGCCTCGTGGACGAAGCCGACATGGCAAATGAGAGCCTCATCGAGGATCGCGAAGATCAGTTGCCGATCGTATGAAGCCCGCTCCGGAAGACGGCGGACCTCGGTACGTTTGCTTGGACTCGGAGACATAGCCTGGAGCTTACCGGTGGCACAACCGCCCTATCGTATTGCCATGCCCAAGGCCCCACACGCCCTGTTCGCCCGCATTTACGACTTGTTCATGGTGCCCCAGGACCGCTTCGGCTTGGCCCACCAGCGAACCCGACTGTGCGGACCGGCCGAAGGGCGGGTTCTCGAGATTGCCATCGGGACCGGCCTCAACATACCGCACTACAAGAGTGCCGACACCGTTGTGGGGATCGACAACAACCCGGCGATGCTGCGCCGTGCCATTCGCCGCACCTGGGAGACCAAGATCACAGTGGACTTGGTCGTGGCCGATGCCAGGACGCTTCCTTTCCCGGATCGGTCGTTCGACTCGATTGTGGTCGGCTTCTCACTGTGCACCATCCCCGATCCTGCAACCACACTCAGAGAATTGCACCGGGTTGCCGCCCCGCACGCCGAACTCCGCTTCCTCGAACATGTGCGGTCGGCGCAGCCGTCGATGGCCCGCCGCCAGGACAGATTTGCGCCGATGTGGGAGCGGGTCTCCGGCGGATGCCGTGCCAATCAAGAGACCGCACGCCTGATAGATGAATCGAGTTGGTTGATCGAAGACCTGTGGTCTTCCGACGGCGGTGGGCTGATCCAGGGGACCGCAGTCGCCGGCTAGAGCCTGCCCGCTTCGACAATTCGCTGCAGAAACTGACGGGTGCGCGGCTGCTGCGGATTCTTGAACAACTGCGCCGGCGGGGCCTTTTCGAGAATCACACCGGCATCGAGGAAACACACCTGGTCGGCCACATCCTTGGCGAACCCCATCTCGTGAGTCGCAATCAACATCGTCATCCCGCTCGTCTTGAGATCGCGAATCACGTTGAGCACTTCGGCAATCAGTTCCGGATCCAACGCCGACGTAACCTCGTCTAGCAACATCAGCTCCGGCTCGTAGGCCAAGGCCCGCACGATGGCCACCCGTTGCTGCTGGCCCCCGGATAACCGGTCCGGGTACTCGTCGGCTTTGTCGAGCAAACCGAACTGGTCGAGCAGCCGGCGCGCTGTTTCCTCAGCATCAGCGTGACCGGTTCCGTGGACCTTGCGCGGTCCGAGGGTGATGTTGTCGATCACCTTCATATGCGGGAATAGGTTGAAGGCCTGAAATACGATTCCCATCCGCTGCCGCACCTGATTGGGATTGACCGAAGGATCAGTAATGATTTCACCGTCGAGGACGATGCTGCCGCCGTCGATCGGCACCAGAAGGTTGATGCACTTGAGCAAGGTCGACTTGCCCGATCCCGATGAACCGATCAGGCAGACGACGTCGTGAAGCCCAACCGCCAAGTCGACATCCTCGAGCACCACCTTCTCGTCGAAGGCTTTGGAGACTCTCTTGATTTCGAGTTTTGGAGAGGTCATGTGCTCATGGCCTGTCTCCGCCGCCGATCCCGCTCGGTGTACCAATCGGTGAAGCGAGCGACCGGAACGCTGATCAGCAAGAAGAGGACGGCAGCCACAACGTAGCTCGTGTAGTTGAAGGTCTTGGCGTTGTAGATATCTGCCTCGCGCAATCCCTCCCGCACGCCGAGGACAAAGACCAAGGCCACATCCTTCTGCAGGCTCACGAACCCATTCAGCAGCGCCGGAATGACGTTGCGGATCGCTTGCGGCACAATCACGAAGCGCAGCGCCTGGACCTGGGTGAGCCCGATCGAGCGAGCCGACATGCGCTGGCTCTCGTGCACCGACTCGATGCCGGCTCGATACACCTCGGCGGTATATGCCGAGTAGCTGATCACCAATGCAGCCACTCCCCAGAAGAGACGACTGGTGGGGACCCCTTGAAGCTGCAGCGCGGGAACTCCGAAACCAAGCAAGAGGATCAGCAGCAGTATGGGCACACCGCGGATCAGATCGATGTAGGTCACCACAATGGCGCGCAGCGGAAAGAAGGCAGGACCCCGCAGCGATCTGATCACCGCCAGAACGAGGGCAAATGCGAGTATAAGGACCTCTGCGACAAGGAACATCCGGATGTCTAGCCAGAAGCCTTCGGCAACGGCAGGGAAGGACTCCTTGAAGTGGAACCAAGAGAAGAACTGCCTTTGTACCGCAGGCCATGCCTCCGAGGTGAGAATAACCCAAAGGATCAACCCGAAGACGATGATCGTGGATCCTGCGGCGATCAGCGCCGCACGCGAACCTTCCTCACGCGATCGGCGAGGCAGCCGGGGCCACAAAGACTGTGGGCCCCGGCGGGTTACCTCGTCAATGGGAGAGGTCTTCTCTGGAATCGGCTACTCCGTGATCGTGGCGATGTCGCCGCCCTGAGCCAACCATTCGTCTTCCAGCGCCTGCAGGGTCCCGTTGTCCTCCAGGGTGCCGAGCGCCTCGTTCACACACGGGACGAGCTCATTTCCCTTGGCGAAGAGCATGCCGTAGTTGTCCGGATCCGTCGCTTCGATAGCGAACTGGGCAACGATGATGCCTTCCGCCCCCTGCTCCGGAATCTGCACCGCCGTCATGAAGTATGCCGTTGGCAGATCCACGATCATCCCATCGATCTGACCCGCCACAAGTGCGGCGATCAGATCGACATTGTCGTCGTACACCGAAGCCTGCTCGTTGGGTTGAATCACTTCCTCGATGAAGTCGAGGCTGGTGGTGCCGATTGCAGCGCCGAGACGAGCGTTGGCCAGGTCGGCGAGCGTTGTGGCACCAATCACAGAAGTACCGTCGATGGTCACCAATGATTGCTTGGTGGTGTAGTAGGGATCGCTGAAATCGACGACCTCGGCCCGGGTATCGGTGATCGAGTACTGCTGGATGTTGAAGTCCCAGTCCTTGGGACCTGGAGCGATGGCCTCATCGAAACCCGTTCGCACGAAGGTGACCTGGTCATCCGAGAAGCCCAACTCTCCGGCCAACGCATACACCAGGGCACCTTCAAAACCGGTTCCCGACTCGGGAACATCGAAGTTGTCATCGCCGACGCCCATCCACGGCGGGAAAACCGGCTCACCGGTGGCAACGGTCAACGTTCCCGCCGCCACCAGCGGCAGGTTCTCGACGGCACAGGCTTGTGTCGCTTCTGTGGTGGTCGTCTCTTCAGGAGCCTCCGTCGTGGTCTCCTCTGGAGCCTCCGTCGTGGTCTCCTCAGGTGCCTCCGTCGTCGTCTCCTCAGGAGCTGCCGTAGTGTCTGCGGATTCCTCGTCGTCGCCGCCGGTCAACGCCACTATCACAAGCACGACGGCCAAGACTGCCACCAACCCAATTACGACCTTGCCCCAGGTCGTTTTGACCCATTCCATATCTCCTCCAATTGATCCTCAGCGCGAGCTTAGTGGTCGGCCTTCGCCGTGCTACCCATTGTGCAGCACCTCGGCGAGCACATCGAAGACACCGGGGTCGGTGGAGGCGTGCGGAGCCACCCGAACCCATCCGCCGCGTTCGGAGACGATAATCTCTGCGTCATCGAGCCGCTGGGTGACTTGCGCACTCGGCTCGTCCTCGAAACGGAACGCCAGAATTCCCGACCGCTCATCATCCCTGTCCCAGAGTGCGAGGATCTCACCACCAGCTGCGCTGATGACATCCTCGGCCGCGGCGACATTCTCCATCACCGCCGCTTGAATCGCCCTGATCCCCTCGGCTTCGACAACCTCGAGCGCGGCCCGGAGCGCAAATGCCCCAAACAAGGGCGGGCTTCCGTCCTGGAACTGCTCGGCGTCGCTTCGCGCCGTGTGCGGCGGCGGCGCATCCCAGTCGAACGAATCTTCTACTCCCCACCAGCCCGTCAATGTTGGGTGCAACATCTCGAGTGACCGCGGAGATAGCGCCATCAGCCCGCTGCCCCATCCCCACCGCAACCACGACTGGCCCCCGGCAACAACGACATCGGCAAGCGCCACCGGGAACTCGAAAGCACCGAGACCTTGAATGGCGTCGACGATCAGCAGTGCATCGTCGGCCAACTCGCGCAGGCTTCCCAGATCGCAGCGAAAACCGGACAAGTAGTCGACCCAACTCACGGCAATTGCACGGGTCTCGTCGTCGACCGCCTCGCTGAGCGCCCCAGCGGTGATACGTCGATCCGGGATGTCCACCCGGCGGATCTCGGGACCACCCATGCCGGCGGCGCGCAACCACGGGTAGACATTTGCAGGGAATTCATGTGAAGGCACAACGATGTTGCCGCCAAACGGGGCGAGCCCAAACGCAATCCGGAATAGGCCGGCGGAGGTCGACGGGACCACGGTGACCAGTTCGGGGGCAACGCCCAGGACGCGACCCGCAGTACCCAGGGCCGCCTCGTACGCCCCCAGAATCGGGGCACCCATGTTGCCCTGTGGCTCTGCAACCCGGGCGTAGGCATCGGCAACGGCTGCGCAAACCCGCCGGGACGGAGGCCCGATTGCCGCAAAATCGAGATAGCCGAGCGGTTCGACGAACTCGTGGAGGTAGGTAGCGCTGACGGCCATGGCGTGCAGGGTAGACCGTGTAGTCGAAGGGGCCCGGCCGATTGACCGGGGCTCCGGCGCCGCGATCATCGACGATCTCCTGCTGCAAGGCGGAGAAGATTCCTGTGGATTGCGGTCAAGCTCAACCGGAAAAGGGACGAAACAGGACTGGTGCGAACAAAACCCGAAGTGCTCTACCAGCCGCCGAGCTGGACCGATGAGCTCGCGCAAGCGATAAGCGAACAGCATTCCATCGAGAGTTCTACCGCCGTTGTCGGTGACGTTGCGTATGCCGCAACAGGGGCCGGACGCGTCATCGGGATCGACATCTCCCACCTCGAGCGTAGCGGGGGAGCGATAGTCTTCGACTTCTGGATGGGTGACGACGTGGATGCATCGATCGTCGCTGATCAAGAAGGGATGCTCTACGTCGCAGCCGGGATCGATCTCGCTTCGGGTCGGGGAGCGGCGGTCGGTCGGCTCATGAAACTCGACCCGACCACACCGGACAGCCCGCTCGTCTGGAGTATCGACATCCCCGGTGTCGGTGGTGTCGACGGTGGCGTGTGGGCAACTCCTGCCCTGGTGGGTGGTGTGCTCTTAGTCGCTACCAATCCGGGGGAATTGCTTGCGATCGAGACCGGCGATGGCACGGTCCTGTGGCGAGAACACATCGGCCCCCAAACGTGGTCATCTCCGGTTGCCGTAGACGAGACATTGCTCGTTTCCTTCGACTACGAGACCAACTCAGGTTTTCGCGCTTACGATGTCAGCGATCCTCGCCATCCCGTGATGCGTTGGGAGTCGCCCGTGACTGCAGGATGTATCGAATCAACTCCAGCCGTGTGGGGAGGACGCCTCTTCGTGGGCTCGCAAAACGGGTATTTCTACGCATTGGGAGCGAAATAATGCCAGCAAGAGGAAGAACAAGTGCCGCGTACTCGGTAGGTCAGGGCGTTCTGGGTTTCGGCATTGTCAGCGTCGGCGTGGTGGCAACCGTTGCCACGATCGTGGGATTCTTCGGCTCGGCTTGGTGGCTCTTCGACTACGTTGCGAACTTCCGCGCCCACTTGGCACTGGCGCTCCTCGTTGTCGCTGTGGCGTATGCGCTGCTGTTCTCCAAAACGATGAGCCTCATCTTCCTGGCCTTCGCAGTGGTCAACGCGCTTGTCATCCTTCCGTTGTACACCGACTCGCCTGCGGAGGCCGTCGACACTGACGAGGGCATGACCATTGTCAGCTTCAACGTCGCTCAACGAGCGTCGCTGCGTGATGCAACTTTTCTCTGGCTCGACACCGTTGATGCGGATCTCGTACTGCTGACCGAGGCAACCGACGATTGGGTGGCGGCCGAAGGGTATTCCGACAAGTACTCGTCGCATGTCGAGATGCCTCCGGATCGCACGTTTGGCATCACCGTCTACTCGGACCACAGCGTGACGGCCGAACTGGTTCGAGCATCATCGGCGCGGGACTACGCCGTTAGGATCGAGACCGAAATCGGAAACCGGCCGATCGTGGTGTATGGAGTCCAGTCGCGCCCCGCATCAGACGCAACGAGTGCCG
>JARFRN010000013.1 GCA_029287195.1 Acidimicrobiia bacterium | reverse complement strand
CCCACCAGCTCCCCAGCGTGATCGGCCAACCATATTGGCTACCGTTCTCCAGCCCGGAGACGAGCGCAAGCGGCTTGAAAGCTGACCCCGCTTGGCGTCGTCCCTTGGTCGCCAGGTCGTACGGCCGCTGGCCGGCTTCGTAGTCTGTGCCGAATTCCAACCCGGATGCGATCACACGGATGGCTCCGGTGTCGTTTTCGACCATGGCGATGGCCCCCGTCGGACCGTTGGGATCGCGGAACCAGGAGCGCAGCATCCGATTGGCCTCTTGCTGCATCTCGTAGTCGACGGTCACAGTGATCGTCAGGCCGCCGCCACCCTCGCACACGGTAACGGCGGCGGGGCAGCCGAACAAAACCCGCATCCCCTCGGTATAGGTGTCGCCGAGCCCCAAACTCGGGTCGCTGAGGAGGCGCTCGCGTGCTTCAAATATTATACGCGGATCAACCTGCTCGAATTCGAGGTGTTCGATCGGCTCGAGCGGCTCTGCCTGAGCCTGTAAGGACTCATCCTCGGTGATGAAGCCGTTTTTCTCCATCTGCTTTATCACCGAGTTGCGGCGGTCGAGAACGGTTTCGGTGTTGTCCCTTATGTCGTAGAGCGACGGGTTTCGGATGGGTACGGCAATGGCGGCAGCTTCTGCGATCGTGATGTCGGCCAAGTCCTTGCCGAAGTATTCCTCTGCCGCAGCCTGCACGCCGTATGCGTTCTCGCCGAAGAACTGGGAATTGAGATAGAACTCGAGAATGTCGTCCTTGGTATAGCGCTCTTCCAATTCGGCGGCTATCACAGCCTCACAGATCTTGCGGTCCAGCGTGATCTCGTCGGTAAGCACATTCTTCTTGATGATCTGCTGAGTGATCGTCGAACCGCCGCGAGTTCCGCCGGTCCGGGCGTTGTCGAGCGCCGCACTGAAGATCGAGGTGAAGTCGATGCCCTCGTGCTCGAAGAAGTCACCGTCCTCGGCAGAGATGATGGCGTACTGCACGACTTCGGGGATCTCTTCGATCGGGACCGGCTGGCTGTTGCGTTCGGTCAGCTTCCCCAGCAGGACGCCGTCCACGGTATAGACCTGGGAAAGGCTGCCCAGCTCCGGAAAGCCGAGGTCGTAGTCGTCCGGATCACACACTAAGGAACTGGCAACATCGTCGACCGTCCCATAGGCGGCGTTCGCCTCCAGGAAGGCAAAGATCCCGTAGAGCGAAGCTCCCAGCACGGCGATGACGGCGAGCAGCGCAAGGCTGGATATGCGCTTGCCGCGCCGTTCCCGCCGTTCGATTAGGTGAAGGCTTGGATCCATGGGGTTCGGATGTATAGACGTCTGCGACCCGGGAGTAGTTCCCGGATTACCATCCTGAGCAGTCTGAGGGATGATAGGTATGTCTGGGAGCAACGACGGGCATTGGGCCAGTAGCGGGTTCGAAATCCAGCCCGCCTACCGGCCGGGCGATCGCCGCGACTGGGATCCGTCGGTTCAGCTGGGGGAGCCGGGCGAGTTCCCGTTTACCCGGGGACCCTACCCCAACATGTATCGGGGGCGCCTTTGGACCATGCGGCAATACGCCGGTTTCGGCTCGGCGCTCCAAACCAACCGGCGCTTTCGTGAACTGCTCGATGCCGGACAAACCGGGCTCTCGGTTGCATTCGACCTGCCCACCCAAATGGGCCTCGACTCGGATGATCCACGCGCCTCCGGTGAAGTCGGCAAGGTTGGTGTGGCGATCGATTCGATCGCCGACATGCGACTTCTGTTCGATCGGATTCCGCTCGGTGAAGTCTCCACCTCTATGACCATCAACGCCACGGCGGCAGTGTTGCTGCTCCTATACGAACTCGTGGCTGAGGAGCAAGGGGTGAGATCAGACGCTCTGCGGGGGACCGTTCAGAACGACATCCTGAAGGAGTACATTGCGCGGGGGACGTACATCTATCCCGTTGCTCCCTCGATGCGGCTCGTCACCGATCTGTTCGCTTACTGTGCAGCGGAGGTGCCGAAGTGGAACACCATCTCCATCAGCGGCTATCACATTCGTGAAGCAGGCTCGACCGCGGCCCAAGAGATTGCCTTCACGATCAGCAACGGTCTCGCCTACGTTGCAGCTGCTCGAGCGGCCGGGCTGGACATCGACGAGTTTGCTCCCCGTTTGTCATTCTTCTGGAACTCTCACAACCACCTGTTCGAGGAGGTCGCGAAGTTCCGGGCGGCACGACGCCTCTGGGCTCGCTTGATGCGCGATCGGATGGGCGCAACCAACCCGGCCTCGTGGAAGATGCGGTTCCATACCCAGACCGCGGGATCCACTCTCACTGCGCAGCAGCCTCTCGGCAATGTGGTGCGGACTGCGTATCAGGCCCTGGCAGCTGCCCTGGGTGGTACTCAGTCGCTGCACACCAACTCGTTCGATGAGGCACTTGGTTTGCCGACTGAGGCTTCTGCAAAGCTGGCGCTGCGCACCCAGCAGATCCTTGCCTTCGAATCCGGTGTCGGCGACACAGTCGATCCACTGGCCGGTTCTTACTATGTCGAGTCGCTGACCGACGAGGTCGAGGCCGCGGCGCTCGCGCTCATCAGGGCGATCGACGACCTGGGCGGTGCGGTAGCCGCGATCGAAGCCGGTTTCCAGAGCAGACAGATCGAGGACGCCGCCTATCGGTATGCCCGTGATGTCGACAGCGGAGACGCCGTCGTGGTCGGAGTCAATCGCTTTGTCGAAGAGGAAGAGGTAGTGCCGGACATCCTGTCGATCGAAGCGGAGCTAGAGCGAGCTCAATGCAAGGCTACGGCCGAGCTGCGCGCCGATCGGGATCAAGCGGCTGTTGATCGGGCTTTGGATGAGCTCGAACGAGCCGCCCGCACCGATGGCAACTTGCTCTATCCAATGAAGAATGCCCTTCGGGCCCTGGCGACGATTGGCGAAGTATCCAAGACCTTGGAGAAGGTGTTCGGTCGCTACGGGGCTTGATCCCGTCGCGCCGAGGAACGCAAGTAGTTCGCCGTCGGAAACGACAACACGTAGCCGCACTTCCGCAGGAAGTGCGCATCTGGTTCTCGGCATAGCCAGATCAGGCAATGACCATCAAGACCGCACCGCTGGTAACCGTATCACCGGGCTGGATTCGGAGGTCGATGATCTCTCCGTCACGGTTGGACTTGATCTCGTTCTCCATCTTCATGGCCTCCAGCACACAAAGCGGATCGCCTTCCTTGACGTGTTCGCCGGCAGCTTTGTGGATCTTGACGATCGTGCCCTGCATTGGAGCGGTGACCATACCCGAGGCATCTGACGGAGCGGCCCGCCTTTCCAGCTTCGGAGGGCGGCGCCGGGGCGCAGCCCGCTGCCCTCCGGCGGCCGGAGCGGCCATGACGGGGGCCCAGTACCTGACCACAAATCTACGACCGCCTACCTCGACGGTGATGGAGCGCTCCTCCTCCTCTTCCTCAGTCGGCAGATGGGGGGAAACCCCGGTTTCGAGGTCGGAGAAATCCAAATGATCCTCGACAAAACGGGTCGAGTAATTGCCCGCGGCAAATTCGTCGGTGTCCAGGATCGCGAGATGCGCCGGAATCGTTGTCGCCAGCCCGTTGATCTGGAATGTCTGCAGGGCGTTCCTCCCCCGGCAGATGGCCTCGCTCCGGTCCCTGCCCCAAACGACCAGCTTGGCTATCAGATTGTCGTAGTACTGACTTATTACAGAACCAGCTAGGACGCCGCTGTCGACCCGAACGCCGGGACCGCCGGGTTCGCGATACTCCACAATCGTTCCGGGGTTCGGCATGAATCCGGCCGCCGGATCCTCGGCATTGATGCGGAACTCGATGGCGTGTCCGCGCGGCTCAGCCGATTCGAAGCTGAGGCGGTCGCCTGCTGCGATTCGGAGCTGTTCCTTGACCAGGTCGATCCCGGTTACCGCTTCTGTGATTGTGTGTTCAACCTGGATCCGGGTATTCATCTCGAGGAAGTAGAGCTCACCCGTGCGAGCCATCAGGAACTCAACGGTTCCGGCCGATACATAATTGGTTGCCCGGGCGACGGCGAGCGCCGCTTCTCCAATCTCGCGACGTTGCCCGGCTTCGAGGCCCGGCGCCGGGGTCTCTTCGATCAGCTTCTGGTGGCGACGTTGCGCCGAGCAGTCACGCTCCCCAACGAAGATGGCGTTGCCGTGGGTGTCACAGATGATTTGCGCTTCGATGTGACGCGGCTTCTCCAAGTACTTCTCGACGTAGACCTCCGGTCGCGAGAAGTACGCATCAGCCTCGCGGCGAGCCGCTTCGAACGCCGAAGCCAGGTCGGCCGCCTCGTAGACCACCCGCAGGCCCTTGCCGCCGCCGCCGTGGGCCGCCTTGATGGCAATCGGAAAGTCGTACTCATCGGCAAAGGAGTGCACTTCGTCGACGGAATCCAGCGGTTCTAGCGTGCCCGGTACCGCCGCAACGCCGGCTGCAGCGACGGCTACCCGGGAAGCGATCTTGTCGCCCATCGTGGCGATTGCCTGTGTTGGCGGTCCCACCCATATGAGTCCGGCGTCGAGTATCGCTTGGGCGAATCCGGCGTTCTCGGCCAGAAAACCGTAGCCGGGGTGGATCGCAGAAGCTCCCGCCGATTCAGCCACATCCAGAATTCGCTGGATGTTCAGATAGGACTCTGCCGCAGGTGCCGGGCCGATGTTCCATGCCTCATCGGCCAGATCGACGTGCACGGCGTTGCGGTCGAGTTCGGAATAGACCGCAATGGTGCGAAGTCCCATCTCTTTGGCAGCACGGATGACACGTACGGCAATTTCGCCGCGGTTGGCGATTAGTACAGATTCCACCGGGTCATCCTAGGAGGTCGATTACAAATCTCGCTGGTCTACCGTCGAATGTTCACAACGGTATGTTTCCATGCTTGCGGGGAGGCATCGCCTCGCGTTTGGTGCGCAACATTTCGAGAGCGCGAATAAGGCGAGGTCTGGTTTCTCGAGGCTCGATCACTTCGTCCACAAACCCCCGCTCGGCGGCAACGTACGGGTTGTTGAACTGGGATTCGTATTCGTCGATCAATTCCTGGCTGCGGGCCAGGGGATCGTCCGCCCCGTTGATTGAGCGACGATGGATGATGTTGACCGCTCCCTGGGCGCCCATGACCGCAATCTCTGCGGTCGGCCAGGCATAGACCACGTCGGCGCGTACCGATCGCGAGTTCATGACGACATAGGCGCCGCCGTAGGCCTTGCGAGTGATAACAGTGAGTTTGGGGACGGTGGCCTCGGCGTAGGCGTAGAGGAGTTTGGCTCCGTGACGGATGATGCCCCCGTGCTCTTGCTCGATGCCGGGAAGGAACCCCGGGACATCGACAAACGACACAACCGGTATGTTGAACGCATCGCAGAAGCGAATGAAGCGAGCCGCCTTTCCGGAAGACGCAATATCGAGAGTGCCTGCAAGTACTGCGGGCTGGTTGCCGACAATCGCAACCGCATAGCCGTCGAGCCTGCCAAAGCCGATAACGATGTTGGGTGCGTAGTGCTCGTGTACCTGGTAGAACTCGCCGTCGTCAACCACCATCTCGATCAACTCGACCATGTCGTAGGGGAGGTTGGCGTTGTCGGGAATGATCGAGGTGAGGTCCTCTTCCATCCGGTCGGGCCGATCCATCGGCGTGAAGTACGGCGGGACCTCCATGTTGTTCCGCGGCAGGAACGACAGCAGGTAGCGCACCTCCTCCAGAGCTGCGCGACCATCGGCGGAAACGAAGTGCGTCACTCCCGACTTGGTGGCGTGAGCGTGTGCCCCGCCCAGGTCTTCGAACGTCACATCCTCGCCCGTCACCGTGCGAATGACGTCGGGTCCGGTGATGAAGAGGTGAGAGAGGCCCTCGACCTGGTACACGAAGTCTGTGATCGCAGGAGAGTAGACGGCGCCGCCGGCACAGGGCCCCATGACCACCGAGATCTGCGGAATCACTCCGGACGCC
This sequence comes from Acidimicrobiia bacterium, assembly GCA_029287195.1. Lineage (GTDB taxonomy): Bacteria > Actinomycetota > Acidimicrobiia > Spongiisociales > UBA5794 > JAAETI01. The sequence continues at coordinate 8,234 of JARFRN010000013.1, read as the reverse complement.
CGCACGTTCCGCTCGAAGATGCGCCCGTATCCATCGAGGGACGCCACCCCTTCCTGGATGCGCGCTCCTCCGGAGTCCTTCAGACCAATGATCGGCGCTCCCGTATCCATTGCCAGATCCATGACCTTGCAGATCTTGTCGGCGACGACCTCGCCCAAGCTGCCGCCAAAAGCGGTGAAGTCCTCTGCGAAGACAAATACTGTGCGGCCGTCGATGGTTCCCCAACCTGTGATCACCGCGTCGCCGAGAGGGCGTTTCTCCTCGATGCCAAACCCAGAGGCCTGGTGCCGGACCAGCATGTCCATCTCCTGGAACGAGCCTTTGTCGAGCAGAGCTTCGATTCGCTCTCGGGCGGTGAGTTTGCCCAGATCATGCTGGCGATCGACGGCGCGGCGACTGGCAGGCTCCGTGGCTTGCTCTCTGAGCTGCCGCAGCTGCTCAATCAACTCGTCGGTGGTCACAACCGGCTCCAGGTAGTGTCGTGTTGGTATCTAACTTTGACTCGCAGGATCGCGCAATGGCTACACCCTACGTCACGATCGTCCACGATGAGGTGAGTTCGACTCAGGACACCGCTGCAGCAGCGCTGGTCGAACACGCCGGCGCGGTGCTGATCGTAGCGAGCCGACAAACGGCTGGTCGAGGGCGGTTCGGCAACGAGTGGTGGCAGGCGCCGCGCGGCGTGGCCGCCTCCGTCGCCTTTCTGGAGGAGACCCCGGCGGTTGATCCGACCTTCACACTTACGATGGGCTTAGCTGTGCGGGCCGCCATCCGATCGGTCGTGGACCTCGATGTTCGGCTCAAGTGGCCGAACGACATCACCATCCCGGCGGGCAAGGTCGGGGGCATACTCGTTCAGCGCACGGGGGATGTGATCGTCGCAGGCTGTGGGTTGAACTTATGGTGGCCCGAGCCGCCGCCGGGGGCTGCGGGCCTGCTTGCCCGCGATCCCGGTCCCGATCTCGGATTACGCCTGTCGCAGCATTGGGCGAATTCGGTGCTCACCGGAGGCCAAAGCTGGGATCGCAAAGCTTACAAGGAAGCCTGTGCCACGCTCGGCGAAGAGGTGAAATGGGAACCGGGCGGTCACGGCCGGGCTGTGGATGTAGATGCCGCCGGCCGGCTCGTGATCGAGACTGGGCACGGCCTGACCAGCCTATGGTCCGGGCAAGTCCACACGGTTCGCTCCGCCTAGCTCACGCCCTGCTCAGCGCCGCCGCTTGATCTTGGGTGGCTTCTTGCGAGAGCTGCGGGATTTGACCTGCTTGGCTTCGGAGCGGGCTCGGAACGTATCGGCTATTTCTGTGTCGCGCAGCCGGTTGCTCCAGCGCCGCAGCAACGAGGGTTTTGGCGGTTTCGGCTGGGCGCCCCGCATGGTGATGCTCTGTGCGACCTTGGTCCGGCGCAGCCGGGCTCCCATCGTGGGAGCTGCCGGTTTCGGTCCGGCCGCTCGAGCTCCGGCACCCACGGCAATGCGATCACCGAAGCCCTGTCGCTGTGGTTGTAGCAGGGCAATCGTTGCGATCAACGCGATCAGCGTGAGACCGATGATGGTCAGCCACCACCAGTTCTGCGAGAAGAAGGTGGTGTCGTCGCTTGGGGGTGGGGCGATCGCTGCAAGCGTCGTCGTGGTCGCCACCGGCGCCGCCGTGGTCGTCGTCGTGGTTTCGGGTGGAGCCGTCGTTGTCGTTGGTGGCGAAGTGGTAGTTGTAGATGTCGTAGTGGTGGTAGTGGTCGGCGGTTCCGTGGTTGTTGTCGTCGTCGTGGTTGTCGTGGTCGTCGTAGGCGGGCTCGTAGTGGTGGTGGGCGGACGAGTCGTAGTGGTAGGTGGACGGGTGGTCGTAGTGGTAGTGGTGCTGGTGGTAGTCGTCGTCGTAGTGTTGACGGTCACCGAGATCGAGCACGTGCTGCTGCCGCTCGGGCCCTCCGCGATCGTTACTGATCCTGTACCTGCGGCACTCCCTGATGCGGTGATCGAGACCGACGCCGACCAAGCACCACCTCCCTCGCCAACGGAGCCATTGGCCGTCGCACTGATGCCGGATGAGGTACCGGCAACGTAGGCGAAGGCCGCTCCGGGCGAGTTGAATCCCACCGACGTTCCGACGCTGCCTCCCTGGTTGACGCTGACGCTACCGGGGCATGAGGTCACGTCGGCGCCGGCCGAGGGAGTGTGAGCCATCAGGACGGCGATCAGCGCGAGCAACAGCACGAATGCCATCACCAACGGATAGCGCGGGGCAGACCTGATTACTCGATTTGCGGTCACAACTCACCTGTCATGGGTCCATCCAAGATTAGACCTTCGTGGCGATGACGCCGACTCCGGCTCGATGCCGCGAACCGCGCCCATTACCGTCTATCGACGTGACCATTCGCCGGGCTTAGGCTTTTCGGTTCCCGGTTGGCGGCCTCAATACACCACGTACTGGGTCATCCGATTAACCGGAGTTGAGGGGGAGGCAGCTGCGCAGCGCACATGGTCATTTACCCTCAGTGTTCGACAGACATATAATCGTCTTGTGGCCGGGCAATCCGGTGTGGTCAGGACAAAACCCTCGAGACACAAAGGGGGGGCCTGGTGGGGCTTCAAAACAGCATTGCAGTCATTGGCAGCGGCTATGTGGGAACTGTCGTCGCCGCGTGTATGGCCACCCTCGGCCATGATGTGGTCGGGGTCGAGATCGACCGGACGAAACTGGAGCTGCTGCGCAACGGTAACGCTCCGTTCTTCGAGCCCGGACTCGAACACAGGTTGCGTGACGCGGTTGATTCCGGCCGGCTGCTATTCACCGACGACTTCGACTTGGCTCTGGAACGCTCGGAGGTAGTTTTCCTGTGCGTCGACACTCCACCCGGGGAGAATGGACATCCGAATACCTCGTCTGTTGCGGCTGCCGCCCGGGCACTCGGTAAGGCGATGTACAAACCCCACTTGCTGGTGACCAAGTCCACGGTTCCGGACGGGTCCGGCCACTGGTTGGCAACTACGGTCGAGACCGAGCTGCCTGATGGGGTCGACCCGAGCGTGATATCGGTGGTCAGCAACCCCGAGTTCCTACGCGAAGGGAGTGCCATCAACGACTTCTTGTATCCGGATCGGATCGTTCTCGGCGGTGACGATCCGGAGGCGGTCCAGCTGGTCCAGGAGGCTTATCAACCCATTCTCGACCAGTCTTTCCCGGGCGGACACTCGGCCCACCGCCCGGTGCTGGTGCGCACCGACCGTTCTACCGCAGAAACCATCAAATACGCTGCCAATGCCTTCCTGGCAACGAAGATCAGTTTTGTCAACGAAATCGCCGAGATCTGCGAATGGGTGGGCGCAGATATCGACGAGGTTGCCTACGCCCTCGGTCTCGACAAGCGCATCAGCCCGGAGTTCTTGAGCGCGGGTGTCGGATGGGGTGGTTCGTGTTTTGCCAAGGACCTCGAGGCGCTTGCGGCCACAGCACGTTCCCACGGCCAAACACCGCTGATTCTCGAAGCCGCCACCAAAGTCAATCAGCACCAGCGTCACCGCCTGGTTCGCAAGCTCCAGCAACACCTGAGGCCGCTCCGCGGCAGCAGGATTGCGCTGCTCGGTCTGGCCTTCAAGCCCAACACCGACGACATCAGGGATGCTCCGGCAATCACCATTGCCTCGTCGCTGATCGAGAAGGGAGCGATTGTCCGAGGTTACGACCCAATGGTCAAAGCTATTCCGGAGTTGCCGACTCTCCAGATGGCATCCGACCCCTACAGCGCCCTGGAACGAGCCGACGCGCTCATCCTCGTAACGGAATGGGACGAATTGACGAGTCTCGACTTCCACGAGGTTGCATTTCGAATGCGCGGCCGAGTCGTTCTCGATGGCCGGAACTGCTTCAACCCCGGCGCCGTTGCTCGAGCAGGGCTGATCTACGAAGGGGTCGGAAAGGGATGGCCTGAGATTCCCCTGAACTAGGGCAGACGGGGCAACGTTAAAATCAAGTCAGAAGAGTGTGGTGTAGCGTCGCCGTAACCGGAACGGCCGAGGCCATTTTATCGCGCTTGGACTTCACTTAGCCCCCGCACGTGGTTATGGTCCTGGCCCATGCGGAAAATCATTCTCGCCGTGCTGATCGTCGGCTCGATGCTGGTTGGTGTCGGCGCCGCCGCGGCCGTGCCGCCCGGGGGATCCTTCGTCGATGATGACGGCAACGTTCACGAAGGATACATAGAAGCGATAAAGGAAGCCGGGATAACCACCGGCTGCAACTCCCCGATCAACGACAGGTACTGTCCGAGCAGCGACGTGACTCGCGGTCAGATGGCTGCGTTCCTGGTGCGGACGCTCGGTCTCACCGACGATGGGGGCGGGGACCGCTTTGATGACGACGACGCCTCGATATTCGAATCGGCCATCGACAAGCTGGCAACGGCGGGGATAACTAGCGGCTGCAATCCGCCCGCCAACACCAACTTCTGTCCCGACAGAGTTGTCACACGAGGGGAAATGGCGGCCTTCCTGGCCAGGGCCTACAACCTGACCGATCCGGGCGGAGACCGCTTCAACGACGACGACGCATCGGTGCACGAAGGGTCGATTCAAGCAATTGCCGCAGCCGGCATATCCGTCGGATGCAATCCGCCTACCAATACGAAGTTCTGCCCTAACAACGCGGTGCGACGTGACCAAATGGCCAGTTTCCTGGGCAGAGCCTCCGGATTGGCTCCTCTTCACGTCCCAGGGCGTATCGACGTGAGCGATGTCGACGTCAACGTCTACGCAGGCGACAGCGTCGCAGCCGCCGCCAACAACCATCCTCCCGGCACCGTCTTCCTCGTGCACGGGGAGCATCGCGGCGAGCAAGTCAGCCCCAAGGACAACCAGGTCTTCTTGGCCGCTCCAGACGCCGTCATGAATGGCGACGGGCGGGCGACCTCAGCCTTCAACAGCGGAGCCTCCAATGTGATCGTACGTGGCTTCGAAGTCACCAACTACAACAACCCGTCGGGAACGGGTGCGATCAACGGTCTCGGTGGTGGCTGGGTGATCGAGAGCAACAACGTCCATCACAACGCTACCTACGGCATCAAGGTGCAAGGAGACGGAGCGGTCGTTAGGTCCAACTCGATCAACCACAACGGTCAGCTCGGGGTTGCGGCGCCCTACACCACCAACGCAGTGTTCGAGAGCAACGAGATCTCCCACAACAACTATGAGGACGCGTACTCATGGGAGTGGGAAGGAGGCGGCTCCAAATTCTGGTCGACGATCAACCTGACGCTGCGGGGCAACTACGTCCACCACAATCATGGTCCTGGGCTCTGGTCCGATACCAACAACTACAACGTTCTCTACGAGGGCAACACGGTCGAGCACAACTACGGCGGTGGCATCTATCACGAGGTCAGCTATGACGCCGTGATGAGGAACAACACGCTGCGCGGCAATGGCTTTGGGCACACCGGGTGGCTGTGGGGAGCCGGGATCATCATCGCATCCTCGAAGAACATCGAAGTCTATGGCAACCTCGTTGAGGGCAACTACAACGGGATAACCGCCACGCAGCAGCCCAGGTATGACACGCCGGCCGATCATGGGCCGTATCTCCTGTCCAATATCAACGTTCACGACAACACGATCATCGACAGCGGTCAAACCGGTATTGCCACCGATACCGGCGATGGTTCTGTGTTCTCGGCGGGTCACCGCTTCGACAACAACAGCTACATCGGCAACGTCGGATGGTCGTGGAACGGTTCGAGCGTCTCGTGGGACGGGTGGCGCTCGTACGGTCACGACGCCAACGGGTCCTTCACGCCCTAACCGTTCTCTCCGGCGTTGTGAGTCGGGCGTTCCCGCGCCCCCACCTCGAGTATCGCCGGGCCGGGTTTTCGTGGCTGTTTTGCCCGTCTTTGGGTACCCGGTTTGTTGGGGACCGATAGATCATCGTTAGGGTATGGCTTGTGCCAAGTGGTGCCTGACGGTTCGTATTCGCGGTAGCGACGGTCGGCAGCGCCCTCGGCACGTCATCAAGAGACGGCGGGGAGCAGCAGGGTCGGGCTTGACGTGAGAATCCTCCAGGTTCACAACTCATACAGGCAGCGCGGCGGAGAGGACACCGTGGTGGAAACGGAAGCGGAGCTGCTGCGCGCCGCCGGCCACGAACTGATTCAGTATCGCACCACCAATCCGCCGGGCGTCGCGAGGGCGGGCGGCGCCCTATCGATCTCCGCATGGAATCCGTGGGCGGCTCGCGAAGTAGGGCAGGTGGCGCTGCGGGTCAAGCCGGATGTAGCGCACGTTCACAATACGTGGTACCGGCTTTCGCCGTCGGTTCTGCGGTCGCTGCGGATTCAGGGTATCCCCACGGTCGTCACCGTTCACAATTACCGCCTCGTTTGCGCCAACGCCTCGCTCTACCGCAACGGCGCGGCGTGCACCGACTGTGTCGGTAGCCACCCGTGGCACGGTGTGGTCCATCGCTGCTATCGCGACTCGATCGGCGCATCGATGGCGGCTGCCGGCTCGATTGCCATCAATCGCGGGCTCGGGACTTGGGTCAAGTACGTCGACCGCTTTGTGGTGGCGACCAAGTTCCTCGAGGACATGCTGGTAGATACAGGGCTGCCGGCAGACCGGATGCGACGGATTCCGCTTTCGGCGCCGGATCCGGGTGAGCGGCAACAGCCCCCATCCCGCTCCCGAACCGTGCTCCTGGTTGGAAGACTCGATCCGGAGAAGGGGGCTCGCGAGTTTTTCGAGATATGGCGCAGCTCAGATTGCGATCTCGAGCTAGCCGTGATCGGAGACGGGGTCGAAAGGGCGGAGCTCGAGGAGATGGCCCTGCCGAATGTCCGTTTCCTGGGATGGATGGATCCTGCAGACGTTCGCAGGCAGATGTTGGCAGCACGAGCGCTTGTCTTCCCGTCGCGTCTGATGGAGACCTTTGGACTAGGCATTGTGGAGGCGTTCGCTGCTGGGATACCGGCGATTGCCAACGACATGGGAACCCGTCCCGATTCGGTCGGTCACGACGGTGCCGGATGGCTCGTGAACAACCATCAGGATTGGGAAGCGGCGCTCACTGCCCTTGCGGACGACTCTGTGGTGGACGCAGCCGGTGTTACGGCCCGCCGCCGCTACCTGGCAACGTTTCACCCGGACGTTACCCTGCCGCAGTTGGTCGCGGTCTATCGAGAGTTGCAAACGGATGGTGTCCCCGCCGGCTGATAGGTCCCGCCGCTCAGCCCTGGTTTGTGACAAGACGCTTGGCAATGCGTTCCCCGATCGCCAAACAGGCCGTTGCCGCCGGCGAAGGCGCGTTGAGAACGTGCACTGCCCCTGCGGTTTCCACGATGACGAAGTCGTCCGCAAGGTCTCCTTCCCGGGTCACGGCTTGTGCCCGAATCCCCGATCCGCCCCGGATCAGATCGTCGGCCTCGATAGCGGGGATGAGCCGGCGTGCCGCCGCTGCATAGAGGCGCTTGCTGCGGGAGCGTACGATCTCGGCGCTGCCGGTAAGCCAATACTTGCGAGCGAGTCGCCATAAACCCGGCGAGCGGAACATCTCCTTGGTGTCGGTCCAGCTGGCTTTGCCTTCACCGCGGTAGTGGTTGCGGCCGAGCGCGAGAACGGCGTTTGGCCCTACCTCGACCGATTCGTCGATCCGGCGCGTGAAGTGGACCCCAAGAAAGGGAAAACGCGGATCAGGGACCGGATAGACCAGGTGCCGTACCAGGAAGTCGCGGTCCGTGGGCATCATGAAGTACTCACCCCGGAAGGGGATGATCTGGACCGGAGGCTCCGCCCCCGCCATGCGCGCTACCCGATCTGAATGGAGCCCTGCGCAGTTGATGAGGGAGTCCGCTTCGACGTGAGCCCCGGACTCGGCGCGGAGCCGAAACGTGCCGTTGTGCCGGTCGATGGAGGCAACGCGAAAGCCGGTACGAACCCGGTGCCCGTGCTCCGCAATCAGGCGGGAGAGTGTCTCGGCGACGCGGCCGAAGTCGACCACCCCGGCCTCGGGAACAGCGAGGGCGGCCAGGGCCGACACGTGAGGTTCGATTTCGCGCAGAGCTGCAGGGTTCAACAACTCGAGGCCCACGAGACCGGTGGCCCGGCCCCGCTCGTACAGGTCGCTGAGTTTCCCCAGCTCGGAATCGCGGGTAGCGACGATCACCTTGCCGCTTCGTTTGAGCGGAATGTCGTGGGTCTCACAGAAGTCTATGAGTCGCGCCGCTCCCTCGCGGCACACTCGAGCTTT
>JARFRN010000296.1 GCA_029287195.1 Acidimicrobiia bacterium | reverse complement strand
ACATCGACCACGGCGGTTGCCACTGCCTCGTCCATCGGTACCGTTGCGGACCCGTAACGACGAATGCCCGTCCGATCCCCGAGCGCCTCGGCGATGGCGGAGCCAAGAACGAGCGCAGTGTCCTCCACCGTGTGATGCTCGTCGACTTCGAGGTCGCCTTCCGTTGTCACCGAAAGATCGAACAGTGCGTGGTGCCCGAGCGCCGTGAGCATGTGGTCGTAGAAGCCGACCCCGGTGGCGACGCTGACCGCGGCGGTTCCATCGAGATTCAGGCTGATATTGACGTCGGTCTCGCGGGTCCGGCGACGGAGCGATGAGGTTCGTTTCATGGGAGGCACCTTTCCAATTCGGTGATCAGTCTGTTGTGGGCTTGCTGCGTGCGCACCGTGAAACGCAGGTAGTCGCGCAGCGGGCCGTCGACTGGGAACTTCCTGGCTACGAGGCCGGCTTCCATGAGATGCCGGGCGATGTCGTGCGCGTGCGGGCCCACCTCGCACAGCAGGAAGTTGGTCTCGGATGGCAACACACGCAACCCAACGCTTCCCAGCATGACGCCGAGGTCGTTGCGGGCCGCAATCGTTGTCGCAACGTTCTTGTTCATCGCCGTCGATGCCCCGAGCGCTGCCTGTGCCAGGTCGACGGAAATAGACGAGATGCTTCCCGGTGGGCGGACTCCGTCGACGGCGGTGATGAGGTCGGCGTGAGCCATGGCGTAACCGACACGCGCTCCTGCAAGGCCGAAGGCCTTGGACAAGGTGCGCAGAACGATCAGGTTGTGATGGTTCTCGACCTGCTTGCTCCAATCGGCCCCCGCAAACTCGGCATATGCCGCGTCAACGACGACCAGGCCATCAGTTGCCGAAATCAGGGCCTCGACCGTGTCAGGGGCGACCACGTTGCCGATCGGATTGCTGGGCGTGCAAACCCAGACCAGGTCTGCGTCACGTGCTGCACGAATCATCTGATCAGACGGATAGTCGAAGTCGGGCGCCGCCGCCGGCACGGGCTGAAAGACACCGCCGGCCTGCAGAGTGGAGATCTCGTAGAGGGGATATGTAGGTGTGGCGGCAACAGCACTGTCCCCGCGATCGAGAAACGCCCGCCCACAAAGCAGTATCAGCTCGTCGGCGCCGGCACCCGGCGCGATCTGCTCGGGTTCGAGGTCGTTGAGCTCGGCCGCCGCAATCCGCAATGTCCGATAGTCGGCGCCGGGATACTCGTTGAGACTTCTCAGGCTTGCGGCAGCAACGGCAGGAGCCCATTCGGTCGGAAAGGGCGAGGTGTTGTGATCGAATCGCTCCACTTGTTCCGGCGTGATGCCGGCCGCTGCCGCAATTTCCACGGTTGTGGGCTGCCATTGATACTTGGGTGCCTTCATCGTTGCTCTCTATCGAACCTGATGTCCGCCGCGAGCCTATGGGCGGTTAGGCCCTCGGCTTCAGCCAGAGCAGCGATCGTAGGGCGAAGCGCCGCCAGGCCGGCCTCGTCGAGAGTCTGCACTTGCCGCCACGATCCGCAATCCTCGACGCTGAGTGGCCCATAGGCGGCGGCCAGACCTCCGGTGGGCAGCACATGGTTGGCTCCGGTGGCATAGTCGCCTGCCGATTCTGGTGCCCAGTGACCGACGAAGACCGATCCAGCCGAAGTGGCTGCGAGCGCATCCCGGTCCGCATCGCTGGTGTGCAGTGTCAGGTGCTCCGGTGCATATTCATTGGCGAACGCGATCGCATCCGGGATCGAACGGCTCAAGATGATCAGCCCATGGTCGACAAGGGCACGGCGGATCGTCTCCGCCCGGTCTAGCTCGGGAAGCAGCTCGGCTATGTGGCCGACGACGGCGCCGGCCAAGTCGGCGTCGGGGGTGACGAGTGCGACCGGTGATTCCGGACCGTGTTCCGCCTGACACATGAGATCCGCCGCAATTATCTCTGGATCGGCCGATGCGTCGGCCAGTACGAGCGCCTCGCTGGGTCCGGCCGGCAAATCGACACCAACGTCTCCGTAAACTGCCAGCTTGGCTGCCGTCACCCAGGCGTTGCCGGGTCCAACGATCTTGTCGACTCGCTCCACGGTTTCAGTGCCGTAGGCGAGAGCGGCTACCGCCTGAGCACCGCCTGCGACGTACACCTCATCGATATCGAGCAATCGGGCGGCGGCCAGCATCGTCTGTGAAACTCTTCCCTCTTCATCGGCAGGGCTTGTAACTGCGATTTGGGGAACACCCGCGACCTGGGCGGGGATAACTCCCATCAACAGGCTCGACGGATAGGCGGCGCGACCACCAGGGACATAGACCCCAATCCGCCGTAGCGGTGTCCAGCGACGATCGATCCGCACGCCGGGCACGGTTTCCACCATTCCGTCGACGGGCTTTTGCGGTTCGTGCGCCCTCCGTATGTTGGCCGCGGCAGCTTCGAGCGCCTGCCTGGTGGGGTCATTCAGGCCGGTCAGCGCTGCGTCGAGTTCATCGAGTTGGACGCGGAGCGCACCGGACTTGCGCCCGCCGCCGTACAGCTTGTTGGCGGCCAGAAGCGCTTCGTCGCCACCCTGACGAACCCGGGCAACGATCTGTGCCGCCGCCGCACGCATATCGGTGTCGGGAACCGCGGAACGCTTGATGAGGTCGGCCCTTTCCTCTCCGGTGAGGCTCGCCAGATCGATGGTTCTGATTGCGATCTTCATTGGATCAGCTGGTCGATGGGAAGGACGAGGATGCCGCTGGCGCCGGCCTCCTTGAGCTCCGGCAGGACCTGCCACAGATCGTCGGCATCGACAACTGAGTGGACGGCGACCATCCCGTCGTGGGCAAGAGGTATGACGGTCGGGGCTTCGAAGCCGGGGATGATCGCCTCGATGGCCGCAACCGCCGTCTCCGGTGCGTTCATCAAGATGTAGCGCTTCCGCCTAGCTGCGACCACCGACTGCACCATGAGCATAACCTGGGAGATGGTCCCATTGGTCTCCGCGAGAGTGCCCGGCCTCCCTACCAGCACCGCTTCCGATTCCAGGATGTTGGCTATCGGCCGCAGCCCGTTGATGAGCAAGGTCGAGCCAGAGGAGACCAAGTCGACGACGGCATCAGCGATGTCCAGCTTCGGAGCGACCTCGACCGACCCGCTTAGCGGGACGGTCGTGATCGCGATGCCCTTCCCACCAAAGAAAGCCGCCGTGGTCACCGGGTGTGATGTCGCAATGCGGGCCCCGGCGAGATCGTCGATAGCGCGAATGCCCGACGCCTTGGGAACGGCTGCGGTCAGTCTGCAACGGCCGTACCCGAGGTGTGCGACGATCTCGAGACCGGTTCCGCTTTCGGTCAACAGGTCGATGCCGGTGATGCCCAGGTCGGCGACGCCGTCGGCGACAAATTCGCATACGTCGTCGGTGCGAACGAAAAGGACTTCCAGATCCATGTTGCGCACCGGGACCGCCAGTGCCCGGTCGGTTTTCTCATAACTGAAACCACCCTGCTTGAGCAGGCTTGCAGTCGGCTGTTGGAGCCGGCCCTTGTTGGGGACGGCGAGACGGTAGTTCATTCGATTTCCTGGTCTATGTTGAGCTTGTCGAGCATGTGTTGGTAGCCGCCGGTGCCGTGACGGAGCCATTGGTTGATGCGCACGATGGTTGCAGTAGACACCCCGGTTTCCGTTGCTATCTCCCGATAGGGATGACCGGCGACGAGCTTGCGAACTACCGCCCACCGCTGTGACATCTCCTCGAGCTCGCGTCGAGTACACAGGTCGCGAAAGAACGAAGCGGCTTCGTCGCGCGATTCGAGGAGAACCACCGCATCGAACAAGGCGGCGGTGGCGTCGTTGCGCCAGTCCTCGCTTGCCATGACCATCGGCCCGGCTCCTTTCGATAATCCCGATGCACTGCATCGCCCGATGCTTTACAGCGGCTCGATGCCGACTAGTGTTTTAACACGCTAGCACAAAAA
>JARFRN010000277.1 GCA_029287195.1 Acidimicrobiia bacterium | reverse complement strand
GGGCAGAACATCCTCGACGTTGCTCAGGACGTACTCGGTCAGCTGCTCCCGCACCACCGCATGCAGTTCCTCGGGGGTCCACGGCTTGGAGATGTAGTGATCCAGGTCTGCCTGGTTGATCGCCCGGATCGTGTCCTCGTGTCCGGCCTGGCCGGTCAGCAGTACCTTGCGGGGCTTCGCCGTCGCCGGCTCCCCGTGCAGCTCGATCAGGAAATCTGTCCCTTGCATCCCGGGTAGGCGATGATCCGCAATCACGAGCGCAATCTCGTCGCCCGCCGCAGCAACATCTCTTACTACCTGGCGGGCGTCGTCCGCATCCTCCGCCATCTCCACCAGAAACGTCGGTTCGAACACCTCGAGATCGCGGACGACGGCGTCACGCACCTCGTCCTCATCCTCGATGCACAAGATGACCAGTCGGCTCATTCGATCTCTCCGTTGGTTGCGCTCGGCAGTACCACTCTGAAACAGGTCCGGCCCGGCTCCGACTCCACCGTGATCGAGCCACGGTGCCGTACGACGATGTCCTTGACGATCTGCAAACCCAGGCCCAACCCGAACTCCACCCGGCCCGCCTTGGTGGTGAACGCCGGTTCGAAGATCTTCTCCAGGTTCTCCTCCGGTATCCCGCACCCGTTGTCGGCGATGCACACTGCCACGTTGCCGTCGTCCGTAGGCGAAACGTCGATGGTGAGCCGGGCGTCCGTCTCGTCCATCGCCTGGATCGCGTTCGTGGTCAGGTTGGTCCACACCTGATTTAGGTCTCCGGGGTGGCCGCTGATCTCCGGGATGTCGTCTGCGTAGCTTTTCTCGACATCCACGTGGCTCAGCTCATGGCCCAGCAGTAGCAGGGTCTCCTCGATCCCGGTGCGCACATCGAAGCGCTCAACCATCTCGTCGCTGCGTACATACGCCCGCAGCGATCCGACCAGCCTGACGATGCGCTGTGACGCAGCGTCGATGCTGCGCAGCGAAGTACCGATCCGGTGGAAGCGCTCCATCCGGTCGAGTTGCAGCTTGGGTGCGGGGCTGTCCCCGAGCAGCCGTTCGTACTCGTCTTTGGTTGTGATCCCTATCTGGACCAGCCTCCTGGCGAGGCTCCTATCGCCAATTGCGTCTGCCAGTTCATTGCGTAGCCGGCGTTGGTATCGGGTAGACATCGGCTCGGTTTGCCTGGCGTCACGGACCTTGCCGACAAACATCTCCGCTCCCGGGGTACCGGCAGTGAGCGCTTCGATGTCGTCTGCCAGGAAGTCGGCAGTCCGGCTCACCACAGCTGCCGGGTTGTTCAATTCGTGACCTACGCCGGCTGCCAGCTGACCTAGGGTCGCCAGCTTCTCCGCCTCGATCAGCCGGGCCTGAGTTCGGTTGAGCCGGTCCAGGGTGGCCGCCAACTCGTCGCGTTCGCTGGCCAGATCCCGGGCCAACTTGTCCACCTGCAGCCGCAGTTCGATCGACCGCTGGTTGCGTCGGGTCATGCCTCGCAGCAGCACCGACACCAGATGGATCGCCAACGTCGGACTGTGCCGCAGCGCCTCGTCGAGCTGCTCCAGCGTCAGCGGAATGAACGAGGTGTCCTCGATGGCGTCGACGTTGAACAAAGCCCGGGTTTCGGCACGGGAGATTGTATTGAGTCCGAGCACCCGGCCGGCGGTTCGGGCGTGGAAGCCGATCGACCGTCCGTCGTCGGCGTCGAGCGTGAGATGCACCCGCCCGTCCACCACAACCCGGATACCATCTACTTGATCACCGGCGGACAGAATTCTGGTACCCGCCGGCACCGTGGTGCGGGGAGGATTACCGAGAGCGCGGTCGATTTCTTCGATGACGAGCTCCTCCACCTCGTCATCGGATAGGGCACGATCGTCCAGGAAGGAGCGCTGCAGCCGCTCCAGCCGTTGAGTTGCCTGCTTGGCCCTCTCCTCCACCTCCACAAAAGCCTTGGACAGCACATCGACGTCGACAACCTCGGCTACCTCATCGACCTCCTGCGGGGCCTCGGCGATGAAGAACTGGGTGACGAGGCGGGATACCAGCGATTGCAGCTGTGTCTTGCTCCACGGCACAGCCAGTGTGCCATCTAGTGCGCCGGCGGCCGCAGCTCGCTCCAAATCGGAGTGTTTCGTTGTCTCGGCGAGGAGCACTTTGCGGGCGTTGCGCAGTCCAGGGTGCTCTCCCATGGCCAACAGGGTGTCGACCCCGTTGGCGTCGCTCAGATACTGATCGACGAACACCAGCGGTATGAGCTTGCCGGCGTCGTAGGCCTCTGTGGCGCTGTCGGTCAACTCGCCTGCTGTGGCCACCGCTCGCACCGTGAAAGCCCCCGCGGCGAGCGCCGTCAGATCGGCGTCGAGATCGTGCCGGGTGGTTGGATCACTCGACGCACAGAAGACAATGTCCACCACAGGGAGTCCGACGCTCATACGACCCCCAGTACCGACCACAGGGCCGGGGCGACGACCAGATACAACAAGAGACCGATCACGCCGATCATGATGCCGGTCTTTGCCATGTCTCCTGTCTTGATCAAACCGGAGCTGTAGGCGACGGCGTTGGTTGGTGTTGAGATGGGCAGCGCCATGGCGAGTGATGCCGCCACCGCAATCATGAACCCGACAACCAGTGGGTCGAGATCGATGGCGCTCGACATTGTCAGCGAGATCCCGAGCGGAACCAGGAGATTGGCGCTGGCGCTGTTCGACATCACCGTCGACAGGGCAAGCGCGGCGACAGCGAACACGGCCGTGATGGCGGTGGCCCCGAACGACTCCCACGAGACGAGTCCGATCACCCAATCATCCAGCCCGGAATCGACTATTCCCTTCCCAAGTGCGATACCTCCTGCAATCAACCACAGGATGGGCCACTGCACGCTCTGGATGTCCTTCTCCTTGAAGACGCCGGTCGCCAGCAGCACCACCACCGGTATGAAGCCGATGATGCTGGACGTGACCCCGTGGAAAGACTCGGTCATCCACAGAAGGACGGTCACGATGAACACGCCGTAGAAGATGTGCGCGTTGCGGGACCGCTCGAACTCACCCTCGATCTCGAGGGCGATCGCCTTTGTAGTCGATGGGAACATGCGCCGGATCATCCACCAGGCTATGAACACCAGCACCACCGCCATCGGCAGTGCCATCACCATCCATTTCCCAAAGCTGACATCAATGCCGGCCCCGGCGAGTTGGCCGATGGCGATCGCGTTCGGGGGAGTTCCCACCGGCGTACCGATGCCGCCGATATTGGCGGCGAACGGGATGGCCAGGACCATGCCGATCCGCAACCGGTCCTCGGGAGCCAGCGCCGCAACGACCGGCAGCACGACGGCCATCATCGTTGCGGTTGTCGCCACATTCGACATGAACATCGAGAACGTGCCGGTGATCAGCATTAGGCCGAGCATGATTCGCCCCGGGTCGGTGCCGAAGGGACGAAGCAGGATCCGACCCATGGCGCGGTCGAGTTTGAACTTCGATGCGCCCATCGCCAGGAAGAACCCGCCAAGAACCAGCATCAGCACCGGGTCTGCCAGGGCGGCGTAATAGCCGCTGAAGTCGCGCGGCTCAAAGGCTGCAGGTAGATCAAAAATCGCTTTGTCGCTGATCATCAGGATCTCGAGGAGAATGATCAGAACCGCCGTCGCATATAGCGGGATCGGCTCGACGACCCAGAGGACGACGGCGACGAGGAAGATCGCCAGCATGCGGTGACCGGCCTCCGACAGGCCGTCGAACTCGAACACGAAGGGCACGAAGAACAGCACTGCTGCCGCGCCGAGCCCCAGGGTTCGGGTAGGGATTTTGCGCCTGGACCGGGTGGCTCTGGTGGTGGTCATGGGGCAGGTTCCAAGAGGCTTCTGACCGATTTGGTCGCAGGTCGCAAGCTTAGGCGGCCCTGTCGGGCCTCCGTTTCCTCCCCGACGTAGAAAGGTTCTCCGGCCAATCTGCAATTCTTGTAATCAGCTGTGCTGCAGCGTTTTCGGAGGAGATTAGGCCCGACCTAATCGATACCTAACCGAGGCCTAAGCCCCCTTTCGCACCTTGGGGGCATGTCACGTACAACCACCACCACAGCAATCAGGACAATCCTGGTGTCGGCGATCGTTGCCTCCGGTATCGGCGCCCAGACCCTTGGCGCAGCCGGCGCCACCATGGATGAGGTCGAGGCGCCTCCAGCCACGACTTCGTCCCCTCGGTACGAGGCTCCGGCTCGCCAGGAGCCCATCACGGAGGTCGAGGCAGTGGAGGAGAAAGAGATGCTGGTCACGGAGACGACGATCCACACCGAGACCACGAACCAGCACGAGCAGGTCGTCTGGGCGCTGGGTCGCTTCGAAGAAGCCGGGCTGGAGCTGCCCCCGGTGGAGATCCACATCCACCGCGACCGGAGCGAGTGCAACGGTCTCAACGGCTACCTCGCCAACGCGACCGGCGGGGGGTGGATCCTCCACTCTTGCGGCGTCGACTTCACGCTGCTGCACGAGTTGGCGCACGCTTGGGACAACCACTCGCTGGACGATGAGACCAGGTCCGAGTTTCTCGAGCTGGCGCAGGCCGACAGCTGGGACAACCAGGACAACTGGAACCTGGCCGGCGGCGAGCACGCAGCCAACGTTGTCGCCTGGGCGCTGATGAGCGAGCGGATCAACCAGACCAGGACCCGGCCCTACGACTACAACAGCATGCTCGAGGCCTACGAAATCCTCACCGGTGGCGGTGAGCCGCTGTGGCTGGCCTCCTAGGCGTACGGCGCGCTAGCCCGACCGATTTTTCACTACCTCGGGCAGTCCATAGAGTCTGAGTGACGAGCCGAGGAGCGAACGTGGAACTCAAGAGCTATGACAAGGCAGCGCCATTCCCATTCGGAAACCTCACGGTACGCGACATGACACCGGAGTCGTTCACGCAGCTCTCGATGGCCCTAGTGGAAGTGCCCATCGGTGCGGACAATCCGCCCTTTGCCGAAAAGCGCAAGGAGAAGATCTACATCGTTCTGGAGGGCGAGGTCGAGTTCACGGCAGGTGGGGAAAGTGCGCTGGCTGGGCCCGGCGACGTGCTCGTCTTGAGTGGTGGAGAGC
>JARFRN010000247.1 GCA_029287195.1 Acidimicrobiia bacterium | reverse complement strand
ACATCGACCTCGCCACCATTCCTCAAGAGCCGGTCATCTATGACATGCTGACCCGGGCGGATACGGTCGGCGTGTTTCAGGTCGAGTCACGTGCTCAGATGGCGACGCTGCCGAAGATGAAACCTCGCACGTTCTACGACCTTGCCATTGAAGTGGCGCTGATCCGTCCCGGCCCGATTCAAGGACACTCGGTTCACCCGTTTCTACGTCGCCGCAACGGTCTCGAAGCGATCCGTTACCCCCATCCGGCTGCGGAGCCAATTCTGAAGAAGACCCTCGGAGTCCCTGTCTTCCAAGAACAGCTGATGGAATTGGCCAGGATCTGTGCCGGGTTCACCGCAGGACAGTCGGATCGGCTGCGTCAGGCAATGACCCACAAGCGCTCTGGGGAAGAGATGGAAAAGCTGCGGGACGAGGTCTATCGCGGTATGGCCGACAATGGGATCAGCGGGTCCGCCGCCGACGAGATCTGGGAGAAACTGCAGGGCTTCGCCTCGTTCGGTTTTCCCGAAAGCCATTCTGTCTCGTTCGCCTACATCGTCTATGCAACGTCCTGGTTGAAGTATCACTGGCCGACGGAGTTCTTCGCCGGGCTGCTCAACGCACAACCGATGGGTTTCTACAGCCCCAACTCGTTGGTTCAAGATGCACAACATCACGGTGTGCTAGTACTCCCTCCCGACATCAACCAGTCCTGGTACGACTGCACGGTGATCCCATATCCAGCGAAGAGTGGTGAGCTGAGCGAGTATCTCGGTGCTCAGTGGCGCAGGGGTCAGGGGCCCGTCGACGATCCGGTACGAATTCCGGTGGCGCTTCGTATCGGGTTGCGATACGTGCGCAATCTCGGCGACAAGGAGATAACCCGTATCGAAGCCGCTCGGCAGATAGGGGGGCCATTCAGCTCTCCCGAAGATCTGGCGCAGCGCACCGGGCTCGATGTCGGAGCCTTCGAAGCCCTGGCAGCCTCGGGAGCATTGCTACCGCTCGGGCTGGACAGGCGAGAGGGCATTTGGGCGGCGGGGGCTCTTGGTGAGCTCGGTCCCGGGAAACTGGCACTATCGGAAGGTACCTCCGCCCCGGAGCTGACCGCGATGACCGCACCGGAGGTAATGCAGGCCGAGCTGTGGTCGACTTCCATCTCACCCACTCATCCGGTCGGCTTCCTCAGGGATAGGTTGACTGAGGTGGGATGCACCCTCATCTCTGATGCGCTGGCACTCGAGGTTCATGGGAAGAGAATGCGAGTGGGCGGTTTGATCACTCATCGTCAAAGGCCGAGCACGGCCCGCGGGGTACGGTTCCTCAACCTCGAAGACGAGACCGGCTTGCTGAATGTCGTGGTGCTACCTCAGGTATGGGAGGCGCACTACGAGGTAGCGCGCAAGGCAATTGGAGTAGTCATCGATGGAGTTCTCGAATACGAGGACGGAGTAACCAACTTCTTGGCGCATCGTTTCGAGCATTGGCCGGTGGAGGGTATTCGCTCGCGCGATTTCAGTTGAGTCCGTGCTGAAATCTGGCTGCACTTGGCTACTCTTCGACTGATTCGAGCGGAGGAGTGGCACAGTGCGCGTTGTGATCGTTGGTGCCGGTCACGATGGCTCATATCTCGCCGAACGGCTGGTGGCTGAGGGTCAAGAAGTGGTCATCATCGAAGCGGACGAGGACAAGGCAGCACGTATTCAGGATCGTCTCGACATCCTGGCGATCCAAGGCAATGGAGCGAGTCCGGCCGTGCTGCGCCGGGCAGGCGTGGACCGGGCGGGGCTCTTTCTCGCAGTCACCGACAATGATGGTGCCAACGTTCTCGCCTGTCGCAGTGCCAAGGCACTCGGCGTACCCCGCACCGTCGCCCGGGTCGAGGATCCCGACCTACGGGATGTGTCCCCGGGGCTGGGTGTCGACGTTGCGGTCGATCCGCGCGAATCGGCTGCCCGGCAGGCGGCGCGACTTGCCGAACATGCGGGTGTTACCGAGTACGCCATGTTTGCGGATGGGCAGCTGAGCATGGTCGCCGGGGTGGTAACCGAAGACGGCGCCGCCGCCGGGAAGACCGTGATGCAATTGCGACCACTCGCCGAGGGGTGGAGCTTCATCGTCGCCGCGGTGGTTCGCGGTAACACCACGACCATCGGTCGAGGCGACACAGACATGGAGGCCGGGGACCACGTAGTGGTGATGGCGGAGACGTCGCGAGTGCGGGATGTCATCGGCATGTTCGGCATCGAGACCGAGCCAATCAACCGCGTCGTCATTCTCGGAGGAACTCGGATTGCCGCGATGACGGCCGAGATACTGCTCAAGGCCGGGTACGAGGTGCTGATCGTCGAGGAGGAGAGGGAGCGAGCCGCCTTTATGGCACGGCGTAGTAGGGCCTCGGTGCTACAGGCCGACCCCACCGATCCGGACTTTTTGACTTCGTTGCGTCTCGGTGAAGGTGACGTGGTTGTCGGCTTGTCCGGTCACGACCATCTCAATCTCATGGGCTGTCTCATGGCCAGTGCCGTCGGGGCGCCAAAGACCATCGCCCGCTTCGGCCATCGCTCGGTGGCCGGACTCTTGCGCAATGTCGGTATCGACGCCACGCTGTCGTCGCGGGTCGCGGTTGCGAACATGATTCTCCAGTACGTCCGCCGCGATCGGATCCTTTCGGTAGCCACTGTGAAGGACACCGATGCGGAAGCAATCGAGATCGAACTGGCCGCGGGGTCGCCTGCGGTCGGCAGGCAGTTGATCGATCTGGGATTGCCCCGCGATGCAGTCCTCGGCGGAATCGCCCGGGGTAACGGCGTGATCGTTCCCGAGGGTGACACGATGCTTCGGGTGGGAGACCACGTGGTCGTTTTTGCCAAGAGCGAGGCAATCGACGCGGCCGAGAAGATCTTTCTGGCGTGATTGCGTTCAAGTCCCCGACCCGACTCCGCTTGATTGTGGTTGTATCGGCCGTGATTGCCGCGGCGGGCGCCGCAACAGTCCCGGCAATCATCGCCGGTGTGATCTACGCCGAGTGGAGCGACACCCTGGCATTGCTGGCTTCGGGAGTCATCGCCGGGGTAGTCGGCTTGCTGGGACGCCGCTTGGTCAAGACCGAGGTCAGATTCACCTCCAGAGAGGGCTTCGCTGCCGTGGCCCTCTCGTGGATGATCCTGATTCTGTTCGGCACGTTGCCGTATCTCATCTCGGGCACCTTCGACCGGCCGATTGATGCGCTCTTCGAAACGTCGGCGGGCTTCACCACCACCGGTGCAACGGTTCTATCTGATCCCGGCAGCCTTTCCCACGCCATGTTGCTGTGGCGGGCGACGACGCAGTGGTTTGGCGGGATGGGGATCATCGTGCTGTCGATTGCCGTGCTCCCAATGCTGGGGGCCGGCGGTGTCGAACTGGCTCGCGCCGAAGCCCCCGGGCCCGAGCCCGATCGTATGACCCCTCGCTTTCGAGACACGGCGGAGCGTTTGTGGTGGCTGTACGTCGGGTTGACTCTCGTCGTGATGGTGTTGCTTGCGATCGGCGACATGAGCCTCTTTCAGGCGATCGCGCATTCTTTCACCACCATGCCAACCGGCGGGTTCAGCACTGAGGCCTCATCAATTGGCGGGTTCAGCGCCTACACCCAATGGGTGGTGATCTTGTTCATGCTCATTGCCGGGGTGTCGTTTGCGCTCCACTTCCGCGCTCTGTCCCGGCCCCGGGCCTACCTGGAGAACCGCGAGCTGTTCGGTTTTCTGTCGATCATTGGTGTGGCGATCCTCGTAGTAGCGCTCGGCAGTTGGTCGTTTGGATCGGGTGTGGAGTCGCGGGTGAGGGACGCTGTGTTCACCGCCGTGACCATCGTGACCGGTACCGGCTATGCCACAGTGGACTGGGCGGTGTGGGGCCCCGGTGTGGTGCTGGCTCTGCTCGTGTTCATGTTTTTCGGCGGCATGGCGGGTTCGACCGCGGGCGCGGTCAAGACCTATCGACTCGGGATTCTGTTCAAGACGATCGGGTCGAGCATCAAGCGGATCAGCTACCCGAGTCTGGTATCGGTGCAGCGCTTCGAGGGGAGGGCCGTCGAGCCCCGCTTGGTGCACAACGTTATTGCCTTTTTTGTTCTCTACGTGGGCTTCTTCGTGGCAGGTGCGGTGTTGCTCGGCTTCCTCGAACCGGGGCTCAACCTGACGACCATCGGTTCGGCGTCGGCGTCGGCGATCGGCAACGTAGGTCCTGCGCTCGGAGACCTCGGGCCGACGTCGAACTACTCCGGTCTCGGGACCGACAGCAAGCTGGTGCTCTCGTTCCTCATGCTGGTGGGACGTCTCGAAATCTATCCGATTGTGATTCTGCTCACGCACCGTTGGTGGCGCCGGTGACCGGCACTAGTCGGAGCGATCGATGTCACCCCGACGAGCACTTCTCCGTCATCAGGTCTGTTGCGGCACCGACATGATGGCGAAAGCCCCGCCGAGAGGATCTGCCACCACCGAGATCCGACCGGCAGCCGTGTCCATCGCCGGGGCGATCACAGTTCCCCCCAACTCCTCGACCCTGGCGGCTGCCGCATCCGTATCACCCACCAGGAAGTACACCATCCAGTGGGCGGGCATCTCCGGTGGGAAGTTCTCGTCGATGGTGAGCATCCCGCCGTTGAAGCTGTCCTCGCTCAGCGGATCGCCCTTTGGCTTGGAAGGCATGGTGACCAGCCAATACACCGGGTGGCTTCCCTCGAACGCCTCGAACTCCCAGCCGAGCGCCTTACCGTAGAAATCGCGGGCGGCGTCGATGTCCCGGGTCTGCAACTCGTTCCAGGTCATTGACCCCGGAGCATTGAACACCTGCGCCCCAACGTGATCGCCTGCTTCCCACAGACCCACGGTGGCTCCTTCAGGATCTGCGACGAAAGCCATGCGCCCTGAGGTCATCACGTCCATTGCAGGGACCATCACCGAGCCGCCGGCGGCAGTCCACTTCTGGATAGTGTCATCGACGCTGTTGACCGAGACATAGGAGTTCCACATCGGCGGGACACCTTGTTCTGTCATCTGCGGCGGCTGCGGTCCTAATCCTGCGACGGATTTTCCCTCTTTGCTGAACATGACATACATCAACGAGCCGTCTGGGAAGTGCTGATCATCGGCATCCCAGCCGAAGAGCGCCGTGTAGAAGGCCTTGCTCACAGCCGGATCCGGCGATGAGAGATCAGCCCACGAAAAGAGGCCGTGGGGATAGGTCATATTGTGCTCCCTCTATGTCGTACCCGCACTCCGGGGTGGTCTCTTCGACCCTACCCGGCGGGGCGCCAGGAACGCGAGCCCGACGATCGATCTATCAGCTGCTGTCGAGAACCCTCCAGCCGCTCGAGACCGCCCACCTTCTCGCCTCATCCATGACGTCAAAAATGAAGCCGGTCTTGGCATCGGTATAGGCGAGCCTATCGTCCCGGTACGCCGCGGCGAGCCGCGTCCTCAGCTCGCGGTTCATAGAGCCGGCCCACGGTTGGCAAGACGTCGGGTGACCAAGTCAATCTACTTTCGCCGTGCCCTTGACCCAGTCGGCGTACAGTGCCGTGTACACACCCTCGGCGGCCAGCAATTCGTTGTGGTTGCCGCGCTCGACGAGCACACCTTGGTCAAACACGAGAATTTCATCGGCCGCTTCGGCGGTTGACAGCCGGTGTGCAACAGTCACGCTGGTCCGCCCGGCAATGAGCCGCTCCATGGCCCGTCTCGTCTGCACTTCGAGCGCAGGATCTACCGCCGAAGTAGCCTCGTCGAGCACCAAAACGTCGGGAGAGGTGATCCAGGCGCGGGCGAGAGCAACCAGTTGGCGCTCTCCAGCCGAGAGCTGGGTACCGCGCTCACCTACCGGAGTGGACAGCCCCCCTGGCAGAGAAGCGAGCCACGCGTCTAGCTCCAGATCCGCAATCGCGGCATTGATCTGTTCATCCGTAGCATCGGGTTTTCCGTACCGTATGTTGTCGGCGATCGTGGTGTCGAACAGGAATCCCTCCTGCGGGACATAGGTAACCCGTCGGCGGAGATCGTCGGTGGCCAACGATTTCAATGAAACCCCGCCCACCATCACCGACCCGTCAACCGGGTCGTGGATTCGGGTCAGCAACTTGGAGAAGGTCGACTTGCCGGACCCGGTTTCGCCAACCACAGCAACCCGGGTGCCCGGCTCTATGTGCAAATTGAGATCGGCGAACAGCGGGGCATCCTCGTTGTAGAAGAAGTCGACGTGGCAGAACTCGATATCGAGCTCGCCGGCCGGCAGCCGGACCGGCACCTCCGGATCGTCGATTTCGATGGGGCTGTCGAGAATTCGGAATATGCGGCGCACCCCGGCACCGGCAGATTGGGCATGGTTCAGCGTTTCCACCAGCGTTTGGATGGGCTGGACCAGCAGGTTGACTAGGAACAAAAAAGCCAACAGCGTTCCGGCGCTCATCTCTGCTCCGGTGCCGGTGACGACTCCGATTCCGATCACTGCGGCGGTGATGAGTCCGGCAAAGAGCTCGGCGCTCGAAAAGAGACTGGCACCGAGCATGGCAGTGCGGTACTCGCTCTTGAACTGCTCATCCAGTGCATCGGCGACCTTCGCCCTGGTTTCCTCCTCAGCTCCGTACGCCCTGATTACCGGCAGGCCCGAGATGGCCTCGCCCATGGCTCCCAGGCTCTGCGCAACCCGCTTGCGGACCTTGTCGTGGGCTCGACTCAGAATGCGCTGAATCCAGAACAGCAAGATCGTGTAGACGACAACCGCGGCCAGCACCACCAGCGCCAGATCGAAACGGTATATCAGCATCGCAATCATGGCGACTACCACCTGGGCGACACCGATCAATAGACCCACGCCGCCCCAGTCCATGAAGTCTTGGATCGACGCGATGTCGGAGGTGACCCTGGCTACCAGCGCACCGCGACGTTCGGCCTCGGTGACCAAGATCGAGAGCCTGTGAAGATGCTCGAATGTACGTACCCGCAGCTCAGAGAGGCCGGTTGCTGATGCGTTGGCCAGCCGTACCAGTGCCTGGCGACGCACCAGGAACGCCGCGAACATGGCAACCAAGGCGACTGCGCCCGTGCCGACCACACTGCCGACATCGACTTCGTCGACTCCGAGTAGATCGTTGTCGATGACTTGCTGGATAGCGATCGGCACCACCAATTGGATCAGCGTGCCCAATCCGGCGAGGGCAACCGTGAGGCCCATGCCTCTGCGCAGAGCCGGGGTCTCGGTGATGGCGCGACCCAGTGCACGGGCTGTGCCTGAGCGACTCAGAGTCTCCTCGCTCATGAGTTCCTTCCCGCCTCGGCCTCCTCGGCATAGGCCTCCACGATGCGGGCATAGCCGGGCACGTCCCGGCTCAAGTCACCGTGGGTCCCGTGGGCGACGATCTGGCCGTCGTCGATGAAGATCACCTCATCGGCGAGAGCAATGCTCGACGTTCGGTAGGCGACGATCACCACTGTCGAGGGCAACTCGGAATCGCGCAACCGCTCCAGAATGCGTGCTTCGACGGAAGGGTCCACCGCCGAGGTTGCATCATCGAGAATCAGCAGCCGCGGCTTACGAACCAGAGCCCGGGCGAGAGCGATTCGTTGCCGCTGTCCTCCGGACAGGCTGGTCCCGCGCTCACCGAGGATCGTGTCGTACCCCTCGGGCAGCTCGAGAATGAACTCGTGGGCTCCGGCGAGCTTGGCGGCGGCAACAACGTCCTCGTCATCGACAAGGACGCCAAAAGCGATATTGCCGCGCACGGTGTCGTCGAACAGGAAGGCCTCCTGAGCAACATACGCCACTTCGCCGGGAAGTGCCGAGCGGGCGAAGCTGCGGAGATCCCTGCCGTCGATGGTGATGGACCCGGATGCCGGGTCCCACAGCCTCGCCAGCAGAGCTGTCAGCGTGGATTTGCCGGAAGCGGTCGGGCCGACGATGGCAACCACCCGCTCCGGCTCGATCGCAAGGTTGAGATCGGCGATCACGGTCTCGCCGTCGTCATAAGCGAAGGAGACACTCTCGCCGCTGAGGTGAGCTCCCGAGTGCTCGGGTTCCGGTAAGAGCGCTCCGTAGGGCACGAGGTCGCGCACGTCGTAGACATTCTGAACTCGCTCCCAGCCGGCTCGAGAGGAGGCAATAGACCACAGGACGAAGCCGATGATCCGAATCGGGATGAACAGCAGCGACAGCAGATAGGTGATGGTGATTATGTCGCCGGGGGTCACGGTGCCGCCGTTGATGCGGATCGCACCGGCCACCAGCATGATGACCGTGATTGCCGACAGCAGCCCTTCGACGCCGACTCGATAGGTAGCCATCATCTTCAAGACATGAATCAGCTT
>JARFRN010000220.1 GCA_029287195.1 Acidimicrobiia bacterium | reverse complement strand
GATTACCTGATTCCCATAGGAGGGGACGACACCCTGAGCTATGCGGCGAAACTCCATCAGGAAGGAATGAAGGTCGTCGGGATCCCCAAGACGATGGACAACGATGTGCACGGCACCGACTATTGCATTGGGTTCTCCACCGCTGTAACTCGCGGAGTTTCGTTCATCCACAGCTTGCGTACCGCAACCGGCTCGCACGAGCGCATCGCCGTCGTAGAGCTGTTCGGCCGTTACAGCGGCGAAACCGCTCTCGTAACGGCATATCTTGCTGGTGTACAGCGAACCATCATCTCCGAGGTTCCCTTCAACATCGACCGTCTCGCTGAGTTGCTGATAGAAGACAAGGCGGCCAACCCCTCCAATTACGCAATGGTCACGATCTCGGAGGGCGCCCGCAGGGAGGGCGGCGAGATGGTGCTGAGTGGTTCGGCGGACGCATACGGACACCGCAAGCTGGGCGGCATCGGCTCTCTCACCGGCGAGATGCTGAAGGAAAAGACCGGGGAAGGCATTATCTTTCAGCAGGTCGCCTATTTGATGCGCTCGGGCAGTCCAGATTCGCTCGATCTGATGGTTGCTCTCAACTACGCGGTCATGGCGGCCGACCTTGCCATGGAAGGAGCCAGCGGACGGATGGTGGCACTGCGGGGCGGCACCTACACCAGCGTGCCGATCAGCGTCACCAGCGAAGGTGTCAAGCGGGTAGACGTCGACGAGCTGTACGACGTCGAGAACTATCGCGCCAAGGTGCGGCACGTCATCGGCAAACCGATGTTCCTCTACTGATCTCTGCTCAATCGCCGCGCGCTGTCGCGCACCGCTTGATCACGGCCCTAGGGAACCAGCAACACGGGACATTGGGCGTCGTGCGCGACCCGATTGGCGACAGAGCCGAGCATGATGCGCTCGATGAGACCGGCGCCGCGACGTCCGATGACCATTACATCTGCGTCGACCTTGTTGGCGTAGTCGAGAAGCATGCGCGCCGGGTCACCAACGTCCTCGACCTGGATGACCTCTAGATCTGTCAGATCCAGCGCAGCCACCACAGAATCGAGAATCTCACGCTGTGCGTCGGTAAGTGACTTGCTCAACGCCGAAGGCGTAGGCGGAGAACCGACGATGCCCCACCACCCTTCGGGAGGCCGGACAATTGTCACGAGATGCAGCGTCGCCCCGTTGCGCCGTGCGATGTCGGCGCTCACGGTTGCAGCATGTCGGGACTGCTCGGACCCATCGATCCCTGCAACCACATTGTTGACGTCCCAGACCGGCTGTTTCATGAAACCTCCTGCGTCGACAATTTCAACTTACCCGGTCGCCACCCGGTGGTGAAGGGTCGAATGGCTCTGTGGCCGACGCGCTCTCCCGTTGGTAGTCGTGCCACCTGCCCGCGGCCAGCCGCGGGTGCCCGGTCACTCGGCCGAGCGCCAAGTCGATCGCAGGCCGCTAGCGTTCGGCCCCGAGACAGGAGTGACCCATGCCAGTAATCGGAGTGTTAACAGCCGGCGGCGACTGCCCGGGGCTCAACGCAGTGATACGCGGTGTGACCGCCGGGGCGTTGGGCGAGGCAGATACCGAGGTCGTCGGCATCAGGAACGGTTGGGAAGGTCTCATGGAGGGCGATACGGTACCTCTGGATCGGGATGCCGTGCGCGGCATCCTATTTCGGGGCGGCACCATACTCGGCACCTCGCGGATGGACCCCTACGTGCACGGCGACGGCTACAAGAGCTGCGAGCGTACGATCAAGCAGAATGGTCTGGACTGCGTGATCGTCATCGGCGGCGATGGCACCCTTCGCTCGGCGCTCCGGCTCTGGGAGGAGGGCCTGCCGGTTGTCGGCGTTCCCAAGACTATCGACAACGACATCGCAGGTACCGACGTCACCTTCGGCTTCGACACCGCAGTCCAGGTAGCGACCAACGCCATCGACCGGCTTGCGAGCACTGCCGAATCACACAATCGGGTGATTGTGGTGGAGGTCATGGGTCGATCGAAGGGCTGGATCGCTACCTACGCCGGCATTGCGGGTGGCGCAGATGCCATCCTCATTCCCGAAGTCGAGTGCGACCTGGAGAGTGTGGCAGAGATCATTCGGGCTAGGCATCGGCGCGGTCGCCGCTATTCCATCGTTGTGGTTGCCGAAGGTATCGCTCCGCCGGCGGGGAGCGCGCTCCAGCCCAGTCGAAAGGACGCCTTCGGTTTCGACCGGCTCGGTGGAGTGAGCTATCAGGTCGCTGCGATACTCGAAGAGCTTACCGGCTTCGAAACCAGAGTCACGGTCCTCGGCCATGTCCAGCGCGGGGGCACTCCTTCAGCCTTCGATCGGGTATTGGCAACCCGACTTGGCGTTGCTGCCGCCGGATATGCCATCGAGGGCCGCCGCGGCGTCATGGCTGCAGTTCGAGGCGAAGATATCGTTCCGGTTCCACTGCAAGAAGCATGCGCAGAGATACGTGGGGTCAGTGAGCAGCTCTACGCCACTGCAGCCGCCTTCTTCGGCTGAGTCCGATTACGCCGACCCTAGAGGTGGTCTCTTCTTGGGTTTCCCCTTGGTTTGGTGCACCGGACGCCGCCCCGACACTGCAGCCTCGTACAGCTCGTCGAATGCATCTTCCATGGCTCTTGCAAACCCATCGACATCGGGTACCACGTCGTAATCGGCATTGAATCCCCAGAACACGGTGCCGGCATACGAAAACAGAGCCACCCCAACACCGTGCTCTTGCCACAACGGAACGAGCGCGTATGACTCCAGCATCTTCGCCTCCAATAGATAGAGCGGGAACTGGGGACCCGGAACGTTGGTCACAGTCATGTTGAACGGCCGCACTCCGGTTGCCAAGCGACTCGCCATCGACACGAGCGTTGCCGGCGCCCCAGCCGACAGCCTGACGAGTGTGGCCGCGCCTAGTGCTTGGTCGGTCTCCTTGAGCCGTTGCGTTGCCCGCTTGACCTGGTCGAGTTGAACAAGCGGATCCGGCTCGCCAACCGGTAATGAAACCAGCCACATGGCAACGTGGTTGCCGAGAGTGCCTCGCTGGTCGAGGGACCGAACCGATACTGGTGCCATTGCGCGGAAATCCAAGTCTGAGACGTCGAACTCTCTCGTTTCCGCAAGAAACCGCCTCACTCCCCCCGCAACCGTTGCCAGAACGACGTCGTTGACGCTGCCGCCCGCCGCATCCTTCACCTCCTTCACCTTGCTCAACGGGGTCGCCAGTGTGCCGAATAGGCGACTCGATCCGATCTTTCCATTCAGCGGTGTTCTCGACGCCCTGGTAAGCCATCCAGATGACAGCGAATGGCCTGCGGCCCGAGCCCGGTAGGCCCCTTCTAGAACGAGTCCTCGAGTATCTTCACCCAGCTGTCGAACCGATCTCAGTGCACCGAGCGCCCGACTGGTGCGCCTGGCGGTTTCACGAACGAACAGCTCGCTGTCGGCGGGAACCCTGCGGGGCACAAATGGCACCGGATCCTCGACCTCGTCACTTGGCGCCAGGCTTAGCAGAACGGCCATCAGGTCAACGCCGGCAATTCCATCGATCATGCAATGGTGGATTTTGGACACGATCGCAAAACGACCCTCTTCCAGCCCCTCCACGACATTCAGCTCCCACAACGGCCGGGTACGATCAAGTTGCTGAGACATGATCAATCCCACGAGCGAGCGCAGCTGATCGAATGATCCGGGGCGGGGAAGGCTGTAGTGCCGCACGTGGTATTCGATATTGAACGATGCGTCGTCGACCCACACCGGGTGCTTCTCCAACGGCACCCATGCCAGTCGCTGGCGATAGCGCGGGATGAGGTGCAGCTTGGACTCGACCAGATTTCGAATGCGGTTGGTGGCGATCCCGCCGCTGGAGCCGCGCAAACCTTCGCCGTCGAATATCGCGATCCCGGCAACGTGCATGTGAGTAGTGCGCGACTCGAGAGCCAAAAAGGAGTTGTCGAGGTACGAGAGGCGCTCGTAATGTGCCGGCATCCAGACGCTCCTTTATCGGCCCCGGTTCCTCAGACTACCTTGGACGTTGCCCTGAACGCCGAGGACTGCGCTACAGGCGGCTGATTTCATCCGCACCGTTGTTCGGCTCCCCCATCACGGCCAATGATCGTCGGAGATCCTCGGCCAAAACCGCCCCTACCTCGTGCCGTCCGCCGTCAATCGTCGGGAAGCGAATCTGGCTCGCATGAAGCCATACCCGGCCGGCATCGCCGAGAACACTCCCCCCACCGCCGTAGGTGAGGTCGCCGACCACGGGGTGTCCTATCGATGCCAGATGGACTCGGATCTGGTGAGTGCGGCCCGTTTCCAGCTCCAACGCAATCAAACTCGAATCCGCCCACTCGGCGAGTCGCCTGAAATGGGTACGTGCCGGGCGACCGTCGCTCACCACGGCCATCCGAGTTGGTCGAGCGCGATCGCGTCCCATCGGGGCATCGATGGTGCCTGTGGCCGCATCGAGCCTGCCGTTGACGAGCGCGACATAGCTCCGACCGACCCGGCGCGCCTTCAATTCGGCCTGCAGGAATTCATGGCTGGCGACGGTCCGGGCAACGAGCAACACACCGGACGTGTCGCGATCCAACCGATGAACGAGTCCCCAACGATGTTCCTCGCCCAGCGCTCTCAGCTCTGGATATCGGTAGACGAGACCGTGCACGAGCGTCCCCCGGCGGTGACCCGCCCCGGGATGCACCACGAGCCCCGGCGGTTTGTTGACAACCAGCAAGTCCCCATCATCGAAAGCAACTGCAAAATCGACGGGCTCCGGCTCAAGGTGCTCAGCCTCCGCTGGGATCGGGTAGTCGAGTGTATCCCCGGCACACACTCGGGTAGACCGATCGACGGTGCTTTCTCCGACGCGCACCTGGCCGGCGCTGATAAGGCGCTGCGCTACGGAGCGGCTCAGACCGGCTAGGACCGCCAGGACCCGGTCCGGCCGGACGCCTGCCAGATCTTCGGTCACAACGACAGTCGCGCGTTCAACCACGATCAGGATGAAAGACGGCTGCGATTAGCAAGATGGCTACCCCTACGTTGAGCGCCGCATCGGCAACGTTGAACGTAGGAATGAACCACCAGTCGATCCAGTCGACCACCGCACCGTCCAACACGCCCTCGCCACGGAACACGCGGTCGGCAAGATTGCCAAGCGCACCCCCGAGGATCAGCCCTAGCGCCACAATGTCGATGCGACGACTCGTCCTCGCAACTAGGTATACGAGAAAGACCACGACACCAATCGCTATCAAACCGATCAGGGGACCGGAGCCGGTGAAGCTCGAGAAGGCCGCTCCAGGGTTCTCCGCATAGCGGACTCGAAGCCAGTCGCCGATTACCGAATAGGGCCCATCCTGGAAGTAATCCCTGGCCAGATTCTTGGTGATCTGGTCGATTCCGAGGACGAGCAGACCTGTGATGGCGGCAAGACGAATTGCGTGCCGAGATTCGAGATGCTGGGTGAGGCTAGCCATGGTGACATCCCACGCCCGATGCGTGGGTTGGGCTGCCTGCGCTAGACCTGATCGGCGTACTCGACCAGTGTCGTTGCGTAAGGCAGTGCCTCGAGCCGTTCCACCGGGATTGCTTTCCCACTGACCACGCAGTGCCCATAGGTGCCGTTGTCCATCCGCTTCTGAGCCGCATGCACCTTGGAGAGCAGCTCCCTGGCGTTCTCCAAGACAGACAGATCCATCTCCAGCTCGAGCGCCAGCGAACCACCGTCCGCACTGTTCGGATCCGCGCTGTGCTCGGCGCTGGCTGAACCCATGTTGGCTTCGGCAAAGACCTTGTCGAATTCCTCGATTACGGCGACGAGGCGCTCCTCCTCAGCATCCAGCTTGCGCCGAAGCCGCTCCAAGGTTGATTTGGCAAGACTTCTAGTCAACAGGACCTCCTCTGCAGCCCGGGACGATAACAGGATGGAGTGCATTTGTGCCTATTCGACGAGCCGCGCAATGCGTTCTGCCAGTTCGCCGGCCTCCACGCCCGAAGCAATGAGCCTTTTTCGCCGCGAACCTGCGCCCCCTCCAAGCTGTAATGACACGCCGAGGAGATCTGACAGGTAGGCCAGCAGTTCCTTGTTTGCCCGGCCCTTCTCCGCAGGAGCTGCGATCCGCACCCGGAGCGCATCGGAGTAGACACCTGTGACCTGGTTCCGGCGCGCCCGGGGCACGACCCACACGGTAATCATCGAGCCACTCGGGTGGCTGCGTACGACACGAGATGCCCTCATCGCCGGGACCATAGTGCGGCAGCTGCTGCTCGACCGAGCTCCATGGGAACTCAGACCAGGACGAACTCCCGAAACCCGGTGTGGGTGGAACAGTTCCCGCTCGTCCGACCTGCCGCGCTCAACCCCGCCCGGTCAGCCGGTAGCAGCCGCAAGCTGGTGGGCGCCGCCCAGAACTTCCCGGAGGGAGCCGGGGACGAGGCGAGTCCAATGTCAATGCTGTGTGGCCGTCACCGAGTTGCAACGCCGGAAGCCGAGCCCTCACTCCGGCGGGTGACCGCTCTTCTCCAGACGGTCCCGGAGACCTGCCAGGCGCCGTTGGTAGAACCCGACATCCTTGTTGCGGCCTGGGAGACCCCCCGGATCGGGCTCAGCCGGTATCGATTCGCCATCCATTTGCCGCAACGCCTCGTCTGTCAGGTCGACTTTGGTCACTTGGAGGGGAGGTGCCTCAACGGCGGCAACGGCTACGTCCTGATCGGCAAGGGCGCTCAAGGTCCCCACCTCATTAGCTGCGGTAGCGGCCAACCTCCGGAATCGCCCCTCGGCATCGGCAAGCGCCCTCTGCAACACAGCCATGCGGCGCTCCATGCGGTGCACTTCGTCGGCGGCCTGGATACGGGCCCGCTCGACGCTACCGAGCGCCTTCTCGAGAATCGCTGATGCTTCAGCCTGAGCTGCCGCCCGGATGCGCTCCGCCTCTTCATCCGCAGCAGCACGCGAGTCTTGCAGCTCCCGGTGTAATTCGGCTCGAAGCTGGTTCCGCTCCCGATCGTAGGTGGCACGCAACTCATCGCGTTCTGCAGCCCCAATCGCATGGAGTCGATTCGACTCTTCCTGCGCAAAGGCAAGTTCCTCATCCGCCAGCGCCCGAGTCATTGCCGCGTCCTGCCATATGTCGATACCAGCGACCGCATCACCGGAGGAGCCCATGACTTCTCGGAGCATTCGCTCGGCCAACTGGACGGCCTGCTGACGAACCCGCTGGGCGGCGGCGAGGTCAGCATCATGTGCGGAGGCCGCGGCAGCGGACGCCGCTGTGTCACCTGCCTCGTAGGCGAGAAGAGCTTCGGTCACTCGGGCCCGGAACTCCTCGACTTCAGAAGCATCGTAAGAATGTTTGGTTCCCGAGAACTGGAACCGCCGCGCGTCTTCGCTGGAGAAACCCACATCCGAATCGTAACCGTTCTGAGGCGGCTGTGAATCTCGCGAGACTCCGCTAGCCCGCGATGAGTCGGTGACGGCACCCTTTTGAATCTTGGCTCAGCACCCCAGCACGCTGCGCAACACGATGATTATCAGGAAGAGAACCAGCGGTGACAGATCCAGTCCAATGCTCCCGGCCCGCACCGGCGGCATCACCCGTCGGATTGGCACCAAGATCGGATTGATGGCTTTCGACAGGGCGTCATAGATCTTTCGGACCGGATGGCCCCAGGGCAGCCGGCCGAAATTCACCACGTAGCTGAGGATTATCCACGCAAACAGCGCCAGAGATGCAAGATTGAGCAGGAGGCAAATGAGCCCCATCAGTTGCCGGGAGCCGCGTCGTAGAGACCAAGTGCAGCCAGCCGACGGCGCTCTTCAACACCGACGGTCGATCCGTGCGGGGTCACCAGGATTACTCCGGTTGCCACCTTCACCATCCGCCCATCGAGCGCATAAGTCAATCCGCTCGAGAAGTCGACGAGCCGACGGACCATCGCCGTTTCTGTTTCTCGAAGGTCGAGCACTACCGGCCGGCCATCCCGGATGTGGTCGGCAAGCGTTTGCGCATCAGCCAGAGTCCGGGCCTCGATGATTGCTGCCTCCCTTTCCGGCGTGGTGGACCGTCCAGAACGGGAGGAACCGCCGATCGCTGTGGCAGGTTGGTCCGACCCCACCGTGCGATTCGATCCGGGGGTGACCAGCACCCCGGCCTCGGCGTGTTCGGCGTTTTCGGACACCCGGCGGCGCATTGGTGCGGGGGGTTCGACGCGACGCCCGGCGACTGCGCTACTGGCTCGACCAACCCTCGTGGTCTGCGATCGCTCCGCAGGCTGAGGAGATTCAACAGTCCGAACCGCCGGCTGGGGATCTTCGGCTGCGGCTTCGGCCGCCTCGATATCCTCGTCGTCGACAAGTCCAAGGTAGAACATCGTCTTCTGCCACAGTGATGCCATGTCTCAACACTCTCAGTCGCTCAGTGCCGGCGCGCCCGGCGGTCCAAAGATAGCCCGTCCGACGCGTATGAGGGTGGCACCCTCCTCGATCGCCACCTCGAAATCGTCGGTCATCCCCATCGAGAGCTGCTCGAGTCCCGGATAGTCCATGGACAGCTGGTCTCGCAGCCGTCGCAACGCGCTGAACCAACGGCGGCTGGCCTCGGGGTTGGGTGCCAGCGGTGCCATCGTCATCAATCCAATGCAGCGGATGCCCCGTTCGGTGGCTTCCTCCAGCAGCTGTCTTGCGGCACCGGGGGCGACACCGTGCTTCTGCTGCTCGCCGGAGATATTGATCTGAAGCAAGGCTGCGGGCGGATTCGGGTCTCGTCCCCAGGCGGCAACGAGCCGACTCCGGTCGAGGGAGTGGAGGATCGTCGTATGAGGGAGTGCGATCTTGGCCTGACGCGATTGCAGTGTGCCGATGAAATGCCACCGGATATCGGCCGGTAGCTGTGGCGCCTTGGCGGCGAGCTCGGCTGCCCGGTTCTCCCCAAAATCCCTCTGACCGGCTTCGTAGGCACGCAGGACCGTTGCTGCGTCACTCCCCTTTGATACCGCTACCAGCGTCACACCCTGCGGATCTCGCCCGGCTCTCTCCGCCGCCGCAATCATCCGTTTCCGGACTGCGATCAACTCGTCGGCAACCATGCAACCGCCACCTGTCTCTGTCGTGTGCCGTCGCGCCGATAGGAGTGCAGACGCTCGGAGGTGTACGTGCACTCACCCGACCTCCATACCTCCAATCCTGCCAGCTGCTGCTCGATGAAGCCGGGAATGTCGATGCTTGCAGTTCCCCACGTCGTTTGGGCGACGTGACCGACAAACCGTGCGGTGACCTCAGGGCCGACCTCGTAGCAGCACGGGCCGATTGCAGGTCCAATGGCGGCCCTCTGCGGTTCGTGACCGCGATCGATCATGTATTCCAAAGCTGCCATCACAACACCGGCCGCGGCGCCCCGCCAGCCGGCATGGATAACCGATACGGCAGTCGACGCCTCGATGATCACAGGAACACAGTCTGCGGTGGCAACTGCGATGGGAACATTGCCTGCTGCGGTGAAGATTGCATCCGCATCTCCGAGGCTTCCAGGAACGATCGCCTCGAGGACCCTCGTACCGTGCACCTGGTGAACGAAGGCCCAATCAGCCGGTATACCGAGTTCGTCCGAGATGGCAGCGCGGCGGACCGCATCGGACCTCGAATCTCCGCTTGCCGTCGTACCAAATGCAGCACCCGCAAACCCGGGTGGCCGAATCATCCGCTGACGAAGCCGGGGATGTCGAGGTCATCGTCACCTTCCGACCCGGGAGTGCGCGCCGAGAACTCGGGATAGGAGGGACGCGTCACCGCCCTGCGGTCTCGATCGAATCCGGCCGCGATGACGGTAACCTTCATCTCGCTGCCGAGCGCGTCGTCGACCACGGCACCGAAGATGATGTTGGCGTCTGAGTCACAGTGATCGGCGATAATCGAGGCTGCGGTCGAAATCTCGTGAAGAGTCATGTCCTCGGGGCCGCTGATCGATAGCAGCACACCTCTGGCACCCTCCATCGAGGTCTCGAGCAAAGGTGAACTGATCGCCTTATCAGCGGCCTGGCTGGCTCGGTTCTCACCGGTCGAAGAACCGATACCCATGACCGCCGAACCGGCATCTGTCATCACAGCCTTCACGTCGGCAAAATCGACATTGATGAGTCCGGGAGTGGTGATCAGGTCGGTGATACCGCGCACACCACTCGACAGCACCAGGTCTGCCATGCCAAACGCTTCGAGAACCCCGGTGCGTTCATCTGCGATCTCGAGAAGTCGCTCATTTGGGATGATTATCAGCGTATCAACCGCTTCTTTGAGGGACTGGATTCCTTGCTCCGCCTGCACCGAGCGGCGCCGACCCTCGAAGCCGAAGGGACGGGTAACCACACCGACGGTCAACGCGCCGATCCCACGAGCGATCTCCGCAACGATCGGGGCGCCGCCGGTTCCGGTACCTCCACCTTCACCGGCTGTGATGAAGACCATGTCTGCCCCCATCAGAGCTTCCTCGACCTCGTCGCGATGATCCTCAGTAGATTGGCGCCCCACATCCGGGTCGGCGCCTGCTCCGAGGCCGCGAGTCGAGTCACGCCCAATGTCGAGCTTCACATCAGCATCCGACATCAACAGCGCTTGTGCGTCCGTATTGATTGCAATGAACTCCACACCTCTAATACCGGCGTCGATCATGCGGTTGACGGCATTGACGCCGCCTCCGCCCACCCCCACTACTTTGATAACAGCGAGGTAGTTCTGCGGGTTGCTTGCTTCGGTCACGATCTCCACTCCTGATCTCAACGTGAACCTTAGCTCGATACCGTGGTTTCAGTAGCTACTTCCTCGGAAGTATCAACCAATGGTTGAGGGTTGGTAACCGCCGGCCGCAGCGGCGAAACGAGGTTGATAAGGGCCCCCTCCGCTACTCCTTGATCGAGCAGAGTCGCCAGGGTCACTGCCTTCTGAGCCATGTCGCGTGCCGCACCCAGCTCAACAGAGAAGCCCTGAACGGTCGCCTCGAGTCCATCGCCGGTCTCACGAACCACCAGACCCGGCTTCAGCTCAAAGGGGAGGGCAGCAACAAACTCCAGCGCACCAACCGTCGGAGGATTTGTGATCAGCTGCCCGGGAGTTATCGCCGCCGTGGGCGATTCGATGAGCGGATCAACCAGCTGCTCGCCGACGGCAAGGACCACGCCCTGAGGCGAAGCCACAACCCATCCGGCCTTGCCTGTGGTTGCCTCATCGATCCTCACTCGTGCGATAGGGACATGTTCGACGACGGTCACCTCGACGGAGCGGGGCCAGACGACACGAACCTCGGCCGCAGCAATCCACGGATCCCCCACCAACTCTTCTTCGGCACGGCTCGTCCGCACCGAAACCACCGAAACCCCTTCCTCTATCCCCGCTTCCTCCAGCAGGGTCATCACCGGAGCACGAACCTGTCCTTCTACCTCGATCGAGCTGATCGAGAACCACGAGGATTGGAAGATCGCAACAACGAGCCCGGCTGTGATAGCGAGTAGAAGCAGCACGATCGTCCAACGCAACCGCCGGCGCGCACTGGCCTCTTGGACATGGCGACGACGGCGGGCAAGCCGTGGGTCGATTCGTTCCGTCATAGTCCCTCACCGAAGTCGCCGACAAAGCGGATCTCGGGCTCCAGGTCGATACCAGTTCGCTGCGAGACCTCGGCTCGAACTGCGCTGACCAGATCAAACACGTCCTGAGCACAGGCCTCCGGCTCGGCGACAAAGAAATTGGCATGGCGTTCCGAAACAGCGGCACCGCCTCGGCGATACCCCTTCAACCCGGCCGCATCGATGATGCGGCCTGCCGCGTCACCCGGAGGGTTCTTGAAGACACTCCCGGCGTTGAATGTGCCGCCCGGTTGGTGTGCCCGGCGCCAGGATGTGATCTCCCGCATTAGCTGCTCGCTCTCTCCCACCGCACGTTCCACGGTCCGGAAACGAGCCCTGGTGACTAGCTCGTGTGACCCGACGGTGCTGTGCCGGTAGGACAAGTCCAGCTGAAAAGGATCTGCAATCCGCATTCCGGCGGTTTCGATATCCACGAGCGTGGCGTCTATCAGCCATTCCGCCGTATCCGACCCGTGGCCGCCTGCGTTCATCACCACGGCCCCGCCTACGGTACCCGGAATGCCGACGTAGAACTCGAGTCCACCCCGGCCGTGAGAGGAGCAGTGACGGGCCAGCATCGGGAGTGAAACTCCGGCGCCGGCGATGACTACCCCGGACTCGATGAAGATCGAGTTGAAGTCCCCCACGAGATGGATTACCAGCCCATCGAACCCTTGGTCTGAGACGACGACGTTCGACCCCCGGCCCAACACAAATACAGACGGCGGCTCAGCTTCCGCTCGTCTGGCCTCGAGCAGCATCATCAACTCCTGGCCGGTGCCGATTTCGGCGTACCAGCGGGCGGGACCGCCAAACTTATAAGTGGTCATCCCGGAAAAACTGTGGTCTCTACGGACCAATCCCGAAGAGGCCATATCGGCCAGACTCACGACTGATCATCCATGGAAGCGGCGATGTCGTCGGCAATGCTGTTCACATCCCCGGCGCCGAGGAGTAGAACGAGGTCCCCTTCGATGAGTTCGGGGGTGATTGCGGCGGCCACATCGCGGATCGAAGGGATGTAATCCACCCGGCCACCCGCGGCACTAACTGCTTCTGCCACGAGGCGCCCGGTAACACCAGGCTGTGGGGCCTCGCCGGCCGAATAGACGTCTGTCACGACGACGCGATCGGCCTCTGCGAGCGGGGCGCCGAATGCCGGCCCCAGATTCGCCGTACGGGTGTAACGGTGAGGTTGGAAAACGGCCCATACCCGACGCCAACCTCCAAGGCGACCGGCGCTGATCGTGGCCCCCACCTCGGTCGGATGATGGGCGTAGTCGTCGACGACGGTGACTCCTTCCATGTGGAGCCGGGTTTCGAATCGACGGCGCACTCCCCCAAACTCCGCGATTCCCGCGGCCGCGGCTCTCGGGTCGTAGCCCAGCTCGGCGAGAAACGCCACCGCACCTGCTGCATCCAGCGCAATGTGAATCCCGGGCCGCGGGACTCGGACTGCCGTCAGCGTCTGCGGCCCTCGCAACGTGAAACTGATATCCCCTATGCCGTGCTCGAGGTCTGTGACTTGCCACCGCGCTCCCGGATCTCGACCGTAACTAATGAGCGGAGCCCGCTGCGCGAGCCGTTGCACTCCCGGGTCGTCGATGCATCCCAGCACCGGGCCGGCGGTCCGGTTGGCGACCAAGGCGAAAGCTTCCTCCAGCTCGGCGAGATTGGCGTAGTAGTCGAGGTGGTCGGCCTCGACATTGGTTACCACCAAACCCCTCAGATGAAGATGACGGAAAGTGCCGAAAGCCTCGTCCGCTTCCAGTACGAAGATATCGCGGTCTCCAAGATGGGCAAAGGTGTTTTGGGCAACCAGCTCTCCGCCGACTAGGAATGACGGATCGATTCCCGCTCCTTGCATCGCCGCCACCACAAGGCCGGTCGTTGTCGTCTTCCCGTGAGTCCCGGTTACGCCAAGCCCGGGCATCATCGAGGTCAAAGCATCGAGTAGGGCGGGACGTTCCCAAACCACAGCTCCATGCTCAGCGGCTGCGACCAGCTCGGGATCGGAGGCGGGAACAGCCGACGAAGCTACAACCAATTCCGGCTCGTCCATTCGCTCGGGGAGATGCCCTACCCAGGTCTCAATCCCGAGGTCGCCGAGGGCATCCAGAGTTCGGCCCGGTTTGAGATCAGACCCCGTGACCGAATAGCCGAGTCCCGCCAGGAGCTTGGCGAGACCACTCATCCCGGCTCCTCCGGCACCCACCATATGGATCCTGGTGAATTGCTCGAGCGACTCAGGCATTGGCGACTTCCTTCATCGCGTCGGCAATGACGCGGGCTGCTGCCGGCCGACCGTGGGTGGACATCACGGTTGCCATAGCCTGGCGGCGGGCGCGATCCACTATGAGCTGGTCGACAATGATTGGAACTTGATCGATTTGAGATTGCTCCACCTGAACGAGGCCTCCTGCTGCCTCGAGTTCCAACACGTTCGCGGACTGATGGGTGCCGAGCCCCAATGGAACCACAACCGCCGGCGTACCTGTGGCAGCAAGTTCGTTGATCGTCATTGCACCGGCGCGCGACAGCACGAGATCGGCTGCGGCGTAGAACATCTCCATACGGTCTTCGAATGCAACCGCCCGCCAGGGCACGGACGATTGGTCCGCCAATTCCTTGATCTCCTCGAAGTGAGGTCGTCCGGTCAAGTGAACAATCGTCAGATGATCCGGCTCCACGGCCATCGCCAACGCTGCGGTTGCGTCGTTTAGGACTTTTGCGCCCAAGCTGCCTCCAAGCACGCCCAAAACAGGGAGACCCGAGGGCACTTCGTAACGCTTGCGAGCAGCCGATCTCAATTCGTCACGATTGAAGTTGGAGAAGACGGGACGCAGAGGATTGCCGGTCAGCTCTGCGCCCTTCAGTCTCTTGCGGGCTGCCGCAAAGCCCACGAAGACGCGATCCGACCGACGCGCCACCAGTCGGTTGGCGAGACCCGGCCAGGCATTCTGCTCCTGGACGAAGAGGCTGGCGCCCACCTTGCGTGCAGCCATCGCGGCGGGTACCGACACGTAG
Source organism: Acidimicrobiia bacterium (assembly GCA_029287195.1). Classification (GTDB taxonomy): domain Bacteria; phylum Actinomycetota; class Acidimicrobiia; order Spongiisociales; family UBA5794; genus JAAETI01. The sequence goes on along the minus strand of JARFRN010000220.1, from coordinate 17,806 downwards.
CCTCCAAAGACTATGCAGACACGGGTGCCCCGTTCGTCCATAGTTGCAGCCATTTGGCTACGCGCCCGTGCCACCACGCCCGGAATGCCGAGATTCGTAGGCGACGGTGACCGCTTCAAGCCACGCAGCTCTACCTGAACGAAGTCGTAGCCCGCGTCGGGGACGGTCTTCGCCTCCATCCGGTCGCCCCCGAAGAAGACGATCTCGTCCCGCGGCACACCGTCGGCAATCAGGGCATCCGCGACTGCCAGCGCTGGGAACACGTGGCCTCCGGTGCCTGCGGCGGCAAACGCATACGTCATGTTCGCCCCGCCTCCCGGGAGCGCGCCGATGAGCGAGCGACGTTTATGAGGACGCCTACAGCAAAGAGATTTGCCATCATTGCGCTGCCGCCTGCCGAGATGAACGGGAGCGGAACACCGGTGATCGGCAGCACACGCACCACCCCCCCGATGTTGACGAGCGCTTGATAGGTGAGCCACGAAACCAGCCCGATGGCCAGTAAGCGACCGAATTGATCCGCTGCTCTCAATGCGATTGTGGTGCCAACGGCCGCCAGGACGATGAAAAGTGCAAGCACAGCGAACGACCCGGCAAGTCCGGTCTCCTCCCCGATGATGGCGAAGATGAAATCACTGTGCGCATTGGGGAGAAAGGACCAGCGCGCTCGGCTTGCTCCGAGACCTACGCCAAACCATCCTCCTGTGCCCAACGCAACGAGGCTCTGATGTGCGTGATAGCCATCCCCGGTCACATCCGGGTTGGCACTGAAGAAGCTGGTCACACGCTGCAGGCGGTACGGTGCAGCCACCGCTAGCAGCGCCCCGAATGCGCTTCCGGCCAGGGCGACGGCTGTGATATGGCGGAACTTCGCAGTCGATGCGAAGAGGATCGTGAGGGATGTAGCCGCAATCAGCGCGGTCGTCCCGAAGTCGGGCTGTTTCATCAGCGGGCCACCGAGCAGGATGAGGATCGCGGCAACAGGTGCAAATACATGACCGAAGGTTTTGAGGTATGCCTCCTTGCGAGCCAGAACCATGGCGAGAACCACGATCGCCGCAAATTTGGCGAACTCGGATGCCTGAATGGTCACCGGCCCGAGGACTATCCACCGCTGCGCACCGCCGCGCACCTCACCAATTGCCAGGGTCGCAACCAGACCGATAAAAGCAAGTCCCATAATCGGGATCGCAGCACGACGATAGAACGCATAGGGGATGCGGGAACCTATCACCAGACAGACCAGGCCGACCCCGGCAAATAGCATTTGGCGCTTGAAGTAATAGAGGTTGTCGTCGTATCCCTCACGAATCGCGAGTACCGATGACGCTGAAAGCAGGGCGCCGAGGCCAATTATCAGCAGAATCACCACCGGAAGCAGCAAGAGCACCGTGATACGTCCCGAGCGGGGTTCGCGGCGGGTGGCAAATGATCTCGCCTGCGAAATTGGCGTGACCCTACTCGCCACGGGGACCCCCCTTTCTGGCCACTACGAGCCTCGTGAATTCTTCACCCCGCTGCTGGTAGGAACTGAACATGTCGAAGCTGGCACAACCCGGCGCGAGAAGCACAGTGTCGCCGGACTCGGCCATCGAATCGGCCAAGACAATAGCCTCGTCGAGGGTGAGCGCAGCGTGAAAGCGTGCCGACACGGCAGCGGCCTCCAATTCACCTGAGGCCTCGCCGATCCCGATGACCTTGCGAACCGTCGGAGCCGCACCCAGCGGCCGCAGGTCTAGGCCCTTATTGCGCCCACCAGCAATCAGGATGACGGATTCGTAAGCCGCCACTGAAGCAAGGGCTGCGTGCGGGTTGGTAGCTTTCGAGTCGTTGATCCAGGTAACCCCACCCCAACTGCCCACTACAGAGCGCCGATGTTTGCCGGGCTCGAATCTGGCAATCGTCCTATCGATTCCATCGAGCGTGGCCCCCAAATGGGCGGCGATGCTGGCCGCAGCAACCAGATCCATTGTGTATGCCGCGTCCAACGGTGGTCGATCCACTGTGCCTGCGGGGAGAACCAGATTCGCACCTCGGGGCCCGTAACCGCCGTCGGGCACATGTCGTCCGCTCACCGGGATCGGGCGGGACGGAGCCGTTTCGACCGCAGCCGTGGCGGCGGCATCGTCGCAGTCATACACCAGGATGTCTTCGCCTATCTGATTTTCGAAGATGCGCTGTTTGGCAGCCACGTAATCGGCAAAGCTGCTGTGCCAATCGAGGTGGTCGGGAGCAATGTTGAGAATGGCGGCAACTCGAGGATGGAAACTGTCGATGAATCGCAGCTGGAAGCTGGAGGCTTCAACGACCACAGCCTCCGGAGGGTCGAGCGCGATGTCGGACAGCGCGGTGCCGATATTTCCTGCAGCTATCGCTTTCACGCCGGATGCGGTCAACATGTCTGCTGCAACCGAGGTAACCGTGGTCTTGCCGTTGGTACCCGTGACTGCCGCATACGGAACCGTCATCTGGGATGCTGCGAATTCCATCTCGCTGACCAGAGGTACGCGCTCAGCCAGCACATCAGCGATAGCACCGCTGTGTTCCGGAAATCCGGGACTGGTGACCACCAGATCTACCCCGCTCAAGAAGCGGCGCTGCCACTCCCCAGCAGTTGTCTTGCCTTCCATGTCCTCCAGGGCTGCCGCGGTTCGGTCGTAGACCGTGACCTCATTGCCGAGGTCTCGGGCCAGCCTTGCGGCGGCGCGGCCACTTACTGCCGCCCCCAGTACGAGCACTCTCACGGTAGGACCCCGCCGTTGGTGGCGCGCAGGAAATCGCCGTAGAAGACACCAACCCCGATGGCGACCCCCAGTCCCGCCAGGATCCAGAAACGAATGATGATGGTGGTTTCCGGCCAACCCTTCAGCTCGAAGTGATGGTGGATCGGGGCCATCCGGAAGATACGCTTCCCCCAGACACGGAATGTGAACACTTGCAGGATCACCGACATAGTGATCATCACATAGAGACCGCCGAGCAGTATCAACAGGAGATGCGTGTTGGTAAGCAGCGCCAATGCCGCTAATGCGCCACCTATTGCCTGCGAGCCGACGTCGCCCATGAAGATTCGGGCCGGAGCCGCATTCCACCAGAGGAATCCGAGGGTGGCCCCCACTATCGCCGCGGCAACGATTGCCAGTTCTACTGCTCCTTCTACCTCGTAGAAGGTCGGATTGCGAGATTGCCAGAAGGCGATGAGCACAAAAGCTCCGAATACCAATCCCCCGCTGCCTGCGGCGAGACCGTCGAGACCGTCGGTGAGGTTCACCGCGTTGGCGGCTGCTGTGAGCATGAACAAGACGAGCAGACCGTACAACCAGGGACCGAGGTCGATGCCGATCCCTCGAGTCACCGATAGTTCCGTGCTCGTATCGAGGGCAATGGCACCCCAGGCAAACAGAACTGCGACCGTTAATTGACCAAGGAACTTCCACCGCTTTGAAAGACCCATGTTCTGGCTGCGGGCGAATTTGACGTAGTCGTCGAAGAAGCCGATCAGTCCCATGCCGACAAAAGCCATCAGTGCCAACCATCCTTGCCCGGGGAAACCCAGCACCCGGAAGTCGACGCCTTGCCCGAACTCCCACAACCGGATGTGCGACACCAGGTAGCCGATGATCACGGCGAAGATCATGACGATCCCCCCCATGGTTGGAGTGCCGCGCTTGTGGTGATGCCCCTCGACCTCTTCCTGGATGAATTGGCCAATCTCGCGTTCCCGGAGCACGCGTATGGCAAGAGGCGTAGCAAAGATCGTGATCACAAATGAGAAGGCGGCGGCGATGAGGATCGAAATCATGAGACGGCCTCTGCCGCGAGATCCATGGCGAGTTCCTCGAGTCCGACGGCACGCGATGCCTTGACCAGGACGACGTCGCCGGAGTCGAGCATGCCGCGGACCGTTTTGTGCGCCGTGTCAACATCAGGGACGTTGCGTCCGATCGCCCCGGCTGCTGCCGCAATCCCCGGCTCGTCCCCGACCGTCACCACTGCAGCAAAACCCAGTTGGCGTGCAAGCCGACCGATGCGGGTATGTTCCACATCCTCGACCGGACCCAGTTCGGCCATTGTTCCCAAGACGGCGATGTGTCGTCCCGGCATCGCGGCGACTGTTCTCATTGCTGCTTCCATCGAGTCGGGGTTTGCGTTGTATGCATCATTGACGACGGTGTAGCGGCCGCGGTGGATTTCCATGCGCCACGCAGATCCGGTTGCTTCCTCGATTCCGCCAACCAGATCATCAAATCCCACTCCGGTAGCCATTCCCGCGGCTACCGCCGCGGCAGCGTTGAGGGCCTGGTGTGCTCCCGCCATGCCGAGCCGCAAATTCGTTCGATTACTGCCCGCTCGCAGCTCGAAGCTGGGGAAGCCGCTTTCGTCGACCACAACGTCGCTCACACTCACGTCCGCCTCTGGAGCGGCGCCAAAGGTCACGGTGGTTCCGCGGTGGGGCCGATGGAGTCGGGGCTCGTCTATCGGCAGCACTGCAGTGCCTGCGGCGGTGAGCGACTCAACGAGCTCGAATTTCGAATCGGCAAGGTTGTCCGTTGTCCCGAAGGTCTCGAGGTGAACCACCCCGAGGTTGGTTACCACGGCGACGTCGGGAAGAACTGCCGGCATGAGGAACGCGATGTGACCGCGACCGCGCGATCCGACTTCGGCAACCAGTACGGCAGCGTCGTGTGGTGTGCCCAGAACCGTCAGCGGGACTCCAACTTCGTTGTTGAATGAACGTGGCGAGGCCCAGGCACCGGGTATGGCTGCAGCAAGCAAATCCTTGGTTGATGTCTTGCCGGTGCTCCCGGTGATGGCGATCACCGGCATGCGTAGCTCCGCCCGATGGAGAGCCGCCACGTCTCGTAGCGCAGCGACTGTATCCGCCACGATGATCCTGGGAACGCCTGTTACCCGGGGGTCGGAAGTGATGACCGCACCGGCCCCGGAGGCGATTGCCTGATCGATAAAGCAGTTGCCGTCGTAGGTCTCGCCCTTGATTGCGATGAACAGCTCGCCGCGGCCGACCGCACGCGAGTCTGTCGAAACCCCGATCAGTTTGGCACCTGAGTCCTCGAACGCCTCGAGGCCGAGTTCGGCGGCGAGCTGCGAGAGAGTGCGCGGCCTCAAGGCTGCACCTCCTTCAGCCACCGCATCTCCTCACGAGCCACGTGAGCGTCCTCGAAAGCTTCAATGTGCTCGGCATACTCCTGCTCGGTCTCGTGCCCCTTGCCGAGGATGAGAACAGCATCTTCTTTCGTCGCCATGGCCAATGCCCGCCGGATGGCGACACGCCGGTCCGGCTCAACCCGGAAGGCAGCGTCGGACGGAATCCCGGCAATTACGGCTTGGCGAATCGCCGCGGGATCCTCAGATCGAGGATTGTCATTTGTAATGAAGGCAAAATCGGCCGTGCTGGCCGCCTCTCCCATCAGCGGTCGCTTCTCGCGATCGCGGTCACCTCCGGCCCCGACGACGACAATGACCTTGCCCTCTATCTGGGGTCGAGTTTCCGCAATCACGTTGCGAATTGCGTCCGGAGTGTGGGCATAGTCGACGACGACCCACAGGCCCGTCGGTGATTCGACTGTGTTGTACCGACCGGGAATTGGCACCATTTTGGCCAGTCGTCGTCCGGCAGCTCGGGTATCGATGCCGACGATTGCCGCGCACGTGAGGGCGATCGCTGCGTTGGCGACGTTGAATTGCCCTGCCAGCGGACTCGAGTAGCCAATCTTGCCGTTCGCCGTTATCAGCTCGAACACACTGCCGGAAGGAGATCCCCTCCCGTAGACGACTTGCACGTCCGCGTCGGGCCTGGTTCCGACCGTGGTGACCTGCATTGTGGCCTCTGCCGCGAGGCGCCGGCCGTAGGGATCGTCCACCCAGATGACTGCGTGCGGCGCCCACTGCTCCGAGAAGAGCTTGGCCTTGGCCTGGTAGTAGGCCTCCATTGTGTGGTGATAGTCGAGATGGTCTTGCGAGAGGTTGGTGAAAGCGACGACGTCGAAGCCAATTCCGTTGACCCGTCCCATCTCCATCGCATGGCTGGAGACCTCAATGGCGACCCGCGTGATTCCCTGATCGACGAGGCGCCGGAGAATGCGCTGAGTCGTGCTTGCCTCCGGGGTGGTGCGGGGCGACGCCGCGGCTCCGTGCAGGTTGGCACTCACCGTACCGATCACCGCCATGTCGCCGTCGGCACCGCCCGCCATCGCAGCCAACATATGAGCCACTGTCGTCTTTCCGTTGGTACCGGTTATGCCGATGGTGCCGAGTTGTGTGGATGGGTTGTCGTGCACCACTGCAGCCATCCAGCCCAGCGCAGCCCGGCTGTCGTCGAGAAGAAGGTGGGGTATCTGAATGGCGGGTGGTTCCTCCACAGCGACGGCAACCGCGCCGGCGGCGACCGCTTCTTCGATGAAGCGATGGCCGTCAACCCGGGCGCCTCTGATTGCGGTGTACAGGGAACCGGGGCCGACATGGCGACTATCCATATGTACATCGCCGACCACCACATCTTGCCCAACATGGCGCACCTGCTGCCGAGCTGCGACGGCAGAGGCAATCTCAGACAACGTGCGGCGTGCCTTGGTGCTACTGGCCATCGGGGGCGACTCCCAGGGCTTGTAGCGCCGCCTCGGCGACGCGAGCGAACACAGGAGCCGCTGAGACACCGCCGAGGTGGAGTTCGATCGTACGGCCGTCCTCCTCGATCTCGCCATGTGGAGAGTCGAGCACGACTGCAACCACGATCTCCGGCTCGTCGATCGGGGCGATCCCGATGAATGAGGCAACGCGATCATGTTCGCTATAGGCCCCTTCCTCCGGCAAGAACTTCTCGGTCGTGCCCGTCTTGCCCCCTACGGCAAAGTCTTCGATAGCGGCGCGCTTACCTGTCCCCTGTTCGACAACACCCTGCAGAAGCTCACGCATCTGCTGTGCTGTTTGCTCAGAAATGACCGGCCGCTGTGCCGGTACGGTTATCTCGTGAGAACCATCAGGATGGATCAGCTCGCTGACGATGTGCGGTTCGACCCAGATCCCATCGTTGGCAATAGTCCCAAACAGAGCAGCCATCTGTAGTGCAGTCACATCGACCCGATAACCGATTGCGGTAGAGGCACCGGCCGTGGCCGACACCCAATCGGCCACCGGTCGCAGCAGTCCCGGTACCTCACCGGGGACCGACTCGGTAGTCAGCTGCCCAAGACCAAACGCTTCGAGGTACCGGTGGTGAAGCTCGTTACCGAGCTTCTCTTGGATCTGAATCGTTCCTACATTCGACGAGGTGGTGATTATCTCGGCGACACTCATGTGACGCCCCTCTTCCCGGCTCACATCCGTGTACGGTTCTTCTTTGCCGTCCACCTCGTAGGCAGCGGGGACCCACCAGCCGTCTTGCGGCGTGACGATGCCTTCGTTCAGAGCTGCAGCCACGGTCGCGACCTTGAGCGTCGAGCCCGGCTCATAGACATCGGTGACGGCACGGTTGCGCAACGCCCCCATCTCGATCGCTTCGCTGATCGAGGCACGATCATTGGGGTCGAAAGTGGGGGCGCTGGCCATTGCCAGGATCTCTCCAGTCCTCGGGTTGACCACGACGATCGTCGCTGCTTGCGCTCCGGTATCGACCAGCGCTTGGGCGGCCGCTTGTTGGGCGGTGTATTGGATTTCGCGGTCGATCGTGGTGCGGATGTCGACGCCGGCCACGGCGGGTTCTATCTGGAGCGCACCCAGCGGAATCGGGATGCCTGCGGGATCACGCTCCAGGACCTTGGTTCCCGGCGTACCGGTCAAGAGGTCGTTGTACAGCGCCTCGAGACCCTCCAGCCCCGACTGATCGTCCTGCTGGACGAGTCCCAGCACCTGAGCTGCCAGATCTCCCGATGGGTAGACCCGGAGTGGCTCGTTGCGCACGTAGATCCCGTCGAGAGCCGGCGAGCAGAGGGTCGGCTTGTCGCCGCGGCGACACTCCGCTACAGCGTCGATCTCTGCTTGCAGCTGTTCCTCCTGATCGGGTGAGATGTGCTTCGCCAGGTATGCGAAGCGGGAACCCGGCCGGTCGAGCTTGGCAGCGACATCGGCAACGTTCTCTCCTATCAACGGCGCCAGTGCCCTAGCAGTTTCCCGGGGATCGACCACCAAGGCCGGGTCTGCGATGACGCTCGGCAGGTCCACTGAGACGGCGAGTTCGACGTAGTCCCTGTCATAGATGGCGCCGCGCTTGGCCGCAATATCCTCGTAGCGAATACGCTGATCGTTCCCAGAGGCTTCGAATGTGGCGGCCTCGACTACCTGGACACGAAAAAGCCGATAACCAATACCCACCCAGGCAAGGACAAAGACAACACCGACGAGGACGACCCTCAGGTCACGAATGCGCCAGGAGGGGCGCAACATGTCAAGACCCTGGCGGATCCGGGAGGTCTGTGTCTCCCAGGCCGCCAGCGATCGGCCGAGTTCGGACATGCCATGCCAGGACTGCCGCAGCGCGGCTGACCATCATGACGTAGAGCACGACGGTTCCCATCATGGCTGGGCGCTCAGAGTTGCCTTGAGCTGGGCCCAGCGGTAGTCGGGGTCGAGTTCGTCGACGCCGATAACCGGAACCTCAAGGGAAATCCGCTCGGCTGGGTACTCCAAACCCAGCTGGTCAATCTCCCTTTCGAGGCGGGCGGGGTCCTGGATCTGGGCAAGCTCGTAACGGAGCTGCCAGTGCAGGTCTTCTTGAATGGCTATTCGTGCTTCGAGTTCCTGGATCTCGAACGCCGAGCGGTCAAGCGAGATCCGCGAGTAGATCAAGCCAAAGAAGGCGATGACGACGGCAAGCCCGAACAGCACCCAGTGACTGATCTTGTAGCGGGGACGGCGGCTTGCGCCCGGAAGCACCTCTAGAGCCGGGCGGCGCTCGACCCGGCGTTGCGGAACAGTCATGCGCCTACCTTCTCTGCCACCCGCAGCACCGCAGACCGAGCGCGGGGATTGGTTGCGATTTCCTCATCTGAGGGACGAAGCGGTTTGCGGACGGGCGACCGAAGTTCGGCCACCCGTCCACAGGTGCACACGGGGAAGTCGGGGGGACATTCGCAGCCCGATGTGCCGGCCGCGAAGCGTCTCTTGACTATGCGATCCTCGAGAGAGTGGTAGGAAATCACCATCACCCTCCCACCGGGACGCGTCCAACGGATCGCAGCCTCCAGACCAGACTCGAGGGAGTCCAGTTCGTTGTTGACAGCGATCCTGATGGCCTGAAAGACTTTGCGTGCAGGATGTTTGCGTCGCCGGACTGCGGCAGGAACCGCGGCCTTGACCACATCGGCGAGATGAGCCGTGTCGCGTATGGGCCGTGCGGCGACAATGGCTCGGGCAATTCGCCGAGCCAGACGTTCCTCACCGAAACGCCACAGAACGTCAGCGATGTCATCCACTCCCCACTCATTGATGATCGTGTCGGCCCCGAGTTCGGCGTCGCGGTCCATCCGCATGTCGATTGGCCCGCGACGCCGATAGGAGAAGCCACGCTCGGGCTCGTCGATTTGGTGGGAGGAGACACCAATGTCGAAGAGGACCCCATCGACGCAGGGCGATACGGAAGAGCCATCAACTCTCCCCCCGCATATCTCCGCTGCAATCGTTTCCAAAAAGGCGAAGTTGGCGTGGATGAGACGTACCCGCGGGTTGGCCGGAGCCTGAGCTATCGCGTCCTGATCCTGGTCGAGTGCGACGATCGAGAGACCCGGGAACGCCTCGAGCAGAGCTCTCGTGTGCCCTCCTCCCCCGTAGGTTGCGTCGATCAGCAGTCGGGGCTCGACCGGCCGCAGCAGTTCCACTACCTCGGCGGTCATCACCGGCACGTGATACGGGTTCTGATCCATGGTCAGCCCCCCGGAGCGCTGGCGCCAAAGTGGAAGCGGGCGGAGTAAGGGGCCTCCCAATTGGCATCCGAGGGGCTGGCCATGAGCCAGAACCGGTTGCGGCGTCGGTTGTCGATGTGCGGTCCTGTTGACGGGTCATATCGATGTCCCGTCCAATCCGAGCGGGGATTCGATGTTGTTGAAGAACTCGCCGGCCTCGTCACGCTCGGCCTCCCAGGCCCCCCGCGCCCAGACCTCGATGAGGGGTCCGGAACCGGTGACGGTCACGTCTTTGACCATCCCCGACCATTCGCGTAGATGCTCTGGGATGGGGATTCGACCTTGACCGTCCAGAACTACGTCGGCACCGCCGGCGAAGATCGTGCGCCGGTACATTCGGGCGCTGCGGTCGGTTGCCGGAAGATTGGCGATGCGGTCGTATTCCTTCTGAAAGGCTTCGAGGGGCCAAACAGTGAGACAGCCTTCTTGTCCCGGGGTCACCACGCAGCCGCCCGCCAGTTTCGATCGAAACTTGACCGGCATCACCAGACGCCCCTTGGCGTCAAGTGTGTGCTCGTACGTCCCCAAGAACATGGAAAACGCTCTCCAACTCTCTCATCATCTCCCACGAAGCCCCACCCTATACCACTGCATCCCACTTGACAACTACTTTCCTCCCCCGACACCCCCTTTTTGACCGGAATAGTCGCTCGACCCGCCACCGGGTCGTATTGGGGTATTTGGAGACGCGCCGGCACCCTCGCTCCCCACAAAGGCGAGGTTGAGCATTCTGTGGTCGGCTGCCGAGCTCGCCGGGGCCGGCATTAGGGGGGTGACCGGTGGTGGTGGGGGCGATGCCGAAGGGGGGTCGTGAAGAGATGGTCGCCGTTGGCAGGCCGGTTGCAGGTCCAGCCATAGGCGTGGCGGATGCGGCGATGACGGTGGCAGAGGGGTGCAAGGTCACCCATCCGGGTGATGGGTCGCTTGGAATACGGGATGGCGTGATCGATGTCGCAGTCGACGGTGGGCATGCGGCAGCCGGGATGGATACAGGTCGGGTTCCAGTGTTGGGCGTTGCGCCCTACTGGGGCGGCGTCGGGTGATGCCACTTTCTACGGGTTGCTCGATATCGGGATCAGGCACCGCCCAGGTCCAGGATGGGTTGGTTCGCTACTCGGCTACTTGTCGGGCGATGTCGGCTACGACGGGACCGAAACCTTGGATCTCACCGGGATGCTCGTTGTGGCCGGCGAGCGTTTCTGCCTCGACCGTTAGGTGAATACCACCACAAACCGGCTCCTTGGTGCCGGTGCCCGTGGTGCGGCGACGCCTCAGGAGATTGAGGTAGATGTCGACCCGGAGCTGGTCGCTGGTGCGGTCGCCACCATTGAGTCTGAGGCGACGGGCTTGCCGGTTGATCCACTGCTTGATAGCGGCAGCTACATGCGGTGAAAAGGCGCCGAGTCGGGAGGCTTGGTCTTCCCGGCCTTGAAAACGACACGGCGAGATCGGGAGCGGGACTCATCGTTCGCTTCGGCGACCGTGTCGGTAAGCTCGAATCGTGCGGTGACGGAGTGAGCAATGAGCGAGAAAGTCGACCTGAAACCAGTTGACGGGGTCGAAGTGACGGTCGTCATGGACAACGCGATCGACATTCTTGCCTCACCGAGCGAGACCGCATTTCGCCCCCCGTGGCAGTGGGACTGGAGCGACGTCGACCAATTGCGTGCCGAGCACGGCTACTCCCTGTCGGTAGCGGTACACCGCAACGGCAACACAGACCGGATTCTGTACGACGCTGGACTCACCCGAGATGCCACGATCCACAACCTGGACGTTCTTGGTCTCGACCCCAGGGATTACCGGGCCGTGGTGTTGTCTCACGGGCATGCCGATCATCACGGTGGACTCGAGGGTCTGTTCGGTCGGGTTCGCAGTTCGATGCCGCTCGTCGTTCACCCCCACGCTTGGCGAGAACGGAAAGTTGTATTTCCCACCGGTGCTGAGATTCGCCTACCACCGCCTAGCTTCAACGATCTCGACCGTGAGGGGTGGCAAGTCGTCGAGGAGGTCGGGCCGTCGATTCTCCTCGGTGGTTCACTGCTGGTTACCGGACAGATCGATCGGATCACAGACTTCGAGAAAGGCTTTCCACTCCAGCACGTCGAGACTGAACAGGGCTGGGAGCCGGACACCTGGATCTGGGACGATCAGGCAATCGCGGTCAACGTCCACGACAAGGGTCTTGTGGTTCTATCCAGTTGCAGTCACTCGGGAGTCATCAACGTCCTGCATCATGTGCGGAAGGTGACGGGCATCGACCATATCCATGGGTTCATAGGTGGTCTCCACCTCACCGGGGGTCTGTTCGAGTCGATCATCCCGGACACCATCCAAGAGCTGGTGGACCTTTCCCCTGATCTGATCGTTCCGGGACATTGCACCGGTTGGATGGCAACCCACGCCGTCGGTCGCGCGCTCCCCGATGCGTTCACGGCGAGCAACGTTGGCACTACTTTCGCCTTCTATGCCGATCAAGCGACTCCCCAACCCTGATCCGTCACACCACCACTGCAATCAGGAAGGATACGGGAGGATGGCGGCATCGGCGCTGAGCGTGTGTGCTGGATCTTCCCCGGCGGCAGGTGATGCGGGCAGGTAGGGACTTCTGATCGGCGTATCGTCCTATTGTGGCAGCAGATTGGCTGGTTCAGTGATCACTCTTCGACCTTCGACGACCGCAGAACGTGATCTGTTCTTCGAGGCCCTACGCAACGAGCTTCGCAACGATGAGCTGAGCGCGGTCACGAATCGCGGCCTGACCTGGGACTCGCTGAGAGAGCTGTTTCTCACTGTTGGGGAGGTCCGTGCAATCCACGTTGACGAGGCGACGGCTGGTTTCGTTTGGATCGAAGTGCACCCGCCCAGGTTGTACATACAGTCGCTGATCGTCAATCCCGGGACACGTGGACGAGGAGTTGGGCTCGAGGCTTTGCGTCTGCTCGAGCGGGAGTTCTGCGAAGTGACGGATACCGTGTTGATCGGCACGCTCTCGACGAATGAGCGCGCGATCAATTTCTATGAGCAAGCAGGATTTGTTCTTGCCGAGGACGTGACTGCACCGGGGTTTGTGAACTTCCGCAAGAGCATCGGGTCCCAGCGCGAGATCTGAAGGAGTGCTCCACTCGATCCCTCGTGCCTCGCTACCAGGCGCCCTGGATCCTCACCTGAGTACCGGCGGGACGCCGTCACTCCATCACCCCAACCTGGAAGGATGTGTCGGGAAGATGGCGGAACGGGCGCTGATCAATCGACTTCCGTATTCCCGAGCATATGTGATGCGATGAGCGGGCGGGGCCTCCCCGTTTGTCGGTGACCCGGCATTATCCGGGTTGCTGTTTCTTCACCGAGTGGGAGGAGGCCCCGGATGACAGCTTATGTCGGGATTGATCTCCATCGTCGCCGGTCGTTGGCGGTGTGTCTCGACGACCAGGGTGAACGGTTGTGGTGGCGGGACCAGCTCCGGAGGTGGTGTTGGAGGCCACCTGGGGTTGGTGTTGGGCCGCTGACGTGATTGCTGAAGCCGGTGGTCGGGTGCATTTGGCGCATCCGTTGGGGATCAAGGGTTTCGAGAACCGGCGGGTCAAGAACGACCTCAAGGACGCGACGATGTTGGCGGATCTGCTGCGCATGGGCCGGTTGCCGGAGTCGTGGATTGCGCCCCGATCGGTGCGGGAGCTACGGGAACTGGTCCGCTACCGGCATAAGTTGTCGCAGCTGCGCAGCGGGTTGAAGGGCCAAGTGCATGCCGTGTTGGGCAAGGAAGGCGTGATCCCCCATTTGGTGGAACTGTGGGGACCGGCTGGGCTTTGGTTTATGGATGAGACTCAGATGGGCGACGCCTACCAGTACCGTCTCGAGTCGCTGCGGGACCTGATTGCGGTCTACGACATCGAGATCCGCCAACTCGACCAACGTATCCACCGTCAACTGCGCGACGACGTGGGGTATCGAACGATTCAGCAGCTGAATGGGGTGGGGCCGGTGCACGCCGCGGCGTTTGTGGCTGAGATCGGTGACGTGTCCCGGTTCTCGCATCCGAAGCGGCTCTGTTCGTGGGCCGGGTTGACTCCCCGGCTGCGGGAATCGGACACCAAGACCTACGGGGGTGTCAGCACCAAACAAGGTTCCACCCTGGTGCGCTGGTCCGCTGTTGAGGCGGTGTCGCGCTACCACGGTGGCCCACCCATCCGAGCCAGTTACCAACGGATCGCCGAACGACGGGGCCGCAACGTCGGCCGAGTCGCTGCGGCCCGCAAGCTCCTCACCCTGGTGTTCTACGGGCTCCGCGATGGCGAGATCCGGTGCCTCCAGCGGGAGGCGGCGTGAGGTTCGGGCACGGCAGGGCTGCAGGCTCGCATAATCGGCATGACCCCCACCTGGCGGGTCGACTCATGTGATTGAGCTCAGCCCGGCTGTGGCCGGAACGCTCCATACCCACCACCTGATGGTGCGTGGCGAAGGGATGACCAGGCAACCGAACCGGTTCGTCTCCACCCTCACCAGGGTGCCCGGAGCAAGGCCCCCGTGACCCACCACACCCAACCACGCGACTGAACCAAGACAACCTCACCCGCCCACGGCGGGCAACTCAACGCGACCGAACACCATCCTAGACATAGGAGCGTCACAAACCACCCGCTCAGGGATGCCGATATGTGCGGGTGCCTGGTACGACGACGGAGCGCGGGTTTTCGTCCGCGACTACGTCGCCGAGGCCGTGAAGAGAACGCTGGACGGAGGGGGCATCGACATCCCGTTCCTTCGGAGGGTCGTCGAACTGCACGGCGACGCGGTGTGAACGAGCGACTCCAGTAGGGAGATCGAGTGGCTTCGGCTGATTACGGGTTCACGGTGATGGTGGCGGTGAACTCACCACCGTTGTTCGCGACGTCGACGTCATTGATCCCAAGGAAGAGGCGCCCGTCGGTGTCGGCTTCGGACTGAAGCTGGCTGCCGACCGGGAATGGTGCCCCGTCTTCGCCGATCCGCCCGATCAAGCTGTTGTGATTAGCCTCCTCGAGTCCTTCTACGTTGTACTGCCGCGCTGACGGGCGATCCGGCACGCCGTCCGGGCCGTGGAGGGGAACGTCAGCGGTACTCGGGGTGATCTCGCCGCCGGCCTCGATCAACACCGTGTCGTCGATGCTGAGGTCGATGCCGGTGTCGGTCCACTGGTCGGTGCCGGGCACCACGACGGATACCGGAGCCGAGGACTCGCCGGACCCACAAGCCGCTGCGACCAACAACACGGCGATGATGGCTGCGGCGGACCGGAATCCTGGCCGAACCTGACTAAGAAACTGCTTCATCCCAATCTCCGATTCGAGAGGAGAAGCGGTTTCACCGGAAGCGGATTCTGCCGGTCCGAGCATCTTCTCGTACTTGCGCGCTACGAGGTGCTCGACCTACCGCAGACGATATATGGGCTGACCATATCACGAACACCTCACGATTGTTACGAAGTGAGAGAATTCACACAGAGTGGAAGCCTCGGAGGCATTGCCCCGAGCATATCCGGAAATCTCGAGCGGCCGATCAGCCAACTGCCACCTCGACCTGGAAGGATATGTCGGGAAGATGGCGGCACGGGTGCTGACATGCCGGCCACCGGTGAATAGCACGACGGTGATTGCAGGAAGGTTCGATGCTGAACGCCGAGGATCCCTCGACCTTCTCGGTATCAGGTGTATTCGGACTCGAGCCTTCGGCCGGATCCGGGGCGGACTCCTCCGGTCTCGCCCCTCACCGCCGCCAGTCGCTCATCGCATAAGTCTCCGTGAACCCGATGGACTCGTAGAGCCGGTTGGCCGCGGTCGCCTGTCCCGTCTCGGTGGAGGCGGACACCGCGCCCAGGGCTTGGACCCGCCGCAGCGCCTCCCACATCAGAGCCTGCGCCAGCCCCCGGCGCAAGTGATCGGGATGCGTGCACACCGGCTCGAAGATGGCATAGCGATTCTGCTCGTCATACGGCATACCGACATAGCTGGCGAATGATCCGTCGGGGGCTTCCGCAACCAGGTCGAGGTCATGGCGGAAACACCGCGCGTTCTCTGCAAAGACCAGGTACTCCTCGGCGTTGTGGAAATCGCGACGGAAAGCCGCGTTGAGAAGGTCGGCAATTCTCTGGGCATCATCTGCACTCCCCGGGCGGGTTGCTCGCAGCCGATAACCATCAGCGAGGCGCACCTCAGGCATGAGTTGCAGCCCGAAGCGCAACAGGTAAAAAGTGCCCCCAGTATCCAGCTTCTCGTAACCCCGCTCTTCCAGCAATTGTCGGCGCGGTCGATCATATTCGAACACACCGATCGTCAGCTGTCTCCTCCCGACGGCCGCCTGCCGGGCTAGGTGCTCCTCCGCCCAGGCGAGCATGTCTTCCTCGATAGAATGCCGGTAATGCGGATGCACTTGTAGGTGGGCATCGCCGCTGCCCTCGGGGTTCACCACGCCGACAAGACGGCCTTCGCTCGTCTCCCAGAGCTGCACGCGCGATTCCCATGCAGGGTCCCATTCAGCAGTGGGGTTGTAAAAGCGCCAGCCGTCCCACCGCCGCACCTCCCAATTGAACCCCGGCGGGCTGATGGAGTGTGTTTCTACCAGGAGATCGCGCACCCGGCGGACATCCTCGTCATCGCGCAGCGGACGGCAGCGGATTTGTGATGGGGCTCCCTGAGTCATCGTTGTCTCCCTTGGGGGTGTCCTCATGGCATTCCGCATGCCCAATGGTATTGCCGATTCACGACCACTCGGTCTACTTCTGGTAGGGTCTAGTCGCATCGACACCTATCAATACGAGCAGGGCATGCACCACCTCACGCCAAACGCTCTGGCCACCAACACCGCGCGCCTCAGCCACCTATTCGGCAATAGCCCAGACCTTCTCCCGCTGTGGATCGCCGAGCCCTACGTTGAGCTTGATCCCCGACTGAAGTCATGCCTAACCGAGCGCGCCGCCGTCGGCTGGTATGGCTACGAGGCCCGCCCCGCAGATCTGCTCGAGGCTTTCTGGTCCTGGATGGAACGCCGCCACGGCTGGGCCGGCAGCCAGCTGCAGGCATCAGTCAGCCCGAGCATCGGCACTTCGATCGGCGTCCTTCTCGAAAACTTCACCAGGCCGGGTGATGGCGTAATCCTGCAGCCGCCGGTCTTCACCGACTTCAAGCCGCTCGTGGTCGCCGCGGATCGCTCTGTCGTCCGTAGTCCGCTCCTCCTGACACAAGCGGGATACGAGATGGACCTCGATGACCTCGCAACCCAGGCCGCCGAGCCGACCACCACCGCCATGATTCTGTGCAACCCTCACAACCCGGTCGGCCGGCTTTGGAACGAGAACACTCTGACCGAGATCGCTGCTATCTGCGGCGACAACGACGTGCTCGTGATTGCCGACGAGATCCACTCCGATCTCGTTCTCCCCGGGCACACCTTCGCACCGTTTGCCGTGACTGCGACGGGGACGGACGTGAAGTGGGCGGCGCTGCATGGCCCGATCAAGACATTCGGGCTCGCAGGTGTTTGCGACACGCTGTTGATCACGGACAACCAGGACGTACATGAACGCTTCCGCCGGCAGAGCTCGCGGCTGCACCTAACCAGGAACAACGTGTTTGCCCTCGCCGCCTTCGAAACCGTCTACCGCCACGGCGACGTGTGGCTAGACGAACTACTGAGACTCGTGGCCACCAACGTCGAGCTACTGGCCGGCAACCTCCCCGACCCCATATCAATCATCAGACCAGAAGCTACGTATCTGGCTTGGCTCGACATGCGGGGCCTAGAGCTCGTGGTACCCGAACTGGCCCGTTGGCTCGCCGAAGCCGACCCCCACTTATCCGACCTCGGATTTCCAAGAGAGCAGCGCGCCTACTACCCGCACGTCACGCTGGGGCGCA
>JARFRN010000193.1 GCA_029287195.1 Acidimicrobiia bacterium | reverse complement strand
GGTGCGACGCATACCAAACCAGATTGCCGAAGGTACTGGAGACCTTCGGGGCATCGCGGAAGTCGTCGATCCACATATCGACCTCGTAGCCCATGAGTGGATCGTCGATCTGGACGACACGCACTGACGGGGGCGGGTCCTCGAGAACCCCGGGTGTGGACCGGGCGGCATCGAGCAGCATGTTCTTGGCGAGAGTCGGCGGGTTGACAAAGGCAACCTGAACAGGGACGACGACCCGGTGGAGCCGGGAAGGCTCGACGTAGTTGATGACCTTGCCGTTCGCCAGCTGGGCATTGGGAACAACGTGAAGATCCCCGTTGCGATCCCGAATACGCGAGCTGCGCCAGTTGATGTCGACCACCGTGCCCTGCAGATCGTCGAACTGGATCCAGTCGCCCGGCTTGAACGGAGCGTCGGTCAAGAGCAAGGCCCCGGAGGCCAGGCCACTAAGGGTGTCCTGTAGGGCAAAGGAGATAACGAGCGAAGTGACACCCAGTGCGGTGAGCGCCGCAGAGAGGTCGACTCCCCACACACCATCGATCAAGAACCACCCTGCGGTGATTATGACTGCCACTCGAGGCAACGCCAGGAGCAGCTGGGGAACCCCGCGGCGCTCCTCCGACTCTTCGCCCCAGGCCTTGAGCCATTTGACGACTATGCGGACAACTAACAGTGCCGCCGCTGCCGCCGAGATGACCAGACCGGTGCCGAGAACTCTCGAGAGGGGATTATCTCCTCCGACACCGAACAGGCCGCGGGTCAATGCCCACGCCGCAAAGAACGGAATCGTCCATCCCCGCAGGATGGAAACGACGCGGGTAAATGCTGAATCGCGCTGTCGGAGACGCTCCTCGAACTCCGCTGCGCTGATGATGACGACGGGGAGCACCACTACAAGGATCAATGCCCATACGGCAGCCGGATCCGAGAGGATTTCACTCACGGTCTACACCTCCCGGCATCTGTATCCCGCGGACCTGGAATAGTGAATCGTCTTCTCCGTCGCCGCGATACTCGGCGACTGAGATGTCGGGTGGCAGCAGCCGCCGCACATCGTTGGTTATCAGAATCTCCCCAGGGCGTGCCCGGTGCCCCAGGAAGTGCGCTACTCGAACGGTCTCCCCCCAGAGGTCATAAACCAGTTTCGTACTGCCGGTGAGCCCGACGGTCACCGGCCCGGTATGAATCCCGGCACCGGCCTGCAGCAGAACGCCGTGCCGAGAGTTGAACTCTTGGACGATGTCACGCACATCGAGTGTGAACGAGACCGAGCGAGGCACGTGGTCGAGATAGGGCTGACTCAGCCCACAACCCGCGTAGTAGGTGCCTCCCACCAGCTTCACCCGCTCCAGGCCGTGGTGAACGGCCGCTCCGTCGATTTCGCCTATCAATTCCTCGAGGAGCTCCTGGCTGTGAGCCGTCTCCCGCATCCTCACGAAATCGCCGAGACCTTCGATTACGATCACCACGATGCCGGCTTGCTGAATATTGTCGATGACATCGCGGTCGCCGCTCTCCACACGTTCGGCGATCGCCGGCGGCAGCAGACTGCGAACGGTGTCGATCCGCTCCTGAGAAGCCCTCTCGAGGTCAGACTGGCGGGTACGCAATGCGGCAAGCATCTCACCGATGTTGTCGGAGAGGTCGACGAAATCCTTCGGCGCCCCTTCCATCCCCTCGGGTTCCGGAATCGGTTCATCGCTCTGCGCAACACGAAGGCGCTCACTGATGCTCCGTACCGGACGGAACACATTGCGGGCCCAGGCGACAGTGGCGAACGTGATACCGACGACGAAGACTGCGACGGCGATGAGCAACGCCTGGCGAAAGTCGGCTATCGGGCCGGCGACTTCGTCCCTCTCCACCTGCGCGACGACGAACCAGGTGAACTCGCCCGTGTCGAGCTGATCGACTGCAGACAGCACCGGCCGGAGCAGATAGTCGGTGCCCGTCTTTGTAAGGTCTTCCGATGCAGCCGCAGCCATCAATTCGCTGGTGTCTGAAGCCTTGAGGTAGATGGCGGTTGTCCCAACCCCGGCCAATGCGTCTAGCTCTGTTTGCGATGCAGTGCCTGCAGATTCGAGGTCGCTGAGGAAGCCAGCAGAGTCCTCGACGAAGGGACGCGCAATCGAACGCATCCGACCGTCTTCGCCCGTCAAGAAGACTTCGCCGGTTTCTCCATATCCCTCGTCTGCCCAATTGCCCTCGGATGTCATGATTGCGTCGATCGTTTCACCCGAGAGCTTGAGGACGACAATACCGACGAGGCGCTCCTCGGCGAAGACCGGGCTGGCCATAAACATCATCGGAGACGCCAGATCCGGCGCGTAAGCCGCCATATCGATCAGCGTTACGACGCCCCGCTCCGGCGACTCCCGTACCGCCCTCATCACGGTGGCGAGTGTGGTGCCGCCGTAAGGCCCGAAGTCGAGACTCGTCGCAAAGTCGGGCCGCTTCGACGCCGAATAGACGATCGTGCCTCTTTCCGGTTCGATCAAGTAGAGGTCGGCGGCTCCAAGCCGCTGAGCTATCTCATAGGCACGAAAATGAAACTCGCGATGAACCTCGGACCAGGCACTGCCGTCACCTGCATCGTCGATCAGACCCTCGCTACCCTCTTCGACATCGGCGATGTAGTAGCGCTGCAGATACGTTGCAGCGTCGGTGGTCGGAACCAGCGACCGCCATCCGACGGTGACCCCGCTGGCCTGCTGCAGCGCGGGCGCAAACCTATCCCTGTAGAAATCCTCGACCAGATCGGCCGACTCGGCAACGTCCGATCTCTCCAGTCCCTCCAATTCCCGATATGCCGCCGTGAACTGGGTGAGAGCCGCGGCGGTGCCGTCGCTCGCGGCAATCGCCCCAGTCTGCCTGCGCATTGCTGCGATGTAACGGGAGACCTCATCGGCCTTGACGGCAGTACGGGCGCTAAGCTGCTCCTCAGAGAGCTTATTGGCAAGGTCCTCGCCATAGGTGAGGCTGAGGATCGAGGTGACAACCAAGGACGCTATGGTCACCACGAGAACCGCCACAGCGAGCCAGGTTGCCATCGAGATATTGCGGGGCACTGCAAGAACACGACTCACGGAGGGTTGCTTCTCCGGCTGCGAGCTCGTCATGCGCCCTCTCCCGGTCGACGCGGAGCAGCGGCGGCGAATGCCATCGAGATCCGGACCGGCGACGGCGTGTGGTGTGCGACTGGGCTCATCGGGCCTTAATCTAGCCAGATTCACCTGCCCCTAATGAAACAGCCGTCCTCGGTAGACCGACGCTACCATCGCCACATCAGCCGACGGGATGCAGGCCCGGGCACATAGCGAGGAACGCAGAGATGACATCGGACGCCGGTCCCGGAGAGGCCGAAACCACCCAGCAACCACCACCACCACCACAGACGACGGTGACGAAGATCGAGATCGAAGCACGGATCATCTGGCAGACGATCGGTGCCGTTCTCACCACGATCGTGCTGCTCTGGGCCTTCAACCAGGCGAGGGGAATCGTCTCGATGGTGGCGATCTCGTTCTTCTTCAGCCTCGCCCTCGAACCGGCGGTGCGCAAGCTCACGGCGCGGTTCGGCTGGCGTCGCGGCGCCGCCGTCGGCATCGTTTATGTCGGAGGGGCGCTGTTCGTCTTCTTGCTCGTTGTGGTTCTGATACCAACGATCGCCGAGTTGGCCAGGGCGATCGGCGCGAACGGTGCCGAGTGGATCAACAGCGCGGTGCAATGGGCAGACGATACGTTCGGCCTCGAGCTGGGCGTCGAGACTGCAAGCGATCTGGCAGAGAGCACCGACATCGTGCTCACCGACTGGGCCGATGAAGCATTTGGTGCGGTCCTCGGTATTGCCTCTTCCGGGATCGGGCTGATATTCAACTTCGCAACCATCGCCATGTTCACCTTCTACCTGAGCGCGGACGCACCCCGGGTGCAGGCGGCGGTCATGCGGCTCTTCAGCCCCAAGACCCAGGTGAGGATCGGCTGGACTTGGGACCAGGCCATCGAGCAGACCGGCGGATACTTCTACTCGAGGATGATCTTGATGATCATCAACGGGCTCGGCTTCTTCTTCACGATGGTGTTGGTCGGTGTTCCCACGGCAATCGCCATCTCGCTTTCCCTTTTTGGCGGCTTTGTGTCCGTCTTCATCCCGGCCATCGGGACCTACATCGGAGGGGCGATACCGATCCTGATCACCTGGGCTTTGCAGGGGCTGACCGCCGCGTTGATCGTGCTCGGGTATGTGTTGCTCTATCAGCAACTCGAGAACTACTGGCTCAGTCCCAAGATCAGTTCCGAGACCATGACGCTGAACGGTGGTTTGGCCTTTGGTGCGGCGCTTGCAGGTGGCGCCATCGCAGGCCCGATGGGGGCGTTCACCGCCTTGCCGGTGGCTGCTCTGATCTCGTCCTTCATCTCGAACTACTACGCCTCTCATGAGGTTGTCTATCGCTCCGAAGCGGTCGATATCGAGGAACAAGCGGCGGCGCGGCGTGAGCAGAAGAAACAGCAAAGGAAGCGGAGCGGCGACTCCTGACGCCGCCGGGTTGCGCAGCCGGACCTGTTACGTCCGCAGTCTTCGGTCGGCCATGCCCGCACCATTGACGAGGATGTAGATCAGGATCCCCAGCCAAGGTATCACGATCACGAACAGTACCCAGACTGCTTTCGTGCCGCCCGACATCTCCCGGTGTCGGAAGATGTCGCTGAGCACGGTGATGAGAACCCAGAACCAGGCGACAAAGAGGAAGAAGCCGAACATCGCTGCGAAGAAATCCATCAGGGGCACAAAGACACACCTTTCTCGGGCTAGAAGACGATAACGACTTGAAGGAATCGTCTGCTAGTCGCCGGTTCCACGATCAGGTTGCGGACGATTCGAGTCGACCAGCCGCCGATGTTTACCCAACATGCCCACCAGGAACGCAACCAGGACTACCAGAAAGATCTGCCCGAGAAGTGTCTCCAATATGACCAGCGACCGTCCCACGTTGGTTGCCGGAGTGAGATCGCCGTAACCGAGCGTGGTCACCGTGACCACCGAGAAGTAAGCGAAGTCGCTGGAATCGCCGGCAATTCCGTTCCTGAAGAAATCGCCGTCGGTCAGTAGGGCCGCCCCCGAGTAGAGGAAGGAGAAACCCAGGGCTATTTGTGTATAGGCAGTCAGGCCTGCAATCACCTCGCGCAGTTGAATCCGTTCCTTTTCGAAAATGCGCCGAACCAGGAGCAGGACCGACACCCCCAATCCTGCCGCAGCCGCAAAACTGACGCCTGATCTGACCTGCCTTACGTCGGAATAGCCGGCGACCGCGGCCGCCGCTCCCAACGCCACCGACATCCACACCGCCTGCCGCATGCGGCGTTTTGTCACTCCGGTGGCGCGCAACGTGCCGAGGAAGACTGCAATCACCGCCAGCGCGACCAGAATCCGGATCCAGCGAGTATCCGTGCTGAACATCGCAAAGAAGAGGACTCCCAGCAAGAGAAGGAAGATGCGGCCGTACTCGTCGGTGGCATTCTCGGCGCCGGGTCGCGTCGCATCGTCTGCTGACATGGGTCGGAGCGTAATCAACGTCATCGCTGCCGAGGCGTCAATCCGTTCGGTCCTCGGCATGCCCCGGCCTAGAGTTGACAGTTCCCCTGTGCAACGCGGCGCCACACGAGGAGAGCCCGATGAAGACCGCCGACGCATTCGTGCGAACCGATATCGGCAAGTGGTGGTGGCTGTGGCTGGTGGCAGGATTCATCTGGATCATGGTGGCTGTGGTGATCCTGCAACTCGACGAGTCCTCCGTCCGCACCGTCGGCGTCATAGCGGGAGTGATGCTGTTCATTGCCGGCGCCCAATACGTGGCGGCCGGCGTGGTTGCGGAAGACCGGAAGTGGAGGTGGTACGGCTTCGGAACTCTGCTGATGGCAGCCGGGTTGACGGCTATGCTCAATCCGGTCGGGGCGTTCTCCAGTCTCGCCGACATGCTCGGCTTCTTGTTCGCGCTGGTTGCCATCGTGTGGCTCATCGAGGCGCTGGACGTGCAGGACACGAATCCTCTCTGGTGGCTTGGTCTACTCGCCGGGATTCTGATGCTGATCATCGCCTTCTGGGCAGCAGGTCAGTTCTTCATCGACAGGGCATACACCCTGCTGGTGTTTGCCGGAATCTGGGCGATGATGAAAGGCGTCCTCGATATCATCCAAGCCTTCAATATTCGCCGATTAGGCCGGATCTCGGCCACCTTCTGAAACCTCGGCTATCCGACCGCTGAGTGTGACGCCGGTCTCCAACTCATCGCCATCCGCAGCGAAGGCTGCCGTCGCGTACTATGGCGAAGGTCGGGCCAGAAGGACGCAGCGGGAGAGATCGATGATGAGCACGCACCTGACCGAGCACCGTGACCGAGGTAGGAATCTGCGAAAGAGCGTCCCGCGCTCATCACATGGGGACTGGGCCCCCAGTGTGGACCGTCCCGATCCGGTTGATCTCATCGAATCGCAGAACGCGGACCGGGTCGGCTGGCTGGTGCCGATACGCCGAGTCCGCATGGTCGAGACCCCGTTCACTTTCTATCGTGGCTCCGCCAAGATCATGGCTTGCGACCTCGCCGCAGCCCAGAGCCCCGATCTCCAGGTCCAGCTGTGCGGTGACGCTCATCTCTCCAATTTTGGGGTCTTCGCGTCTCCGGAGCGGCGTCTGCTGTTTGACCTGAATGACTTCGACGAGACTCTTCCCGGACCGTTCGACTGGGACGTCAAACGTCTCGCCGCCAGCCTCGTGATCGCCGCAGAGGACCGGGGCTGGGACCGCGCCACCGGCCGTGGTCTGGCCATCGAGTCAACAAAGGCCTATCGAGAGTCGATGGCGTCCTTTGCCGAGCAGAGTTGGTTGAAGACGTGGTACAGCAAGGTGCCGGTCGACGACCTCCTAGCGCTGGCGAAAACGCAGGGGGCCTCCAAAAAGCAGGTCAAACGGGGCAAGCGCTTCATCAGGAAGGCAAAATCGAAGGACCATCTCCAGGCGGCGAAGGGGCTGATTGAATTCGACAATGATCGCTTCCGGTTCAAGAGCGAACCGCCGCTGCTGATTCCGCTGCGGGACATCCCGCTCGACGTCGCTCCCGACGAGCTTCGGGATTCGGTACGAAAGGATTTCGCCGACTATCGCTCCAGCATGGGTGACGATGTCGCCCGGCTACTGGATCGATACGACCTCGTCGACATCGCCATGAAGGTCGTTGGAGTCGGGAGTGTGGGGACCCGCTGCATGATCGCACTGCTGGTCGGCCGCGGACCGAACGACATTCTGCTGCTCCAGATCAAAGAAGCCTCACAATCCGTGCTGGAGGAGTACCTGCCACCCAGCCGGTATGAGGAGAGCGGGCAACGGGTTGTGGAGGGCCAGCGGCTTATGCAAGCGGCGAGCGACATCTTCCTGGGCTGGAGCCGATCGTCCAGGTCGGGGCACCATTACTACTGGCGTCAGCTCAAAGACTGGAAGGGATCGGTGGATGTTGCGAAGTCGTCAGAGGAAGCTCTCATGCGCTACGGGAAACTGTGCGGGTTGATCCTTGCCCGAGCTCACGCAGTGTCGGGCGATCCTGCGGCGATTAGCGGTTACCTCGGCAAGGGACATGTCTTCGACGAAGCCATGGGTGAATTCGCCGTCCGTTATGCCCGGCAGAACCGGGAGGATCATGCGGCATTTGCCGCCGCCATCGAAGACGGGCGCCTGGAAGCAGCAGAACTGCCCGCATAGCGGCTCCGGCGGGCACGTCGGCCATCGACCGTGGCCCGCATCGTGACAACCCAGAAACCGCGTTGATCGCCCGATCTGCTTGGAGGCGAGCCCTGAATCTCGATCTCGGGCTCGCCGAAGGCCGAGAAATCGGGTTTCGCCATTGCGCGGTGGTCGTCGCCGCACAGCGTATCCTCGATTTCCAACCGAAAGTGATCCGGGTTGTGCCCTTGACCGCCTCAATCCGGAGCTTTGCGTCGGAGATCATGATCGAACCTGACAGCGACAACGGCCTGCGGCACCGACAAGCTTCACCACGGCGCCCTACGTCGACCCGATACTCCTCCAGGTAGGCCTCGATCAGCCGCCCAAGGGAGTCAGTTCTGAGTGCAAGGCGGCTTGCGGTGTCCAGGTAATCGAGCAACCGTTCGAGGTCATGCGCAGGCGTCGGTAGCCGTTGGCCACGGATCCCCGGGGGCGATGGTGATGTAGCAGGCCTCGGTGACGGTGACGTCCACGGCGATAATCGATTCTCCTGTGACCGCAATGCCTCCACCAGAAACCGTCCCCTCGATCGCGAAAGGCATGTCGCATTGTTTGAACGGAGCCGGCCATGGGTCACCTGTTGTCACTAGCTCATAGCAACCGGTAGGGGCGGAGAGCTGGACGACGGCTGTGTGCGTCACGTCACCGAAGGCAAGTCCAAGCAGGGAGAAGCCGCCGGATTGACGGAGCCCGGCTACAGCCGCGTTCGTCGGATCTTCTCCCGGGTCGGGGAGAGTAACGGGAGGTAACACTTCCGTCTCGGTGGTTGTCGGGCGCAAGGCCAAAGCTGCTGCTGCCAGGGCAACAACGAAGATCAGGATGAAACCCGTATTGCTCGGGCGGTTCACGTCTTGCTCCACGTTCGAACTCTTCCTTGCTGCCGTTCCATTCCGACGAAGTCCGCACACTCTGGGGTTCCCTGCGGCACCACGGCCTAGGGAATGTACTGCTCGACGATCTGGACGACGACACCGTCTTGCAGGGTCAGCCAGTAGGGCGCGAACCCGGCTCCGTACCAGGACCATCCGACCTGCTCCTCAGCCATGTCGGGGTTGGCAGACAACTCGACCCAGGTGTCGATGTCCACCGCACGATCGGCCGCGCATGGTCCCTCTACCATGCATGCCTGTACCGTGACCACTCTGAGGTCCCCCAGGGTCAGCGTGCGCAGTCTTGGATTGCGATTTCGCAGGTAGAAGCCGCCCGGGGTCTCTTGATCCTCTCCGATGACACCGTCTTCACGGGCGGCGAGGGTCGCCTCATCTCCGGTGAGGAACTCGACGTAGTCGGCCACCAGGGTTCGACCAATCAGATCGATTTCCTCGATCAGAGCAATTTGCATCTCGAGCGCGGGATCGACCAAAACACTCAGGTAGACCTCGTTCTCGAGGCCGAATTGATCCGTGGCGGCAATCGGTATTGCATATTCGCCGGGTTCCAGCTCCAAAAAGGTCTCGAAGGTGGATATGCCGCCGTATTGGTCGTCGTAGACATCGACGAGAGTTCCCCCGACGATTACTTCGGCAGGTCGGTCCAACCAGCCGCTCACCCGCAGATGCCCATCCTGGGAATAGACGGTGGTGTAGCCGGCCAGCTGGATCACAGGGGGTTCCAGAGAGGACGGGCGGGTGGTAGTGGTGGTGGAGGTGGGGGGAACGGTTGTCGATGTTGTCGTGGGCACCGTTGTCGCGGGCACCGAAGTCATTGTCGTGGTCGATGCCGGCAGGGAAGTCGAGGGGGTCGCCGTCTGACCCTGCCCGCTGTTTCCGCCGCAGCCGCCGGTCCCGAGCATTGCAATGGCGATTGCCACCGCAGCCCTCCTCGGCAACAAGTGTCGCAGAAGTCTCTGCTTGCTACGCATTGGATCCTCCGATCGGTCGTGGGGGCGATTCATCGTCGATCACCTCGAATCCGATGATCTCTATGCCGAGATCATGCAGGTGATGGATCACACCTACGAGCTGGGACTGGTCGACTAGCGGGCCAGCGAGGGCGGTACGCCCGTCGGCATCGGTCTGCCTCATCGCCGGATCGACGGCGGCGGCAAAGCTTCCGCTGAGACGATCCTTGACAACGATGCGATATGAGGACATGTCCGCCCGTTTCCTCGGGTACCGGAGCAGGATCTCTGACTACGGGGTGGGTTGTGACCACCCGTGCCCGCCAAACCCCCCAGGGTGGTTTGGGCAGCGGCCGGGCTGAGGTCAGAGCAGGTCGAGCTCGCGGGCGGCGGTAAGAGCTTCCCGACGGGACGAGACCCCGAGTTTGCGATAGATGTTCTTCACATAACCTTTTACGGTGTTGTGTGAGATGTAGAGCTCGCGAGCGATCTCCCGCTGCGACAGCGCGCCTCCCAGGTAGCGGAGCACCTGCAACTCCCGTTCGGTCAGCTCTTCGACGTAGCGGGTGCGCGCAGTACGCACCGGGCGGTGCCTACTGAACCTTCTCTCCCGGTTGGCGACCCATTCGCGCAGCCGGCCCGGGTCGGGCAGATCCTTGATGAGGTTCCCGGCGTTACGCAGGTAATCACGCGCGGCCGGTGCATCCGTTGCTAGGTCTACCAGGATCAAATTGCCATAGGCGGACAGCAGCGGCTCGCCGTGGTCCTCGGCTAGTGAGAGTCCCTGCTCGACCTGCTCTCTCGCTTCCTCAGTTCGGCCTTGGGCGGCTTTGACTCTGCCGAGCGCGTAGTGGGCGGCGGCGATGGTCGGGAAACTACCGGGCATCTCTTCAACGGCCTCGAACGCACGTCGGGCCGCAACAGCCGCCTGCGCCAGGTCACCTGCCTCGGCCAAGAAGAAGGCCAGAGCAGCCGATTCCCCTTCGTCGGCGAGACCGAGATGTTCATTGCGACGGATTGTTTCACGAACCAGCGGAATCGCGGCCTCAGGACCGGATTCCCAGAAGGTAACACTGGAGAACTGGCCCAACGCCACGGCGTATTCCCTGCTGGAAACGTCACCGACGGCCTCGAGAGCTCTCCTTGCGGTAGCGGCGGCCCGGCCGACATCGCAAGTGATTCGGT
Source organism: Acidimicrobiia bacterium (assembly GCA_029287195.1). GTDB lineage: Bacteria > Actinomycetota > Acidimicrobiia > Spongiisociales > UBA5794 > JAAETI01. The sequence goes on along the minus strand of JARFRN010000193.1, from coordinate 6,567 downwards.
GGTAAAGGCCGCGCACCATGAGGAGCTTGACCTCAGAGGCGCTCTCCCCCACCGCAGTGCCTTCCTGCTCCGCCGCGTCCAGCCAGTGCGCGGCGTCTTTGACGTGGCCGTACGTGAGTTCATCAACGGCTCGGGCAAGCGCCAACCGGGGACGGGCCATGGCGATTTCGTCCGGTATCGCAGCAAGACGGGATGTCGTGGCGCGCTCTCCGTAGCCGGCCTTGTAGAAGTGTTCCTCGATGAGGTCGGCGGCCAACCCAACGTCTTCCGCGGCGAGAGCATGGTCGATCCCTCGCAGATAGGAGTGGTGCCGCTGGTGCCACCAGGCGGCCCGCAGATGTAGCTCGGGAACCGCAGCGGGCTCACGAAGGGCGAGCTCATGACGGAGCCAGTCGCCAAAGAGGCGGTGATATCGGAACCATTCACGCCGGCCGTCGAGTGGAATAACAAAGAGGTTGTCCCTCTCCATGTCCTCGAGCATTGTCTGCGAGCCGGTTGCGGCCAGAATCTCGTCGCAAAGGGGCCCGGCGAGCCGATCCAGGATCGATGTCCTGAGAAGAAAGGTTCGCCGCCCCGGCTCCTGCGAGTCGAGGACTTCCTCAGCCAGGTACTCGGCAATATTGCGGTCATCGCGTGCTAGATCCTCCACGAAGCTCGTGACGTCCGCGCGGTCACGAACGGAGAGCCCGGCCAAATAGAGGCCCGCCGGCCAGCCCTCGGTGCGCTCCCACAACTGCCGCACTGTTGCCGGCTCGATGTCGAGGCCCAGAGTGCTACGTAACAGAGTGTGGGCTTCGTACTCATCAAAGCCGAGCCGGGCAGCCCGGATCTCGGTGAGCTCTCCTGCCGCACGCAGCCGACCCAGTGGGAGCGGTGGGTCGGTACGTGAGGCGATCACGACGCGCAACGAACCGGGCAGATGGTCGATCAGGTAGCTCACGGCGTCGTGAATCGTTCTCGTGGCGATTTGGTGATAGTCATCGAGAATGAGCACCGTCTCCCCATCCGCTTTCCGGAAGTCGTTGATCAGTAACGGCACCACATCACGGATCGAGACGGCGCCGGGGAGCCGGGCGAGGTCCGGCGGAGCCGACACGATATTGGGCCGCACCGTTCGCAATGCCTCGACAACGTATGACCAGAAGAGACCCTCATCGTTGTCGTCGGCGTCCAACCACACCCAGGCAAATCGGGTGTGCGGCCCGTCGGATCCTGCCCATTCGGCGAGAAGAGATGTCTTCCCCCACCCCGCCGGAGCTGCAACAACCGTCAACCGACCCAACGGCTGATCAATCAGTCTGCTGACAAGACGCGGTCGCCGCAAAATGCCTGTGCGCGGCTGCGGTGGATCGATCTTGGTCGCCACCAGTTTGGCGGCAGCGTCTCCCGTCACGTCCGCTCCTCAACGTTCCCTCGATCCTATCGAGCGCCCTGCCGGACCACGATTTCAGTATTTGCGCCCGCGGCAAGTGTGTAGATTCGAGGTGGCAGCCAAATCGCCTTCGGCCGCCGAAAGAGAAGGACGAGTCAGGAGGACCAAGTGTCAGACAGCGCAAACAAGTGCCCGGTGATGCATGCCGAGCACCAGGCCGTTGGTAACACGGCGAACCAGCACTGGTGGCCCAACCAGTTGAACTTGGGGATCCTCCGCCAGAACCATCCTCTGGCAGATCCCATGGGCGAGGACTTCAACTACGCCGAGGAATTCGAGAGCCTCGATTTCGAGGCGCTGGCAAGGGATGTCGACGCGCTGATGAATCAGTCGCAGGATTGGTGGCCGGCCGACTACGGCCACTACGGCCCGCTCTTCATCCGGATGACGTGGCACGCCGCAGGTACCTATCGTATTGCCGATGGCCGCGGTGGCGGCGGTAGCGGGGCGCAGCGTTTCGCCCCCCTCAACAGCTGGCCCGACAACGCCAACCTGGACAAGGCACGCCGGCTGCTGTGGCCGATCAAGCAGAAGTACGGCCGCAAGATCTCATGGGCCGACCTCATCATCTTCGCCGGCAACCGCGCTTTGGAGACGATGGGATTCACCACCTTCGGTTTCGGTGGTGGTCGGGAGGACATCTACGCACCTGAGGACGACGTCTACTGGGGCCCGGAGCGGGAATGGCTCGGCGATGAGCGCTACAGCGGGGACCGTGAGTTGGCCGACCCGCTCGGAGCGGTGCAGATGGGTCTGATCTACGTCAACCCCGAAGGCCCGAACGGCAACCCGGATCCGCTGGGTGCGGCACGGGATATCCGGGAGACCTTTGCCCGGATGGCAATGAACGATGAGGAAACGGTCGCCCTCACCGCCGGTGGCCACACGTTCGGCAAGGCCCACGGTGCCGCCCCGGACTCTCACCTGGAAGCGGAGCCCGAGGGGGCCCCGCTTGCAGAGCAGGGTCTCGGCTGGAGGAACAGCTTTGGCACCGGCAAGGGTGACGACACCATCACCAGCGGTATCGAAGGGCCGTGGACGCCGAATCCGATCACATGGGACAACGGATACTTCCACATGCTGTTCTCGTACGACTGGGAGCTCGCCAAGAGCCCTGCCGGCGCCCATCAGTGGACGCCAAAGGGGGTAGAGGACGACGACCTGGCACCGATGGCCCATGATTCGTCGCAGACCCAGGTGCCGATGATGACAACCGCCGACATGGCGATGATCACCGACCCGGTGTACCGGGAGATCTCACGGCGTTTCTACGAGAACCCCGACCAGCTCGCCGACGCATTCGCCCGGGCGTGGTTCAAGCTGCTGCACCGCGACATGGGGCCCGTCACTCGCTACCTTGGTCCGTGGGTGCCCGCAGAGGAACTCATCTGGCAGGATCCGGTGCCTGCGGTCGATCACGAACTGGTCGACGATGCAGACATCGTGTCCCTCAAGGCCAAGATCTTGGAGTCGGGTCTGTCGATATCACAGCTGGTTTCAACGGCGTGGGCGTCTGCGTCGACCTATCGTGATACCGACAAGCGTGGTGGCGCCAACGGAGCGCGGATTCGCCTGTCCCCGCAGTCCGGTTGGGACGCCAACCTGACCTCCGATGTTGCACCGGTGCTGCGTACCCTCGAAGGCATCCAGCAGGACCTCAACGACTCCCAAGCGGGCAGCAAGAAGGTATCGCTCGCCGACCTGATCGTTCTAGGCGGCTGCGCCGCGGTCGAAGCTGCCGCCAAGGCGGCCGGACACGACGTGCAGGTCCCCTTCGCTCCGGGTCGCACCGACGCGACGCAGGAGCAGACCGACGTCGAGTCGTTTGCGGTGCTCGAGCCGATCGCCGATGGTTTCCGCAACTATCTGCAGAAGGGCCGGCAATTGGCGGCGGAGCACCTGTTGGTGGACAAGGCGTTCATGTTGAAGCTGTCTGCCCCCGAGATGACCGCCCTCATCGGCGGCATGCGTGCGCTCAACGCCAACGTCGGGCAGTCCCAGCACGGCGTGTTCACCGACCGACCGGAGACGCTGACCAACGACTTTTTCACGAACCTGCTGGACCTTGGGACGGAGTGGCAGCCGACCTCAGAAGTCGGTGACGTGTTCGAAGGCCGAGATCGGGCAACCGGTGAGGTCAAGTGGACCGGCAGCCGCGTCGATCTGGTATTTGGCTCGAACTCGGAGCTGCGCGCCATCGCTGAGGTCTACGGAAGCAGCGACGCGGAAACCAAGCTCGTGCACGACTTCGTAGCAGCATGGGACAAGGTGATGAACCTGGATCGCTTCGATCTCAGGTGAGCTGAACCGATGGCCGGGAGGCCCACCCGTGGCCTCCCGGTTGTCTCTTGTTGGGGTCTGCTCGATGCGGTTGAGCCGCCACGACGAAACGACCCGGTGCGGGCGAGCCGCGCGCCGGATGGTTGCGATCAGGCCTGCGGCGTAGTCGGGTCGATCGGAGAATCGGGTGGGGGCGTCCGGTCCGGTGACGCCAGGCGCTCGGCAGCATCGGCGGTTCGCTGTTGGGCTGCTGCCTGTTGCGCCGCCAGCTGCTGGGCGGCGGCCTGCTGGGCGGCCTCATACTCGGCAACCGTGTGTTGCCGGTTGGCGGCGAGAGCAAGCTCGCGGCGGCGCTCCTGTTCCTGGGCTATGTAGAACGCCTTTTCCTTCTCCTCACCGATCTTGCGATCGAGGAAGTTCACCAGCGCGTTGACCACCAAGCCGAGAATGCCGTAAACAATGATCGCAAAGAGGATGGAGAAGTCGATCACCGAACCGTTCCCCACCGTTTCGGTCGGGAAGATGCCTCGGAATGGCTCCATTGCTCGATCGGAACTGCGGTACACCCACTCGACGAACCCCGCATCAGGATTGGCGTTGAACAGCAGCAGGAAGAACGCGAGCGTCAGGATGACGATGAGAAACACGACGTAGGCCCACACGAACCACACCACCCACCGCGAAACCCTGAGACCCTTTAGCAGAGAGGTGTCCTCCGGAAGGATTTGCTCTTGGGTGGTCACCGTAACCTCCGTTTTCGCGTTCACTCATACTGGTATGCAGAGGTGCCCCACGCAAGCACGCCGGACAGCATTGCGTTGCCGCGAAACTCCGGTCGGGTGATGGGCCGGGATTCGGTTCCACCGGCCTACTCCACCACCACCACCGACTATCTATCTGACTCGTGTTCAGAGACCAGATCGCAAGCACCGTTATCGGGTAGTCTGCGAGCTATGGAAGACCAACAGGCTGATCAGGATAAGAGGTGCCCGAGCGCCAAGGACCTCTGGAGGCTGGTGCTGGCGATCATCGGCATCGTCGCCATAGTGCAGGAGCTGCGCAAGCCACCCGAGGAGCGGACCTGGCACGGCAAGGTCGCCGGCTTGGTCCCATACGACTTCCGCAAACCGACCGTCGACCGATTCCGCGAGACCTACTGGAATCCGGAAGGCCCCGCGGTCTCGGGCAAGGCCTGGGGTGTCGGCTGGGCTCCCAACCTCGGCGCCGCGAAGAGGCTGTTCGGCGGTTGATGCCGGCAGGCTGAGAGGCACACGCTATGCGGCCACGGGGGCCTTGCCGGCCGACATGTTCCGGTGGCATCGTGGAGTCAGCAGTGTCGGAAGCGGCAACGCCGATGGACGGCCTGTTCGAGCATCGGATGTTGCCGGCCCGCCTCGATCGGGGGCGCGCCGACAGGATGCTGCAAACGGCAGTCCCGATCGCCCGTCATCCGACATGCCCTAGAACACAGCATCGCATACCCGGCGCATCGGACTCTAGAACCGGATCGCGCCGCCTGGGCGATGGCCGGCCGATTCCTTCCCGTAGTACCGTCTGAGCATGGAAACACAACTGCACCTCGGCCCGCTCGGATCGCGCACCGGACTGAACATATCGACGATTGGCACCGGCCTCTGGTCGGTCGCCGGGAGCGAGTGGGGCCCCGCCGATGACGAAGGAACTCTCGAAGCCATCGAGGCGTCCTTGGACCTGGGCATCAACTTCTTCGACACCGCCGACGTATATGGCGGAGGCCACTCGGAGGAGTTGCTCGGCCGGGCGATGAGAGGAAGACGAGAGCGCTTCGTCGTCGCAACCAAGATCGGCTGGATCGAATTCGACGGCGAAGCCGGTAAGTCTCAGTACGACACGGTGGACAAGCTGGTCGCCGGCGTAGAGGACTCGCTTCGTCGACTCGGGACCGACTACGTCGATGTGATCCAGTGCCACATCTTCTTCACCGAACCGAACACCCCCGTATTCATCGAAGGCTTCAGGCGGTTGAAGGAATCCGGCAAAGTACGCTCTTGGGGAATCAGCACCGGGGAACTCGGCCCCCTTCAGGCCTTCAACGCCGACGGAGACTGTGACGTTCTACAAATCGACTACTCGATCCTCAATCGGATTCCCGAAACGGAGATCCTCCCGTACTGCCAAGAGGCCGGCATAGGAGTCATTGTGAGAGGCCCCCTGGCGATGGGTCTGCTGGCCGACAAGTACGATGCATCGGCAACCTTTCCGGACAACGACTTCCGGCACAACTGGATCGAGAATCCGGAACAGAACGAGCAGTTTCTTCAAGACCTCGACACGGTCGCAGCCCTGCGCTCAGCGGTTCCCGAAGGTCAGACGATGGCGCAGTTCGCAATTCGCTTCGTGTCGAGCCACCCCGCAGTCAGCACGGCCATTCCTGGGGCCAGGAACGCGCGTCAAGCTCGATCGAACGCGGCGTCCGGCTTGCTACCCCGACTCTCCGGCGAGGAGTCACGCCACATCGATCGGATCGTCCCTCCCGGTGGCGGCCGGAAGATCTGGCCTGCCTGAGCTATGGGAGGTTGGAAAAGTTGGGCACTAGGTCGTGAAACTCGGGATCGCCCACAATCGCCGGAATCAGTACCGAACCGAGCCGTTCTGCTGCAGAGGACGACCTGTGCGCCTCGTGCGCGGCGGCGTCGGCAGAGCGAACGAACAGCCAGACCACGTTCTCATCGTCCGCCTCGGTGCACATCTCCCACACCCGTACGCCGTCCTCCTCTCGGACCGCCTCTGCATACTCGGCGTAGGCAGCAAACAGCCCATCGCGACGGGACGGATCGATACGAAACCTTGCAAGTCGGGCGATCTCAGCCATTCGT
>JARFRN010000189.1 GCA_029287195.1 Acidimicrobiia bacterium | reverse complement strand
GAAATGCTCCATCACCTCATAGCTACGGCCGACGGGGACCAGTGCACCAACGACCGCATGGCAACAACCCACCACTTCGCCAATACCCTCTTCAACTGCATGCGCGGTGGCGTCTTTGTCGATAACGGCGCCGTACCGGTCGCCGACCTGGCCCTCTTTATGGACCACCGCAACCACGCACTTCATCGCACCCACGCAGCTTGGCTGTCTTCACTCGGCGAGCACATCGACCGTCGCCAACTGCTGCGCAATGCCGCCGCTCAGAACGACCCGGACTTGGAACGGCTATGCCATGAGTACCTACCGCTCACATTCAGCCGCCGTCACGGCGATCCGAGCCGGCCCTGGAACATGTTTGCGATCAAGGTTGAGGACGGGGACGGGAACCAGATCCTCGACTACCAGGGGAACTGGCGCGACATCTTCCAAAACTGGGAGGCGCTGTGTCACAGCTTCCCCACATACTTGGAAAGCATCGTCGCCAAGTTCGTGAACGCCTCCACCGTCGACGGATTCAACCCCTACCGGGTCACCCGGGATGGCATCGATTGGGAGATCCCCGACCCGGACAACCCATGGAGCAACATCGGGTACTGGGGCGATCACCAGATCATCTATCTGCTCAGGCTTCTCGAAGGGCTGAATGCCTTCGACGCTGCGGCGCTGCCCAACATGCTGAATCGAGAAGTGTTCAGCTACGCCGACGTGCCCTACAGGATCCGACCCTATGACGCCATCCTGCGGAACAGCAAGAACACGATCGAGTTCGATCGCGAGCGCGACAGGGGAATCTCAGATCGCACGGCAATCGTCGGCTCCGACGGGCGCCTGGTCGGAGACCAGGAGGGCGACATATTGCACGTGACCCTTGCGGAGAAGCTACTCGTGCCGGCGCTAGCCAAATTGGGCAACCTGGTTGTAGACGGCGGCATCTGGCTGAACACGCAACGCCCGGAATGGAACGACGCCAACAACGCCCTCGTCGGTTACGGCTTGTCGATGGTGACACTGGCCTACCTGCGGCGCTACTTCGCCTTCTGTGAGAACCTCTTCGCAAGTTCTGAGGACCGCGAGTTCGTCGTGTCCACCGAGGTGGCGACCTGGATGGAGCAGACGCTGTCCGCCCTCACCACCTACTCCGATCGTCTCGAGCAGCCGTCCGTCAACGATCGACGCCGCAAACGAATTCTCGATTGGCTCGGCTCAGCCTTCTCCGACTATCGCTCCGCCGTCTACGAGCACGGGTTCTCCGGGAAAGCAACGGTGAGCGCAACTGCCGCCGTCGAACTTTGCCGAATCGCACTCGACTACGCAGATCACAGCATCCGGGCCAACCGCAGAGAATCGGGGCTATACCATTCGTACAATCTCGTGCATGTCGATGAGGAAGGCCGCGAGATGGCGGTCGATCACCTTCCCGTGATGCTCGAAGGACAGGTCGCCGCCCTCAGCTCCGGCGTGTTGTCGTCGGAGGAGGTACTGGCGATCGTCGACGCCCTATACACGAGCCCGCTCTACCGTCCCGATCAGAACAGCTTCATCTTGTATCCGGCGCGGGAGCTGCCCGGCTTCCTGGAGAAGAACGCCATTTCCGAATCGGATGTCGACGCCAATCCTTTGCTGTTGGCCCTACTCGACGCCGGCGACACCACGGTGGTCGAGCGGGACTCGCTGGGCACCTGCCGCTTTGCCCCGTCGGTGGCAAGCACCGCAGGCCTGGCCGGAGCACTCGATCAACTCAGCGCCCAGCCGCAGTGGACCGAACTCGTTGCCGCGCATCGTGCCGCCGTCGACGATACGTTCGAGAAGGTATTCCAACACAGAAGGTTCACGGGCCGGTCCGGTTCGATGTACAAGTACGAAGGGCTCGGTTCGATCTACTGGCATATGGTCGCCAAGCTGCTCCTCGCAGTGCAGGAGGCGTTCTGGCGGTCACGCGCCGATGGAGAGTCTGGGGAGACCCAGAATGCCCTGGCGGATGCCTACTACCGGATCCGGGCCGGGCTCAGCTCGGACAAGACCCCGATCCAATACGGCGCCTTCCCCACCGACCCCTACTCCCATTCCCCAGCACACATGGGGGCACAACAGCCGGGCATGACCGGCCAGGTCAAGGAGGAGGTGCTCACCCGCTGGGGCGAGTTGGGGATTCGCATCGAGGATGGAAAGATCGGGTTCGACCCGGTTCTCCTCCGGCGCCGCGAGCTACTCGCAGAAGGGCGCGACTGGGACTACTACGCCGTGACGGGGCAGAAGAAGACGCTCGAAGTGCCCTCCGGCTCGCTGGCGTTTACCTATTGCCAGGTGCCGATCATCTACCACCTAGGTGAATCCGGATCGGTGAAGGTCCTTAGGGCCAACGGGGGCACCTCGGTGTATTCGAGTCTGCGGCTCGACCGAGAGACAAGCGCCGCAGTGTTCGAACGCAAGGGCGAGATCGAGGTTATCGAGGTGACGCTTCCAAAGGGTCAGGCGATCACCCGACCATGATTCCGCGCACGAAGGTGTACAGGCCCCCCAGTGCCAGAAGCCAGGCGAGAAGGGCCCCCGACCGCCAGGTTCGGCCACGTTTCCACGCCTTCCATCCGAGCCAGATGAAGACCAGGCTCACCAGAAGGTCGAAGATTATCGGGGGAGGCGGAATCGGCTCTCTCACCTGGGCCAGCACTGAGTTGCTCATCTCCCTAGCCCCCGCCCCCCAGAGCTATCGCAACCAGGGGGGCAACACCGATCAAGACAAAGATCGGGGCGACCACCAGCGCGGCCGCCAACCGAGTGGGAATGCGTTGAGCTTCCCTGACCGCTACCACGACGCATGCGATCGACCAGGTTGCCCCGACGAGGAACCCCGGGATGAAGTCTGCAAGCGGCACAAACCCGAGAGCTTGCGGGGCCATCGCATAACCGAGGGGACGAAGCATTTGACCGAACTCGGCGCTGCCTCCCAGACGCCGGCCTATCGACACCAAGAACCACGATCCCCCAAACAGCAGGAGGGCGCCCCAGGCGAGACCTCCCAACAGCCACGAGATAGGGGGGATGATCCTCATCAGCATCAATCCGAGGCCCATGACGAGAGACGACGCAAAGCCCACCAGCACCGCCTCGCGGGTGCGAGCCGGATTCTCTGCAACCGCAGAGTAGAAGAACGAGTCGAGCTGGATGGCCTTCAGCAACCGTCCAGCGGTGGCGCTGCCCCGTCTCTCTCTGTAGTCGTATTCCGTACCCACCCTCCGTGCTGCGTCGGGCAATACTGCCACCACCGCCCCGCCTGTCCCAACTCGCCGGTCCTCAAAACGCCCAGGGAAGCCTGTTGTCTTCTCCACCAATCTGATTGGAGTAGAAGTTGAAAAGATCAATCCTGATATCGGCCCTCTCGCTGGCGCTCTTGCTCGCCGGCTGTGGTGAATCTGCCGACGACACCACAACGACCACGCAACCCGCACCTGCCACCACAACGGCGGCGGAGCCGGTCACAACAACCACCGCAACCACTGCCGAACCGGCCGTCGCCGACCACCACCCCGAGGACAAGGGTTGGGAGCTGGTCTGGTCCGACGAGTTCGACGGAACCCAACTCGACGAGTCGAAGTGGGGATACGAAGTCAACTGCTGGGGCGGCGGTAACCAGGAGCAGCAGTGCTACACCGATCGTCCTGACAACACCTTCTTGAGCGATGGCATTCTCCACATCAAGGCGATCGAGGAGGAGTTCACCGGTCTCGATGGTCATGAAGACTGGGACAACGCCGACCAGCTCGGCACCACCACTCTCCCCTACACCTCGGGCAGGATCCGCACCAAAGGCAAAGGTGACTGGCGCTACGGCCGGTTTGAGATCCGCGCCCTGCTTCCGTACGGACAAGGGATGTGGCCCGCCATCTGGATGCTGCCGACCGACAACACCTACGGCGGCTGGGCGGCCAGCGGCGAGATCGACATCATGGAGGCGGTCAACCTGAAGACCGTCTTCTCCCCGGACAACAACGCAGTGCACGGCACCCTCCACTTCGGTGCCGAGTGGCCGGCCAACGTCCAATCGGGGACCTTCCTGCAACTCTTCGACGAGCATCCGGCCGATTTTTTCCACGTCTATGCGCTCGAATGGGAGGAAGGAGAGATGCGCTGGTACGTCGACGACGTCCACTACGCCACGCAGACGGCCGATGGCTGGTTCAGCCAGGTGACCGGCGATGACGGCTCGCTGACCAACCTGGTCGGCAACGAACCGTTCGACCAGCCGTTCCATATCATCATGAACGTCGCCGTCGGCGGCGCCTGGCCGGGTAACCCCAACGAGTCGACCACCTTCCCGCAGGAGATGCTGGTCGACTACGTGCGGGTGTACGAGTGCAGCGCTTCTCCCGCGGACGGCAAAGGTTGCGCCACCGTCTCCGACGACGCCGTACACGTGGAAGGACGCCGGCCCCCAGAGAGTCTTTTCGAAGGGGCACTCACCGGCGAGTTCGACCCCGCCGCACTGGGAGATGAGATGCTCATCTTCGATGACGATCAGGTCTTCCCCTGGAGATGGGACTCCTGGATCGGGAGCGGCTCACTCGATATGGATCTCGTGGAAGTCGAGGAGCGGGGAACGGTCATCCAGACCACCTTCAACACCGATGAGGCCATTGTCTACTTCCAGGCACCGGTCAGCTACGACCTCAGTGATTGGGCCGACGGCTTGATTGAGTTCGACTTGCGAGTCCTCGACAACGGGAACAGTGCCGCCGGGCTGGTGGCGAGGGTCGATTGTGTCTACCCCTGCAGCTCGGGCGACTTCCCGCTCGGCGACGTCGTACCCGGGGAGTGGGTCGGCTACCAGGTGGCGATCAGCGATCTCCTCGCCAACTCCGGCTCGATGCTCGATCTGACGGCGATCAACACCCCGCTCGTTATCTTCCCCACTTGGGGCAACCAGGAAGGCACTGTGATCCAGGTCGACAACGTTCGCTGGACGAGGTGAGGACTCGCTACATCTGGGAGGCGAAATGAGCAAGTGGGTCACCGAAACGCTGGCGGCGATGACGCTGGATGAGAAGATCTCGCTGCTGGCAGGTCGCAATCTGTGGGAGACGGTTCCGATCGAGCGCCTCGGCCTGCCCGCGCTCAAGGTGAGCGACGGGCCCAACGGCGCTCGTGGCGCGGACGCCAACTACGGACCGACCTCCACCAGCTTCCCCGTTGGCGCCGCCATGGGCGCCACCTTCGATCCTGATCTGATCGAAGACGTCGGCCGCGCCCTCGCCGCGGAGACCCGGGCCAAGGGCGCCGACGTGCTGCTGGCACCGACGGTCAACATCCCGCGGGTCCCCAATGCCGGCCGCAACTTCGAGTGCTTCTCCGAGGATCCGCTGCTGTCGGGTCTGCTGGCGGCAGCCTATGTACGCGGCCTGCAGGCGGAGGGTGTCGGCGCCTGCATCAAACACTTCGTGTGTAACGATCAGGAGCACGAGCGGTACTCGATCAGCGCCACTGTCGACGAACGAACTCTACGGGAGATCTATCTCGAACCCTTCCGCATCGCGGTCGAGGCATCGCACCCCTGGGCGGCCATGTCGGCCTACAACACGATCAACGGCATCACCGCCTCGGAGCATCCGCTGCTCGACGACGTGCTCCGGGACGAGTTTGGCTTCGATGGCGTAGTCATCTCCGACTGGTATGGCACGTACGGTTCCGGCGTTGCCGGATCCGGGCTGGACCTCGAGATGCCGGGTCCGGCACGGTGGATGGCCGCCGACCGCTTGCGAGAAGCCCTCGCCGCCGGAGCCATCGACGAAGAGGACATCGACCGCAAGGTGCGCCGGCTGCTCAGGCTGCTCGACAGGACGGGCGCCCGTCACCACCGGGAACCCGAACCGGAGAAAGCCGACGAGCCCGCCGCCCACCGCGAACTAGCGCGCCGGGTGGCGGTCGAGTCGATGGTGCTGCTGAAGAACGAGTCAGCGCTTCCGATCGAAGGCTCGTTGCGAATAGCCGTGATCGGCGGGCATGCCCGGGCAACACCGCACCAGGGAGGAGGCAGCTCCGCCGTCAACCCACATCGAGTGACTTCCATCCTCGAGGGGATAGAGGCCGCCGCTCCCGCCGGATCGACTGTGCAGTGGGCCCCCGGTCCCGACCCCCACCACCGGCCGCCGGCGCTCGACCCGCACAGTCTCGTGCACGGCGACGCGGAGGCGGGCCTACTGGTTGAGTACTTCGCCGGACCGGACTTCGTCGGCGACCCTGTTCGAACGCTGCCAACTACGAAGTCCTTCCTGGTGTTCCTCGGGCGCGGCGATGAGTGGGTGGACCACGACGCCTTCTCGCTCCGCCTCTCCGGACGGTTCATGGCAGCCGTGAGCGGGCGCCATGTCTTTGCAATATCTGCCGGCGGTCGCGTGCGGGTGAGGGCCGGCGGTGCGGTGGTGGCGGATGTCTGGGATGGCAACGCGACCGAGCCGCTGCAATGGGAAGCAGATCTAGCTGCAGGCGAGGAACTCGACCTGGTCGTCGAGTACGCGTCGCGACCGGGGGACCGGATGCGGTGGATCCGACTCGGTTGTAGGTTGCCCGGGCCCGTCGACCCGATAGGGGCCGCCCGGGACCTGGCCGCCAACTCCGACGTTGCCGTTGTTGTTGTCGGTCTCACACCGGAATGGGAGAGCGAAGGCTTCGACCGCCCCGATCTCTCCCTGCCCGGGGAACAGGACCGGCTGGTCGCCGAGGTCGCCGTCGCCCAACCCAACACCGTTGTGGTGATGGTGGCCGGATCTGCCGTCGAGATGCCGTGGCTCGATCAAACCGGCGCAGTGCTCCAGGCCTGGTACGGAGGGCAGGAAGCTGGCTCGGCGGTGGCCGATGTGTTGTTCGGTGGCGCGGATCCTGGCGGCCGCTTGCCGGTGACGTTCCCGCAGCACTCGCGACAGCACCCGGGGCTGCTCAACTACCCGGGCGAGGCGGGCACGGTCCGCTACGGTGAAGGCGTATACGTCGGGTATCGGGGCTTCGACCGGCTCGGTTTGGAGCCGATGTTCTGTTTCGGCCACGGCCTGTCCTACACCACGTTCGAGTTGGGGGATGTAGCCGTCGAAGATCGGGAGGCACAGGTTGTTGTGTCTGCCGTTCTATCCAACACGGGGAGGAGACGGGGCACCGAGGTGATCCAGGTCTTTGCCAGGGACATCGCGGGTGTAGATCGCCGCCTGGCCGGGTTCGCCAAGGTGAGCCTGGACGCCGGCGAGTCGGCATCCGTCGAGATACCCATCAGCTACGAACGACTCCGCTCGTGGAACCCCGACGGGACGGGATGGGTTACGGCGACCGGCAGAATCGAGTTCGAGATCCAGGGCACGTTCGGCACGACCACAGCCTTCACCACCTCGTCCGGATGACGCCGCCGCGGGAGACCCTCGAGTGGCTGCTCGAGACGGGCGGCCCTGTGGTCCGCTGGCTGACCCTGACATCTCTTGCGCCGGATCCTGATCCTGAGGCGGTCGACAGCGCTCAGGAGGCCCTTCTTGCCGCGCCCCATGTGCGTTTGTGGCTCGATCGGATTGCAGGCGTAACCCGGATCCACGACTCCGGCAGCAACTGCTTCGAGAACGTGGCCGGCAAACTCGCCGAATTTGGCCTGCGGAAGGGCATAGGCGATCTCGACGCTCGGCTGGCGCCGTTTTCTGCTTGGATCGCCGGCCCCGACCGCGCCCAGGACCGAGGGATACTGGCGGAGCTCAACCGTGTCCTATGTATCGCTCATCTGCTTCGGCTCGGCTACGACGACGGTGCGCTCCGGGAGCACGCGCTGGCACGGCTCGGGACGATCCACCGGGTAGCGGCAGCGGGACGCTTCGACATATTCCTCGCGGAGGATCCGACGGACCTGCCGCGGGCCTACCGAGGACGCCATCGGGTCGTCGATCCGTGGTTCACCCCAGGCGGCTCGTGCGCGCTGCCGTATGTGCACGACCTGCACATGCTGGCGGCTTTCCCCGAGGAGTGGCGTACGCCGCGCGTTGTGGAAATGGTCGACATGGTCGTCCGGTACGTACTCACCGAGGAGTACCAGGCGTTACCCCCGCGATTCGGGTACGTGCGCGACGACTCGCGGTCACCACCGCGTTACTACGTGCTGGGCTGGAACGCCGCTCTGCCCGGCTATCGCGAACCGCTCGAGCGGCCGAGCCAGGAGCACTTCGTCCTCAGCATCGAAATGATGGCGGCGTTCCCAGAAGCGAGGAACCATTGGTGGTTTCTCGATTCGCTGGCGCGTCTCGACGAGCACCGGACTGATCACGGGACCTGGCTGCTTCCTCGCACCTGGCTGCCGGAGAAACCGGTCGCCTACTGGGTATCCGGTGGCCACATGGGACTGGAGCAGAACCGACGCCCCAGGGCGACGATCGAACGGGAATCGACTCTCCGGGTTCTCCGGTTGCTCGAGCGCTCGAGACAGTGATCAGCCGATCGGAGGGCCTACGCGTAGCTCAGCCCATGCCCGAACTCGAAGAGCGGGTCCTCTGAGTCGTACGGCACGTCCTCTTTCTGAGCGCGTACAGCCTCCATCGACGACGGCAGCTCGATCGGCAGCTTCCCCGTCGGGTTGAATGCCCCGAAGACCGCCTCCATGAGGATCTCGTCCGTGACGCCGAAGGTGGCAAGAAGTCCGGCAGCGGCCTCGGCGATCTCGGGTATGACCGCGGCTCGTTCCAGGTGAATGTCGACGATCGTTGGGACCGATTCGAGGAGTCCGAGAATTCGTTCCAACTCCTTGCCTTTGAAGTCGAGGTCACCATGGTGAAATAGCCGCGACAGGAAGCCCCGCCCCTTGGGCTGGTACGGCGTCCGCAGGCGCAGCACGGCAACATCGGCCTCGGCGGGATCTTCCACGAGGGTGCCGTACCGCTCCGCCACGTCGGCGGCGACATTCTCGACATACAACCTCGGGCGGTTGCGCAGCGGCAACGCCGCCGACCCATCGGGCAGGTGCCCATTCTCGAGCAACACCACGCTCTGGCGCTGCGCCTCGAGGCCCATCTCGCGGAACTCGGCTGTGCCTGCCAGCGATCCGGCGGCCGCGGCATCTACGTAAGGATCGTCGAACAAACCCAGCTTGAACTTGATCGTGAGAATGCGCCGGACCGATTCATCGATGCGCGCTTCTGTCACTATCCCGGTGCGCACCAGTTCCACGAGATGGTGCGGCGACTCCTGACCTCCGAACTGGTCGACACCGGCGGCAATCGCCTTGGCGTAGCGTTCGGGCACCGACAGATCCTCGACACCCCACGCCCGGGCCCTCATAACCGTGACTCCACCGAGGAGTTTGGGGCCCTCTGCGATCTGCCAGTCCGTGCACACGACCCCGTGGAAGCCGAAACGTTCCCGCAGCAGGCCGGTGATGATGTCTTTGTTGAAGCCCATGGCGACATCTTCACTGGTCTGACCGACGGGGATTCCGTAGTAGGGCATCACTTGTTCCACCCCGGCGTCGAAGGCGGCGACAAAGGGGGTGAGGTGATACTCGAAGTTGTCACCCGGGTACACCTGCTCTTTGCCCCAGAGGAAATGCGGGTCGAGGCCATCTTCTTGCGGTCCGCCGCCCGGAAAGTGCTTGACCATGCAGGACACGCTCTCGGCGCCGAGCGCCACTCCCTGAAAGCCGCGGATGTAGGCGACGGTCATCTGTGCGGCCAGCTCGGCATCCTCGCCGAAGGTGCCGGACATGCGCGACCAGCGCGGTTCAGTGGCCAGGTCGGCCATTGGATGCAATGCCGTCCGAATCCCGACGGCCAGGTACTCACGGCGAGCCACGTCGCCGAACCGCTGAACGAGTTCCTCGTCGCGGGTTGCGGCCAGACCCAGCGGGTCGGGCCACTGCGAAAATCCATTCATGAGGATGCCGGAGGCTGGATTCTCCCCTGTGGAATGGCGGGGGTCCGTGCTGACCGTGACGGGAATGCCCAACCGGGTTCGCTCCGCCAAACGTTGCAAGTTGTTGTTCCATTTGGCGACCGCTGCCGCATCCCCGGAGAACACCAGGTTGAAGTGGTTGATGTGGCGGTCGGCCACTCGCTCTGCGGTGGTCACGGGGCTCACCGTCGAGGGCGCTTCGACCAGTGTGCCCTCTTTGCCGGCGTTGATCATGGGCTGCATCATCAGCCCGCACTTCTCCTCAAGGGTCATCTGGCCGAGGAGGTCTGTAACCCGTTCGGCGATCGTTAACCGCGTGTCTTCATATGCATCGAGCCGCCCGTTCTTGTTCAGATCACGGAATGTCACACCGTCGATTGTGAGTACCGGAGCAGTCGGACCGAGTTCCCTGGTGATTCGCCTGGCGTCGAGCTTGGACTTTCCGACCAAGCCGAGTGCGGCGGCGCCGACTGCGCCGATGGTGAGAATCAAACCGGCTCGAAGCCGGGAAAAGCGGCTCATTGGGTCTCCTTTGACTGGTCCACGAATTGGTGACCCTACCGGCTTTCCCCTACCGTTCTTGCGTTGCCCAGTCCGAATATCGGGACGGGTGTACGCAAGAACGGTGTTTGGGGGCGTTTGGTGTCCACGTGCTAACTCGAGGCTGCTCCCCGGGACCGTGCTTCCAGCGTCTTGAGAAGCTCCGCCCCGGCTATCAGTATCTGGGCTAGGTAGTACAGCCAGGTGAGCAGAATCACCGCTCCACCGGAAATTGCGCTGAGAGAGGTCGATCCCCATCTGCTGAAGTAGATCCCGACACCCCAAGTGCCGATCACCATCAGGACTGCGATGAGAGCGGCGGCGACAAACGTGTTGCGCCAGCTGAGATGTTCCCTGATCAGCAGCTGGAAGAGTACGGCAATCGCCCCGACGCCGACGGCCCAAGTTGCAATCGACACAACGAGGTCGTCGAGGTTGAGGAAGTTGCCGATGTTCCCCCCAAAAATCTCATCGACGACCAACACCACAGTCTGCACGGCAAGACTTGCTACCAGAGCGGCACCGGTGAGGAGAACCACTGCAAAGGCAATCAGCCGACGGCGCAGAGTGAAACGCAGACCCCGTTCAACCGGGATCCTCCAGATCACATTGAGCGCGTCCTGTAGGGCGATGAACAGCAGGGATGCCGCAAAGATACCGACGAGCAAGCTGATCGTCGCCACCCCACCCGATGCCGCAGACCGATCGATAGTTCCGGCAACGTTGTCGACTACACCCCTAACGTCGGCCGGTAGATCAATCAGGATCGCCTCGAGGCTTTCGACGAGAAAAGCTTGTATCTCATCCTCAGAGA
>JARFRN010000168.1 GCA_029287195.1 Acidimicrobiia bacterium | reverse complement strand
CATTACGCCACTTGGAGCCTTCGGCCCAATAGAGGACTACTCCAGCTACGAAGAAGGCATCATCGCAGTGTTCAATCGCGAATCTCTCTGCTTCGCTGCGGATCCTCTCGATCTCGAGACGACGTCGCCATTGAGAGTCCTTGGGGATTCCTTTCTGCGAAGGCACACGAGCTCGGATGGCCTCTATCTGCTTCTTGGTCAGTTTCAGCTCTTGACACCAATTCGACAACGTCCCCTTGGGCACCGGGATGATCAGCCGGATCTCACTGTACGTAAGTCCCAGCCGCCGCAACGCTTTGCCCAACTCGCGCCGCGCCCAGCGATGCAGTTCATCCCACTCTCCGGCTTGGCGCAACAATTGCTCGGGCACTTCTGGCTTCATCCATCGAACGTATCAGCGAGGTACGACAGACTCCCTGATACCTGCAACAATGGCGGCCGCACGGGCTGTAGCGCAGTTTGGCAGCGCACCTGCTTTGGGAGCAGGGGGTCGCCGGTTCAAATCCGGCCAGCCCGACGAGCGATTCGAACGTCTCCGCTTTTTCCGATGTCTCGTCTCGACCCCGCTATCGGGTGCGTGTCTCTTGTTCTGCCTGCGGGTTCGGGTCTGCTGCGTTGTCGGCACCTCGCCGTGTCGGACTGAGCGCGGGGAAGGTTCAAATTCGGCCGGCCCGACGAGATTGACGACTCCGGCTCGACGGTCCGAGTGCGATATGTGGTCTTGGAGCTTGCTGCCCGGAGGGGCTTGGTCTTTGCTCGTTGCGACTGGGGACTCGCCGAATCCGTCACTCACTCTTCAGCGTAGAGGCCGCCCGGCGGGCGGCCTCCACATCAATCGGCTCTGATTGGCTCAGGCGTGCGGGTCGAAGCCCGGGCCGAGCAACGGGCACAAGAAGAACGAGTCGCCTTCGTCCATCTCGCCGTTGCCGTTGACGTCCATCCACCAGCGGCCTCCGACGTAGCCCTGATCTCCGGGGCCAAACTCGGTCTGCACCCCAGTGGGGCCACCGGCCTCCAGCTTCTGATACGGGGCACCTGGTACAAACGGCAAGTCGGCTACCACGATCGAGTCGTAGGCCAAGCCTTGGCCGGTGACGTACACCACCGGTGCCGGGTGCGGGTTGCCGTTCCCTCGGGCGTAGGCGGGGGCTGCCATCAACACAACCATCGAGCCCAGCACGAGCAGTGCTACAAGCATCCGTTTCACGATCCATCCTTCCGTCGTCGATCCGGCGCTTTGCCGGCCGTATGAGCAAGCATGAGGAGTCGGAATGAACACGCCGTGAACGACGGGCGAACAATGGCTTAACCCACACGCGCCGCCGCTGCAGGGCAGGAAGCGTTGCCTAATCTGAGGTCCCGCCGAAGTCCGGAGAGAGCCGCCGCATGACATCCGAGAGCGTCTCAGCGACGCGCCAACAGCTCGAGGCGGCCATTGCCGCTCAGGAAGGTCTGCGCGCCACACTCGGCGATAGCGTCGTAGATGCCACCATCGGTGTGCTGCGCGCACAGCTATCGCGGCTGGCGGAAGTGGAACAGCAGCGGAAGCTTGCAACCGTCCTGTTCATGGACGTCGTCGGCTCCACGAACCTCATGCGAGGACGAGACCCTGAAGAGACGATGGCCATCATGGACTCCGCGCTCTCAGCTCTCGCGGTCCCGGTAGGCGAGCACGGAGGCCGCGTCACCCGATTCATGGGCGATGGTTTCATGGCCGTCTTCGGGCTCCCCACGGCACAGGAGAACGATCCGGAGATGGCAATCCGTGCCGGACTCGCGATCATCGGTGTGGCCAAGAAGCGTGCTGCCGACCTGGAGGAGCGTGAAGGCGTTGCAGGGTTTGCCGTCCGGGTGGGTGTGAACACAGGTCTGGTTGTCACCGGCGGTCAGACCGAGGCCGAAGACACGATCATGGGCGACTCCGTGAACCTTGCGGCTCGACTCGAGAGCGCTGCCCCAGCTGGGACGGTGCTCATCTCCCGCGACACCTATCAGCACGTTCGGGGCCTTTTCGAAGTGGAGGACGGCGGGACCATCGAAGCCAAGGGTTTCCCACATCCGGTTGTGGTGTATCGCGTCACCCGGCGCGCCGCGGCCGAAGCCCGATCCAGGGAACGTGGCATCGAGGGCCTCGAGATCCCGATGATTGGCCGCGACGGCGAGCTAGAGATAACGCTCGATTCCCTGCAGGCCACAGTCGCAAGCGGCCGGCTCCATGTCGTGACGATTATCGGCGAGGCTGGGCTGGGCAAATCCCGGCTTCTCCAGGAGACCCGCCGTCGGCTCCGTGCAATCAGCCACACTCGACTTGAAGCGCGTGCCGTTCTGGAGAGGCGCGATTCGCCTCACGGAGTGATCCGAGATCTGATAGAGAGGCGATTCGGCATCCGCGGCGATGACGACGCCGCCACCGCCCGAACGAAGCTCGTCTCGGGGACTGAGCGCGCCCTCGGCGGCGGCTCCGAAGCAGAGCAGAAGGCACATTTCATCGGCCAGCTGATCGGCTACGACTTCGGCGACAGCCCTCACGTTCGGCCGTCGCTCGACTCACCGCAGCAGATCCGGAGTCGAGCAGTGATGTACCTGACCGAGGTGATCGGCGCCCTTGCTTCCGCGAACCCGGTCGTCATGTTGATCGAGGACCTGCACTGGGCCGACGCCGGCTCCCTCGACCTTCTCGGTGACGTCATGGTTGGTCTCGCTGATTCACCCGTGTTGCTCGTCGGTGCTGCACGGCCGTCGCTCCGTGCGAAACGGCCGAGCTGGGGAGAAGGAGATCGACACCGCTGGATCCGACTGGAACCGTTGACCGATGCCCAATCGGAGCAATTGGCCGCAACGGCGCTGCGCAAGGTCATCGACTGTCCCGGGTCGCTACGTCGACGACTCGTCGAACACGCCGGGGGGAATCCCTATTACCTCGAAGAGACCATCCGGATGCTCGTCGACGACGGCGTCATCGTTCCAGGGGATGAGATCTGGACCATCGACGGTGCGCGCTTCCCCGAGATGCGAATCCCTGCCACCCTCAGCGGCGTCATTCAAGCCCGTCTCGATGGTCTTTCGCGCGCCGAACGGACGGCGGTGCAGCAGGCTTCCGTGGTGGGACGGGTCTTCTGGGACGCCACAATCGAGTACCTCGCCCGAGACAACCCCGATCTCGATAACGTCGAGGGGGCACTCGAGGCCCTCAGTGATCGGGAGATGGTCCACTTGCGCGCCGAGTCGGGGTTTTCCGACGCGTCTGAGTATCTCTTCCATCACGAGATCCTGCGAGCCGTTGCATACGAAGGGGTCCTGCGGAGGATCCGACGGAGCTACCACGCATCCGTCGCTGATTGGCTGATCGCCAATAGCGGTGACCGCGCTGCCGAGCTGGCACCGTTGATCGCCGGCCATCTCGAGAACGCCGGTCGCGATGCCGAGGCGTTGCACTACTACTCCGAAGCCGCCGAGGCGGCGCTTGCGGGGTACGCGGTCGAGACTGCCGATGAGTTCTTCGAGCGCGCTCTATCGCTAGCGCCGACTGATGATGTGGAACGTCGCTTTGCCCTTGTGCTCGGGCGATCCCGAACCCTCGCCATGCAGGGACGACGAGATCAGCAGGCGTTGTTGCTCGACGAGCTGGCCGTGCTCGCCGGCGATGACCCTTCTGCTATGGCCACGGCCGCGACCGAGCGGACCTGGCTCCATTGGTTCAGCAGCGAATTCCCTGCCGCCGTGAGCACCGCATACTCGGCGGTGGAAGCGGCCTCAGCATCGGGGGATCTCGGGCTAGAGGCGAAAGCGCGGCATGCACTGGCGATGGCGCTAACGGCGAACGAAGACTTTGAGATCGCCCGGCCGGAGGCCGAGCATGCTCTGCGATTGGCGGAGGCGGTGGATGACCTCTACGCAGTTGCCCGCGCCCACACCGCCCTGGGCCTCATCGCGCTGGCCAGCCGGGACCATACCGCGGCGCGAGAGCACCTGGCGGTCTCGCTCGAGGTGTCGCGCCGACTGGGTGATCTCGAGAGGGAACTGACTGCGGCGAACAACCTGGGCATTGTCGAAACCCTGGTAGGCAACTATCGAGCAGCGCGTTCCTACTTCGACAGATTTCGCCAGATCGCCGCCGATGTGGGCGACCGGCTTGCTGAAGCCAGCAGCGTGCTGAACCTTGCCTGGGTTGCGGCTTCCGAGGAGGACTGGTCCCTCGCCCGCTCCCTAGCAGAGAAGTCGATTGCACAGAAGCGCAACTTCGGGCAGCTGGATGCCGTAGCCGAGGGCTTGATGTGGTTGGGTCACGCCCTGTTCGGTCTCGGCGACGCGGAGGCAGCGCGAGACGCTTACTCCGAGGCGCTGCAGATCCGAGAAGAGCTGGATCAGACGGGTCTCGCCATGGGGGCGCGCGCCGGTCTGGCTCGGATGGCGCTGGCGGCAGGGGAAATAGACACGGCGTTGGCGCACGCCGCGGTCATCTGCAGCCACCTCGATGAGGGAGGCACCCTGGCCGGCGCCTGGGAGCCGCTGCGCATCCATCTGTCGTGCGCCCAGGTTCTCCGCACAGCCGGGGATCCCGCAGGCAACCGGGTCCTGGCGCGTGCAAGAAAAGTCCTGCTTGCGGATGCCGACCGCATCGCCGATCCTGTCGATCGGCAGACATTCCTCGCCAACGTGCCGTGGCACCGCGAGATCCTCGAGCTGACCGGCGGCGAGCCTCGTCCGTGAGCCATGCGAAGGCCGCCTATTCGGCCTCCAATCCCCGGTCGCGCGAATCTTCGATTGACAAGGGTTCAGCAGCAGTGGCGCGACGATCGATCCTGTAATCGACAAGCGTCGCCCAGCAGAGCAGAACACCCGCAACAGCGCCTACCACCAGGTGCAGGACCGAAGACGCCGGATTCGCCCCCAGCAAACGGATCCCGCTCGACGAGCCGGCGAGCCCAATCAGCGCGTACACGCCCACGATCAGTGTGGCAGCAGCGCGAACCAGGCCCGGGGTTCTCGGAACAGACACGAGAGCAATGATTCCCAGCGCAAGGTGCAGCACATTCTGCAGAGGATTCATCTCGAACCCCAGCACCTCCTCGCCCAGGGTCTCGGTGATCCGGTTGAATCCGGTGACCCCAAACCCGAGGATGCCGAGAGCCAGCGATACCACGCCGAGGCCGGCAACGAGGCGGCGTGTCGTCGATAGTCCCGATAGGCAGAGCCGCGCCGGCTTGGGATGGACCTCGAAGCGGCGGAAGCCGACGACCAAGCCAAGCATGGCCGGCACCAGCACCACCATCCACACAGGTCGCAGCGCCCACCACTGCCAGGTACCCGTCTCGAAACGGGGAGAACCGAGCGGATAGATGATCGCCGCCGTCAGTGAGATCGCGGTCACGTGCCAAAGGAATACTGTGAGCACGACGCGATTACCGCGCTCGATCCGGGAGATCAGCCACGAGCCTGGAGAGGGCGGCGTCGATCGAAGCCACAGCGCCAAACCCACCAGCCACACCGTGAGCATTACCAGAGCGAGGCTTGGGGGATTGGTATTCCAGCGATCATCCCCGGGGACCCCGACCATGCTCACCGGATAGCCGACAGCAGTGGTCAACACGACGAGCCCGGCGAGGCCGGCTGCGGCGATCGCCAGAGTTGCACGTCGGCCGACGTTCTGCAGCCGGCCGTCGGCATAGAAATAGCCCAGTTGATGCGCCAACAGCCACACGAACGCATAGTTGAGCACCCCGATGTGCGGCACGCCGAGGCCGTGATGCAGCACGTCGACCGCCACAACACCAGCAACCATTGACACGAGAACTCGCCACTCGTGTCGGCGGTGTAGCGCCAGCATCGGCGGAGCCAGGGCAACCACAATCACATAGAGGCCGAGGAACCAGAAGGGGAGTGCGGCCTGGTCGGCAGCTCGATCGAGTGGATTGGGCCGATCCAGGCCCAGCAATCCCTCGAGGAGGCCGAGGCCCAACCACACGGCGACAAATACCAGTGTCGGTGTGAGCAACCGCACGTAGCGAGTCCGCAGGAACGCGAGGTAGTCCCCGCCGTGCGCTTCGAGCGAGCGCGCATTGGCAAACCCGCCCACAAAGAACAACAACGGCATGACCTGGATCAGCCAGGTCACAACATGTGAGCCACGAACCACCGAAAGGGCATTCTCGATGTCGATGAGCCCGTCTTCCCAGATCACCGTGGTGGTCAGCCAGTGTCCGAAGACGACAACCAAAACCGAGGTCACCCGCAGCGCATCGATGAAGGGATCTCTATCCACTGGGTCCGTCTGATGCCTCATGACACACCTCTGAGATAGAGTATCCTTTCGCCGTCTGCGGATGTAGCTCAATGGCAGAGCCCCAGCCTTCCAAGCTGGTTACGCGGGTTCGACTCCCGTCATCCGCTCGGAAGGACGCTGCGGGATGGGCATTTGTCTATCCTCTGGCGTCCCTGGTGTGCCCCCGTAGCTCAGGGGACAGAGCAGGAGCCTTCTAAGCTCTTGGTCGAGGGTTCGAATCCTTCCGGGGGCGCGGGTGTCGGGCAAGTCGACACCTTGGCAGTTTCTGCGAAACTGCGGCGGAGCAATCCGCATCATGGTGGCCGTAGCTCAGTTAGGCAGAGCACCTGGTTGTGGTCCAGGATGTCGCGGGTTCAAATCCCGTCGGCCACCCCAAAAAGCCGTAGCCGCAAGCCGTCCCCGACCGGGACGGCCCCGGCTTCGGCCTCTTGTCGATCTGAGGGAGCCGTTCGTGCAATCCGACATCAAAGAAGCAGGTCCGTTTGAGCGGATTCTCACTATCAAGCTGGAGGGCGACGAGCTCGAATCAGCCAAGAACAAGGCGGCCCGCAAGCTGTCCAAGTCGATGAAGATCAAGGGCTTCCGTCCGGGCAAGGCGCCGCGGGCGATGGTTGAACGGATGGTCGGCGAGCAGACCCTTCGTAACGAGGCCATCGAAGAAGCTTTGCCCGAACTGGTTGGGCCGGCCATCAGCGAGGCCGAGCTCGAGCCGGCGACCCCACCACGCATCACCGATGTGCGCGATGCCGAGGGTGGAGGCGTCGATGTCGACATAAAGGTGACGCTGTGGCCGCTGCTCGATGCCATCCCGGACTTTGCAGGTCGTGAGATCGAGATCGACGCGCCCGAAGTGACCGACGACGAGCTCAACTCGCAGATCGATCGATTGCGAAACCAGTACGCCGAACTCGAAGATGTTGACCGCGCCGCCGACAGCGGAGACTTCGTGATGATCAACATATCGGCATCCGTGGACGGGGTTGAGATCCCGGAAGCCGCCGCCGACGATCTGCTCTACGAGGTGGGCTCCAACTCGTTCATCCCCGGCCTCGACGATCTTCTCGGCGGATCCTCCGCCGGCGACATCCGTCAGGGGCCCGGCACGCTACCTGCCGGCTTTGGGCAGGACGAGCCCCGGGAGGCCGAGTTGAAGTTGCTGGTCAAGGGAGTGCGAGCCAAGAAGCTTCCCGAGGTCACCGACGACTGGGTGTCCGACGTATCCGAGTTCGATACGGTCGATGAGTTGACGGACCAGGTCAGGGCCAATCTCACGATGATGAAGCTCGATGGTGCCGAGTCGGCGTTCCAAGGCAAGCTCATCGAGCAACTGGGCGACGAGCTTTCGCTCGAGATCCCCGAAGCTCTAGTAGACGCCGAAGTGGAGTCGTCATTTCACAATCTTGCCCACACGCTCGAGCAACAGAACCTCGACTTCGCCAACTACCTGCGGATCGTTGGTCAGGATGAGCAACAGTTCGTCGCAGATATGCGAGACCGAGCCGCACGAACCCTGCGCACGAGGATCTTGCTCGACAGCGTCGCGGCTATCGAGGGCATTGAACTCGCAGACGCAGAATTGGATGATGCGGTCGTGCAAATGGCCGGTGAGGTCAATCAAGATGCCGAGGCCCTCAAGTCGGCGTTGGAGTCGAGTGGTCGGATACAGGTCCTGGCCGGTGATATCCTTCGTCGTAAGGCCCTCGATCGAATCGTGGCGTCAGCGGTCGCGGTCGACGACAAAGGCCGACACATCGACTTAAGGCCACCAGAGGTTACCGACGATATAGAAATGGACGTCGACTCGTCCGCGGACGGGGACGACTCATCGGGAGATGAGTCGGAGACGCAAGAGGATTAGGAGAAGCATGAGTTACCTGGTGCCGACCGTTGTCGAGAACACCCCTCGCGGAGAGCGGGCTTTCGACATCTACAGCCGGCTGCTCAAAGACCGTATTGTCTTCCTCGGGACTCCCATCGACGATGGCGTGGCGAACGTGATCATGGCCCAGCTGTTGCATCTCGAGGGCGAGGATCCGGACAAAGACATCAACATGTACATCAACTCGCCCGGTGGTTCGACCTACGCACTGATGGCCATCTACGACACGATGCAGTTCATCAAAGCCGATGTATCGACCTACTGCATGGGACTGGCGGCGTCCGCTGCAGCAGTCCTGCTGGCAGGTGGGGCCAAAGGCAAGCGTTTCGCCCTGCCGCACTCTCGCATCATGCTGCATCAGCCACACATCTCGGGCTTGGGTGGCCAAGCCACTGATATCGAGATCCACGCCCGCGAGATTCTCAAGACGCGGGAGGAGATCAACGAGATCCTGGTCCGGCATACCAACCATGACATGGATAGGGTTTCCGACGACACCGAACGCGACTACTGGATGAGCGCCGAGGAATCGAGAGAGTACGGGGTTGTTGACGAAGTTCTCTCACGGCGTACGCTAGAGGCAGTCGACGGGTAGGGAAGAGAGAGCGACTTGGCCAAATACGAAGGCGGCGAACTTCTCAAGTGCAGCTTCTGCGGCAAGTCGCAGAAGCAAGTACGAAAACTCATCGCCGGTCCCGGCGTGTACATCTGCGATGAATGTGTCGAGCTGTGCAACGAGATCATCGAAGAGGAACTTGCCGATACGGAAGAGGTCTCCTTCGCAGAACTGCCCAAGCCCAGCGAGATCTACGAGTTCCTCGACGGATACGTGGTTGGGCAGGAAAAGGCCAAGCGAGTTCTATCCGTTGCCGTCTACAACCACTACAAGCGAGTCCGTGCCGGGCAAAAAGCCAAAGATGAAGATGTTGAGTTGCAGAAGTCGAACATCCTCATGGTCGGTCCAACCGGTGTCGGCAAGACACTGCTTGCGCAGACGCTGGCGCGGAGGCTCAATGTGCCGTTCGCCATCGCAGACGCCACTGCGCTAACGGAGGCAGGGTACGTCGGCGAGGACGTGGAGAACATCCTCCTCAAGCTGATCCAGGCTGCCGACTTCGACATCAAGCGTGCGGAGACCGGGATCATCTATATCGACGAGATCGACAAGATCGCCCGCAAGGCGGAGAACCCTTCGATTACTCGCGATGTCTCCGGGGAGGGCGTCCAGCAGGCGCTGCTCAAGATCCTCGAGGGCACGATCGCCTCCGTACCGCCGCAAGGAGGTCGCAAGCACCCCCATCAGGAGTTCCTGCAGATCGATACCACCGACATGCTCTTCATTTGCGGTGGTGCCTTCGCCGGCCTGGAAGAGGTGATCCGGAAACGGGTCGGCAAGAACTCGGTCGGGTTCGGAGCCGAAGTCCGTTCGCTCGACAAGCGCAGCGATACCGAGATCTTTGCCGAGGTCATGCCCGAGGACCTGATTTCATTCGGTCTGATCCCCGAATTCATCGGAAGGCTCCCGGTGGTCACCACCGTGGACGCTCTCGACAAGGACAGTTTGGTGCGAGTGCTGCAAGAGCCGCGCAATGCGCTCACCCGGCAGTACACCAAGTTCTTCGAAATGGATGGCGTCGAGCTTCTAGTCACCGCCGCGGCCCTCGAGGCAATCGCCGAACAGGCACTCAACCGGGGAACCGGAGCCCGCGGGCTGCGAGCGATCATGGAAGAGGTACTTCTCGACACCATGTACGAGCTGCCGTCACGCACCGACATCGCCCGGGTTGTCATCGATGAGGACGTTGTTAGAGAAAAGGTCAATCCGACCCTGATTCCGATCACGGAACTCGGTTCAGCCGCGGCGCAGGAACGCTCGGCCTAGCCGCACGGTCAGCCGGTCGCGCAATCCGGAGCACTCCTGTTCCTGCTGCGTGCGACCGCAGCTCTTCTGGAATCAGGCGATGCCCGGAGTCTTGGTCGGTACGCCTGCTTTCCAGACGTGAGTCACCCGATCCGGGTCGCCCCAAACGGTGTCGTCTTCGAGCGGGTTGACGTCGAATGCGATCACATCCGCTTGATAGCCCGCGACGAGTTGTCCCGACTTCGGTGCCTGCGGTCCGAGAGTGTCCGGGCCGTTGGCCGTTGCGGCTTCGATGGCATCCAGCGGCGCCATGCCGGCATCGATGAGCAGCTTCACTTCGAGGCTGTTGCGCCCGTACAACGGTCCACTGACGAAGATGTCGGTTCCCATGGCGATCTTGACACCGGCAGCTATTGCCGTCTTCAACGCCATGGCGTGGTGGTCGGCGACCATGACGCCCTTGCGGTAGGCGTATGCCGGAAGCGAGTCCTCCATCTGCAACAGTGCGTCGATGACAAAGCGAGTCGGCACGAGGATGGCGCCGGTATCGAGCATCATCTGTGCGCTCTCTTCATCCAGATAGGAGCCGTGCTCGATAGTGCCTGCCCCGGCTCGCAGGGCAGCATCGATTCCGGGCTTGCCATGGCAGTGTGCTGCGACGATCCGCTCTGCCCTGGCAGCCTCATCGACGATCGCCTTCAGTTCCTCATCCGAGAACTGCTGGTGGATGGGATGATCGAGCTCGCTGAGTACACCCCCCGAGGCGCAGATCTTGATGTGCGTCGCCCCGCGACGTAATTGCTTGCGGGTGCCCACCAGAACACCTTCGATACCATCGCAAATCTGGCTGAACCGAAAGCCGCGGTCATCCAGACTGTGGACGAAGTCGAGTGGCAATCCGTGGATATCGGCATGCCCGCCGGTGGTCGACAGAATCGATCCTGCTGCATAGATGCGCGGGCCCCGGATCGACCCTTCGTCGATGACCGGCTTTAGTGAAAGGCCGATACCACCGACCTCGCGCACGCTGGTGACCCCGGCATCGAGTGTCGCTGCCGCGTCCGCCGTAGCGCGTGCAACCAGTGAGTTGGGATCCGCCGTTGCCATATGCTCGAGGTCGGGGATCGGCGATCCCACGAAGTGACCGTGGGCCTCCCACATCCCGGGCATAACCGCGGGCACCCGGGTGAGGGAGTCGTCCGGTCCCGCCGGTGGAGCGCCGACGGCGGTTCCCGCGTAGACGATGTTGTCGCCGTTCAGAACCACCAAGCCGTCCGCGATCGGTTCGCCCCTACCAGGGATCAGAGTGCCTGCAGCAATCCTGAGCGCCATGCCATCTCCTTTGTCGCCCCGTTGAATCTACCCGACCCGCAACTCGGCGAATCTATTGCCCGCAGACGATCCGACCGGACTAGTTAGATCGGACAACCACTGAATGTGTCTAGATCACCACTATCAGTGTTATTACGTTATCGCCATGAGTTGATCACAACTCAACTTCCGCAGACGGCGGGCCATAGGACACTCGGTTCGGGCAGGCAAGCAGGGGGAATGCTTGGGGGTAGGAAGGCCGAGCGTGGCGGAACCCGGAGCCAAAGAGGCTCCGGGTTCTTCGCGTTATCATGCGCGGCCCGTCGAATGGCGGCCACCGAATCGCGGAACGATCGAGGCAGAGGAACCATGGACGCTTCTTACGATCCCCAAGCCGTTGAATCCCGTTGGTACCAGATCTGGGAAGACGCCGGGGTTTTCAGGCCCGAGGTCAATCCAGACGGCGAGCCTTTCTCGATCGTGATTCCTCCGCCCAATGTGACCGGGGTCCTCCACATCGGGCATGCCCTCAACATGTCCATCCAAGACGTGATCATCCGCCGCAAGCGGATGCAGGGCTATGCCGCACTCTGGTTACCGGGCACCGACCATGCCGGCATAGCAACCCAGAACGTCGTCGAACGGGAGCTTGCCAAGGAGGGGCTGAGTCGCCACGACTTGGGTCGGGAGCGCTTTGTCGAGCAGGTGTGGGCGTGGAAGGCGAAACACGGCAATCGGATCAACCAGCAGGTTCGCCGGCTCGGATTCTCTACGGACTGGAGCAGAGAACGATTCACTTTCGACAAGGGTCTCAGCGAGGCCGTTGGCCACGTCTTCGTCGAGCTCTACAACCAGGATCTCATCTACCGGGGGGAGCGCATCATCAACTGGTGCCCCCGCTGTCACACTGCGCTCTCCGAAATCGAGGTCGAGCATGAAGAGGAGATCGGCGAACTCACTCACATTCGATACGACTACACGGACGGGACGGGCTCGGTTGTTGTGGCGACCACCCGCCCTGAAACCATGCTTGGTGACACTGCGGTTGCGGTTCACCCCGACGATGAGAAGTACAAGGACGCAGTCGGCAAGACAGTCACGCTCCCACTCATCGGTCGCGAGATCCCGATAGTTGCCGACGGCGGAGTAGAACTCGGATTCGGCACCGGGGCCGTCAAGGTCACACCGGCACACGATCCTCTGGACTTCGAGATCTCGCAGCGGCACGACCTGCCCGCCATCAAGGTGATCGACACCGAAGCCAACATCACTCGCGCCGGCGGCGAGTTCTTCGGGCAGGATCGCTTTGAGGCCCGCGAGGCGGTGCGTCACGAGCTCAACAAGCAGGGCTACATCGTAGAAGTCGAGGATCACCATCACTCGGTCGGCCACTGCTCCCGCTGCGGCACAGTGGTGGAGCCGATGCTGTCGTTACAGTGGTTCGTCAAGGTGGGCCCGTTGGTGGGTCCTGCGGTCGAACCGATCAAGGATGGACGCGCCCGCTACATCCCACGGCGTTGGGAGAACAACTACTTCCGTTGGATGGAAGATCTGCGCGACTGGTGCATCAGCCGCCAGCTGTGGTGGGGTCACCGAATTCCGGCCTGGTACTGCGACGACTGCGACGAAGTCATCGTATCGGTCGAGGAGCCCCAAGCCTGTACGCGCTGCGATGGGAGTTCCCTGCGGCAGGACGAAGACGTTCTCGATACGTGGTTCTCGTCACAGCTCTGGCCTTTCTCGACGATGGGTTGGCCCGAGAATACGCCCGACCTCGAGAAGTACTACCCGACAGATGCCCTGGTCACCGCATACGACATCATCTACTTCTGGGTGGCCCGCATGATCATGATGGGTATTCACTTCACACATCGGGAGCCGTTCCGCGACATCGTCATACATGGCCTCGTGCGGGCTGCGGATGGCCGCAAAATGTCCAAGTCGATTGGCAACGCAGTCGACCCATTCGACCTGGCCGACGAGTACGGCGCCGACGCTCTCCGGCTGGCGCTGCTGCAGTCGGCGGCGCCCGGCCACGACATACCACTGAACGTCGAGTGGATCGATGCCGCGCGCCGCTTCGGTAACAAGCTATGGAACGCGGTTCGTTTTGCTCTCAATCACGTCGAACCCGGATCGGTCCCGGCTACGGGCGGGTACCCGGAAGACCCTGGTCCGATCGATGCGTGGATTCTCTCTCGACTCCATGCGGTCGCTGCCGATTACGACGCGTTGCTCGACGAGTACCGATTCTCGGATGCGGTGGGCCAGCTCTACAACTTCGCATGGTCCGAAACCTTCGACTGGTATCTGGAGTTGGCGAAGACGTCGGTGCGCAACCCGGCTTCCGCCGACGCCACCCGGCAGACGCTTGGGGTGGTAGTGCGCGACCTGCTCGCGCTGTTCCACCCGATCATCCCGTATCTCACGGAAGAGCTTTGGTCGGAGTTGGTAGGCGACGGATTGGTTGCCGCGGCCAAATGGCCGCAGCCCCCGGCCGTCGAATCCGCCGGTGGAGTGAACGAGTTGCAGGCACTGATCGTCTGGGTGCGCCGCTTCCGTGCCGAGCACGAACTCTCCCCCAAGACTCAGATTCAACTCCTGGTCGACGATCCCGCGGCAATTGCCCAGCCGTGGTGGCAAGAGCAGCTTGCGTCGATGGCCAACGTCGCGGCCACCTATGAAGGGCCACCGGCCGTGGTTGCCGGCCACACCCGATTTACTTCTGGTGCGCTGCAGGCGTTCGTGCCGCTGGCGGGTCTGGTCGATGTGGCAGCGGAGAAACCGCGTCTCGAGAAGGCTATCGCGCAGACGGAGCAGCTCCTGGCGCGGTCGCAGGGCAAGTTGGGCAACCCGAACTTCGCAGAGCGAGCTCCCGCAGATGTAGTTGCCGGTGAGCGGCGCAAGGTCGAAGAGTTCAACGCCAAGTTGGAGAAACTACGAACACAGCTCGCAGAGCTCGGGTGAGCAGATTCGGAAGCGTGGAGGCATATGGACGCTGACTACCCCGGCGATTACGAAGCGGCAGTTGCCTTTCTCGATCGCAGGATCGGGTACGGGATCCGCCCCGGTCTCGAACGTATCGAGCATCTGCTGGGATTGATGGGTGATCCTCATCGGTCCTACCCGGTGATCCACGTCGCCGGTACCAACGGGAAGACAACAGTCGTCCGGATGATCTCCGACATTCTCGGAGCGCACGGATTGTTCACAGGCTCTTTCATCTCCCCGCACCTACACCGCGTCGAGGACAGGTATGCGCTTGGGGGAACAACATTTGGTAAGACACACCTCGCCCGCGCCGTGGAAGACGTTGCCCCTTTTGTGGTGATGCAAGAGGAGCAGTACGACGAGCATCCGACTTACTTCGAGTTGACAGCCACCGTTGGCTTCGAAGCGTTCCGCGTGGATGCAGTGGACGTCGCGGTCGTCGAAGTCGGCCTCGGCGGACGATACGACGCTACGAACGTGGTTGAAGCTGACGTGTCGGTGATCACCGGCATAGCCATCGACCACACGTCGTATCTCGGCGAGACGCAGGCGCAGATAGCTGCCGAGAAAGCGGCAATTCTCAAAGACGGGGGGACTCTGGTGACTGGTCCGCTCGGTTCGGAAGCGACCAGCGCAGTCGAGTCGCGCGTGATCGAAACGAGTTCGACCTGGCACAAGGCGCC
>JARFRN010000114.1 GCA_029287195.1 Acidimicrobiia bacterium | reverse complement strand
GTCGGCATAAACGAAGCGCCGCGCCGGCCGGATCACTCGCTCCAGATCCGACTGTGTGCCGGGCCCAATCGCCACAGCATCTACGCGCCGTCGCGGATGTGACCCGAGCAGTGTCGGGCCATCCCACACGACGTGGGTAGGAAGAGCATCGGCGAGATCGGGCAATCCGAAAGCAGCGATCTCCTGCACATCGGGATCGGCCAGCACGACGGCTGTGAGGCCTCGGCCGGCCGGTGCGGTCGGGCGAGGCCTCGCCGTGGTTGTTGCTGCGATTGCCATCAAATCATCGATGCGATGATCGTACGTATGGTGAGTGATGGCGAAGTCGTATGCCGCTGCGGCGCGCTCTGCAGTTTCGGGATCCGCAATCAAGCTCGCTGCTTGGGCGGCGACGTCATCCTCGATCGTGGCGTAGTGACGGTGCGGGTCCAACAGAACCTCCAGACCCGGCGCCGGATCGGTGAGCACGTAGGCGCCGGCGCCGATCGCTTCGAAGATGCGCATGGTTATGGGGTGATGCCGGTCTCCGCCGTCGTTGAGCACGAGACGGCTGTCCCCATATAGTTGGACCATCTGCTGCGGAGGTACTCCGTAGGCGAATGCGGAGGAATCGGGGAAGCGTTGTCGCAGCTCGGATACGAGACTGTGGCGCCGTGCGTAGCGACCGCCGCCGCCGTCCACGCCCGCCCCGACGAGGGCGACGTCGTTGGATCGATCTGCAAACGCACATCGTGGCGGTGTCAGCTCGGGCGCAATCGCAAACGGGAAGCGGTGGACGGGGACGGGGAAGCGATGGGCAAGATGCCAGCTATGGGCAAGGAGCACTGCGTCGGCTCGGTAGGCGTCGGCCAGCCGGAGGTTGGCGCTGAGGTGGTGCTCACCGTGGTGAACCCAGTAGAGAACCGGGATCCGGTTGGCATTCTCGCCTTCGATGTCGATTGGCGGATAAGGACTCTCCACGATTATCACAGCAGCGCAGTCCGAATCCACCGTCGCCCAGTCGAGCTTGCCGTCATGGACGTTGACCTCGATCCCGGCGCGCTGCGCAGCTGTCTCTAGATACTGCGCCGGCGTAGTCGCGGTGCGGTGGAAGACCAGCGACAGTGATATCCCGCGGTGTCGACCGGGAGCGGGCACGGAGCCGGGAGTGGCGTCGAGACTCGTGTGCAGTCCAAGATCACCGGCTCCCCGTCCCATACCGAACCGCGGGTTGCGCGGTGCGATGTCCACCAGGTCACGGTTCCCTGCGTGTGGCCAGTGCGGCTGGCGAACCACAGCCGTTCCCTCCCGGGCAAGACTCGAGGCCAGGGGAAGGTCGGTTTTGGCCAGTGGGTAGATGAGGTCGATTTCGACGCGACGTGCCTCCCTCCGCAGAGCCCGGTCGAAGAGCCGTCGTCGGAGCCAGTTGGGTTGGGCGCGACGGAGTAGCCAGCCGAGCCGGCCGAGCCCGGTCGGCCATCTCGTGGGCACCTGGATGACGCGGAGATCGGGTTCAACAGGAACATCGCCGGCGCCACAGACGGCAACCACAGAGTGGCCGGCCCCCGTCAGGCTTCGCATCAGGGCACGCGCCTGTGGATTGCGCGAGACGTGAGTCCGGGAGAGAAGGAGGATGCGCATCGAGGCAACTCTACTGGAGGGTGTCTCCTGAGCTCTCTCCCAGAAGCCGATCCCATTGCCGAACTATGTCGCGCCTGGCAAACGAAGTGCTCGCTTCCTCTGCCGCCCGGCGCCGGGTGTTTCTCCACATGGATTCATCGAGCGCGATCTCGAGGATCCGTTCTGTCATTGCACGCAGGTCTCGGAACACCCACTCGGTTGAGTAGACACTGTCCGCCCCCGGCCAGTTGCGAATCACAGGTACCGTGGCGGCAGCCATTCCTTCCGCGGGCGCTAGGTGAAAGCTCTCATCGTCGCTCAATGAGAGGATGAAGCCGATGTTGCGGAACCACGAAGCGACATCCGGTCCGAATGGGTCGAGAACGACCGAACTCGAAAGCGGTGATCGCTCGAGACGGGGAAGCTGCTCGGAGAAGTAGCTACGCTCGGCGGCGTCATCCCAGACCCATTTCTCCTCCTCGGGGAGTGCGGTCTTGATCCGTAGCCGAAACCTGCCATCGGTCGCATGGAGTTGCTCGGCGATGTCCAGGGCGAGGTCGAGTCGCTTGCGTGACGACGAGGCTCCGAGCATGCCGAGTGTGAAACGTGCTTCCGGGAGCTTGGGTCTGGCAAGCTGGAGATCATCGACCTGGTTGGGGATCACGATGACCTTGTCTGCCGGCCATCCAGTCCGACTCAGCACCAGGTCTCGGTAGTAGTCGCCGACGGTGACGAAGGTATCGACCTGCTCGTGGTCGATATCTTTCCAGTGCTCGGTCTCGAGTTCGAAGCGGTGCAGGCGGACGATCAGCTTCTGCCCCGGCTGTTTTCTGCGGCCGGCGTATACAGCGTTGGGGCCGCACCATTCGCACCAGATGACATCTGATTCGGACAGCGCCCGGTCGGTGACCGGTGTCGGAGCCGCGGCGAAGAAACGCCACTCGTCGATGAGGGCAGCGACTTCCGGGTTCTTCAACAGATCGGTGACGATGGGTTTGGCGAATTTGAGGTTGTAGCCGATGAGGCCGAGCCGATACGAAGTGGTGGTCACCGGGTAGTGATGGGCGATCAGCGCATCCCTTTCCTCTGCCGTCTGCGGCAACACCCAGACTCGGCCGATGGCAGCGGGCTGTTGGGTTTCGAGCCTGTCCCGCAGCTGCTCGTCGGGGACGAGTATCGCCTCCAGCGAAGACGGCACCCGGGGTGTGGAGTCGTCGACGGTGTCGAGCCACCACCAAGTCGGATCATCGTGGGCCAGCGGGGGCCCTATTCGGATCACGGCGCGTCCGGGATCTTGCTCCTCGGTTGTCTGGAGTAGGTTGGCGGCCGCCGGGAGCGCCGCGGCGACTCTGATTCCCGGTGCAAGCGATCCTGTGGGGCGGGCGACCCGGCGCGGCCCCTCCCACGTGGTCGGCTCTGGTAGGGCGGCCGCCGGCTGCGGTGGTGGGGTCGCCCCGCGGAGCGCCGCCAGCTTCCTGCGGGCCCTGCTCAGCAAGCTCATGAGGCTGCTATCTCCTTCGCGAGGTCGGGCGCAACCATCCGCTCGGGCAGGAGACCGCTCCACAGTTCGGCGGTCCCTGCGAGGAAGGTTCCTGCGGCAGCTGTCCACGTATGGGCCCGCGCCGACCGCACATAGCAAAATTCCCACGGTGAGCCGGCGTAGACCTGCGATCCATTGTGGCGAGCGGCTCGCGTAAAAAGCACATCAACCTGGCGGGGCCGGTGTGGAAAGCCCACTTGCTCCCAAACGCGGCGCCGGACCAGCATCGTTGCACCTGTAGGTGATCCACCGAGGAAGGTCTCCTGTTCGCGCTGTCTTCTGAGCACAGTGCGGTCCTCGGTCTCGACGTACGTGAACTGCGCACCCTTGCCGACAATATCTGCTCCGGAGTACTCGAGGGCGTGGACCCCGTCCTCGATATGTGCTGGTCCGTAGAAGTCGTCGTCGTCGATCTTGG
>JARFRN010000113.1 GCA_029287195.1 Acidimicrobiia bacterium | reverse complement strand
GCCTGAGGGAGCGCTGCTGCCGCAGGCCGGACCCGGATACCTACAGGTGCCCGATATCTCCGATCTGGAGCCTCTGGTTGAAATCGCCGACCAGCTGGGTGATGACCACGGCCCGGGAACCTACACGTACCCGCAGGATGTCGTGTTTGTCGATGGCTCCTACGACCTAGCCGGCTTCTCGGTGGGACTGTCCGGCGGAGACACGATTGTCTTCGGCTTTGAAATCGATGCCCCGATAGCCAATCCGTGGGATAGCCCGGCCGGCTACTCGATCCAAACCTTCGACGTGTATATCGACACCGATCCCGGAGCGGGCACCGGTGCTCGTGTGCTGCTGCCGGGTCGCAACGCCGCCCTCGGAGAGGGAAACGGCTGGGAGTACGGGCTGACCCTCGAAGGGTGGGATCCGGCGCTCTACGTTGCCAACACGGCGGGCGAGTCCGAGGAGACCAAGCCGACCTTCAAGGTGATTGCCGACCCCGAGGGCCGGGTCACTGCCCGGCTGCCGCTGGAGCTGTTCGGCAATGGTGATCCGTCTACCTGGGGTTACGCCGTTGTGCTGATGTCACAGGAAGGCTTCCCATCGTCCGGGGTGCGCCGCATCCGCGACATCGAAACCGAGGCCGAGCAGTGGCGGGGCGGGGGTGCTCCCGACGATGCCAACCACACCCGGATCTTCGATGTGCTGCACCCGGACGCCGGCGTCCAAGAGGAGATGCTCGGCGATTACCGGCCGGCTTCATCTCTCGACGGGCTTGAGCCGGATGACTATCCGCAAGTGCCGCTGATACTGCCGCAATAGCAGCCGCAATGGAATCCAGTGATGTCTTCATCAACGCCGCCGGGTCATGACCTCCACGTTTCCCGCTCGATTCGACTACCCGCGTATGCCCGAAGGGCATGTTTCCCGGCTGCTACGCCTGGCTTCGGGCGATATCGACCCTGTCCAGCAGATAGCGGTCGAGGTTACGAATGATCGGGGTGAGATCATTCTCGGGGATACGGGCAGCCGCCTTCTCAGACGCCCGCATCCGCTCCGTGGCCTCATCGAGCACCCGGTCGATATAGCCACCCTTGATGACCAGTTCGATTGCGCGATCGATGTCGTCTTGTGGATAGGGGAAGCCGTCACCGAGGAGATCCCGGATCTCGTCACCGTCGGGGCCGTCGGCGGCGTACAGCAGCGGCAAGGTGAACGTACCCTCACCGATATCGCTGCCGGCGGGCTTGCCGAGCCACTCTTCGCTGGCGACGAAGTCGAGGACGTCGTCGGCGAGCTGAAAAACGAGACCCATTTCCCAAGCCCAGTCACTGATCGCCTCGACCGTCTCGGCATCTGCTCCGCCGGTCATCGCCCCGAGACGTGCGGAGGTGCGGATCAAACTCGCCGTCTTGCCGCCGATAACTCGGTAGTACTCGTCGGGCCCGTGGTCGAGGTCGTTAGCGAGCTGCAACTCGAGGACCTGGCCTTCGCACAGCTTGGCGTAGGTGCGGGCGATGAGAGCAACCGCCTCGGTGCCGAGCGGAGCCGCAACTTCCGAGGCTCGGGCGAGGAGAAAGTCGCCGGCGAGGATGGCAATCGTGTTGGTCCAATTCTCATTTACCGAGACCCGGCCGCGGCGGGTGTCGGCCTCGTCGATTACATCGTCGTGATAGAGCGAGCCAAGGTGCACGAGTTCGACGGCAACACCCGCTTCAACCGGATCGGGACCGGATCTTCCGCCGAGTTCCGCAGTGACCTGTGCCAGTAGGGGGCGGTATCGCTTCCCTCCTGCTGCGAGCCCGTGTTGTGCGATCTGGGTGAGAAAGCCGTCGTCTGAGGTCGTTGCCTCACGCAGGCGCCGTTCAACCGCGTCCATGCGCTGCCAAACCCGCTCGATTGGTACTAGATCTTGGAGAATCGGGCCGTCCATCTGGTGTGCGATGGTAGTCCTCCTAGGTCTAATCATTCCCGTCCGACGCAAATCCGGCCACTCGATCTGGCTCGAACCCCATAGCGATAGACCACAACGGTACCGATCGCGAAAATTGGGCGCAGGTGTTGCTGCACTTGTCACCGCCCGGGATTACGATCGGCCTCCAGGTTGTTCTATCAAGAGCAGGGGCGCAACGTCCGATTATGCAGATGCTGGTGGCGGACGCCGCCGGGGGCTACATTTTGGCCACCGCTATAATCCGCGTGGCGCCCGAAAAACTGAGCGCCGAATTTGAGGTAAAGAGTGTTTGAACGCTTCACCGACCGGGCCAGGCGAGTTGTAGTCCTCGCTCAGGAAGAAGCCCGGCTTTTAAATCACAATTACATTGGTACCGAGCACATTCTGCTCGGACTCATCCACGAGGGTGAAGGCGTTGCGGCGCGTGCACTGGAAAGCATGGGGATCAGCCTCGAGTCGGTGCGGTCGCAGGTCGTAGAGATCATTGGCCAGGGTTCGCAAGCGCCCAGCGGGCACATCCCATTCACGCCCCGCGCCAAGAAGGTCCTGGAGCTCTCGCTGCGCGAAGCTCTGCAGCTGGGTCACAACTATATCGGTACCGAGCACATTCTCCTCGGCTTGATTCGGGAGGGGGAGGGTGTCGCCGCCCAGGTTCTACAGAAGCTAGGGGCCGAGCTCCACAAGGTAAGGCAAACCGTCATCCAATTGCTTTCCGGGGTCCAGGGTGAGGAACCATCGACACCCAGTGCCCATCCAGGAGGCAGCGGCCGTGGCAAGAGCAGCGAGTCGTCGCCGGGTGGGTCGACCGTCCTCGACCAGTTCGGCCGCAACCTCACTCAGCAAGCCCGCGATGACAAACTCGATCCGGTCATCGGCCGCGCCAACGAGATCCAGCGTGTGATGCAGGTGCTGTCGCGGCGCACCAAGAACAATCCGGTGCTCATCGGTGAGCCGGGGGTCGGCAAGACCGCCATCGTCGAAGGTCTGGCGCAGCGCATCGTCGCCGGCGAAGTCCCGGACACCCTCACCAACAAGCAGCTGTACACATTGGACCTCGGCGCGCTGGTGGCCGGTTCACGCTACCGCGGCGACTTCGAGGAGCGACTCAAGAAGGTTCTGAAGGAAATCCGCACCCGCGGCGACATCATCCTGTTCATCGACGAAATCCACACCCTGGTGGGTGCCGGGGCCGCAGAGGGTGCTATCGACGCCGCCAGCATCCTCAAGCCGATGTTGGCTCGGGGCGAGCTGCAAACCGTTGGCGCCACCACCCTGGAGGAATACCGCAAGTACCTCGAGAAGGACTCGGCACTGGAGCGACGCTTCCAGCCCATTCAGGTCGACGAACCCTCTGTGGCAGACACGATCAGGATCCTCGAGGGCCTGCGGCCCAGTTACGAGGAACACCACCGGGTTCGCTTCACAGATCAAGCTCTGGTCAACGCCGCCAATCTTGCGGACCGCTATATCGCAGATCGGTTCCTGCCCGACAAGGCGATCGACCTCATCGACGAAGCCGGCAGCCGGATGCGCCTGCGACGCGGTCACCTGCCACCCGATGTGCAGCAACTCGACGACGAACTGACGAAGGTCCGTTCCGACAAGCGGGACGCAGTCAGGGCTCAGCAATTCGAGCGTGCCGCCCAGCTGCGCGACACAGAGCGCGGGCTGATTTCCGACCGCACCGCCAAGGAGCAGGAAGCTGTTGCCGCCGGCGAGGATTACACGTCCGTGATCGATGACGAAGCGATCGCCGAGGTGCTTGCCCAGTGGACGGGTATCCCGGTGCATCGCCTTACCGAAGAGGAAACGTCTCGTCTGCTGAACATGGAAGACGAGATGCACAAGCGGATCATCGGCCAACACGGTGCTATCCAGGCCGTATCGAAGGCGATCCGTCGTACTCGCGCCGGCCTCAAAGATCCCAAGCGCCCGGCCGGCTCTTTCATCTTCTTGGGTCCGTCCGGTGTCGGCAAGACCGAGTCCGCCAAGGCGCTTGCCGAGTTTCTTTTCGGCGACGAAGACGCGCTGCTGCAAATCGACATGTCCGAGTACATGGAGAAGCATGCGGTCAGCCGTCTAGTCGGCTCACCTCCCGGATACGTCGGCTACGACGAGGGCGGTCAGCTCACCGAGGCCGTGCGCCGCAAGCCGTTTTCGGTGGTTCTCTTCGACGAGATCGAGAAGGCCCACCCTGACGTCTTCAACATCCTCCTGCAGATCCTCGAAGACGGTCGTCTCACGGACTCACAGGGTCGTTCGGTCGACTTCAAGAACACCGTCATCATCATGACCTCCAACTTGGGGACCGGTGATCTGCGCAAGCAGGCCATCGGGTTCAGCCCAGGTGGCGAGCAGCTCAACTACGAGCAGATGAAGGAAAAGGTCACGGAAGCGCTCAAGACTCACTTCCGTCCCGAGTTCCTCAATCGGATCGACGACGTCATCGTGTTCCACGAGTTGACGATGGGCGAGGTCAAGCAGATCGTTGATCTGTTCCTGCGGCGGATTCGCGATCAGCTCGAATCGCAGGCGCTCGACCTGGCGCTGACCGAGGACGCCAAAGAGCTGATGGCCAAGAAGGGCTACGACCCGCAACTCGGGGCACGACCGTTGCGCCGGGCCATCCAGCGCATGCTCGAAGACCCGTTGTCGGAGAAGGTGCTCTACAAGGAGTTCCCGGCCGGGGCGACCGTTTTGGTCGACGTGGACGAGGAGGACGAGGGCAAGCTCTCCTTCACGTCGGTAGAGACACCGGACCAGCCACCGCTCGAGATGGCCGACGAGGTCGAGTAGCTCAATAAGCAAGGAGCCCGGCCGCAGCCGGGCTCCCCGATGCTTTCAAATCACCTGATCAGCCCCGAGACGGTGCGCACAGGTGTCCGTTGTTGTAGGCGTCGAGAGTCCAGTAGAGCGGCTCTCCAACGTCCCAGGCGTCGCTGTTGGCCTTGACACCGCTTCCCGGCGGATGAGCATACATCCAGTCGTTGGCTTGGCTGATTGTGTCCAAGACACAGCCGTAGTTGTTGCCGATTCCCATGTTGATTATGGCAGCCACCAGGGCCGGGAACATGGTCAACGTCTTGTCACCCTTGACCGGCATGGTTATCCAGTCGATGGCCTGGTTGGCGCTGTAGTGGACACCGCCCACCGTGATGCCGTTATCAACCTTGTGAGCCGGCCAGTGGTCGATCTTGTGGTAGTAACCCGGTGTTCCGGTTCCCGGTTGCTCGCCGGTACCCGCAGCCACGCCGGGTAACGCGACTACGAGGGCCATGGCCATGACGACGATGACCAGCCGTCTGGTGGTGCTGCTCATAGAACATTCCCCTTTCCATCGGGCGTACCTGTCGTACGCCATCCCCGAAGCCACTCTTCCACTCGAGGGGGACGGCGTCGAGTGCACCACTCGATATCAGGTCATTGCAGTAACTCAGGTGGTCGAAGCGGTCCGGCGGGTCGCGCCGCCGTCGGTCAACCGGCCGCCGTACCCCAGAACTCGACCTCGGCAACTGCCAGCTCTTCGAATGCGGGCTGATCGCCGATCGCCTGTGACGGGTAGCGGGTAAGCACCTCGAGTGTCAGCACAGTGGTTTCGATGCTGGCGATATCGATACGTTGCGGACCACCCGCCAGATCCTTCAACGTCGCTCGCGGCTCGACACCCGGTAGATCGTCGACCGTAATCTTGTAGCCCTCGATCCGGTAGTTGCGAAGGAAACGGTCCTGGTCGGCGATGTTGTAGATCTCGAGATAGCGGATGCTCACCGGTTGGGCGAAGCGGAACTCGAGGGTCAGCGGTGAGGTCCCCTGGTTCACCTGCCACTCAGTTTCGAGGTCGCCGTCGATCAGATTCGACTCGCCGAAGCCATCGGAGAGACGGGCGCTCGCTTCCACCTCGGTCGGGATGACTTGCGAAATGTCGGCGATTGTCGTGGTGGTGGGTTCGAGGGTCGTGGTTGGTTCTGCCGTGTCGTCCCCGCCGCGGAAAACGTTCACGAGCAGCGCGATCAGGGCGACGATCAATACGGCGGCGGCGAGCACGCTGAGAGCCCGGGCCCCGGGGGTGGAGCGGACCATAGGTGCGGGAGCCACCGGGAGCGGTTCCTTGGTCAGGCGGGCTCCGCATTGCTCGCAATGACGGTTGTACGCCGGGTTGTACGCCCCGCAGGACGGACACGGGACCTGCTCCACAGGAGCGGCGGGCGCAGCATCCGGCTCCGGCTCGGTTTGCGGCGGAGCCGGGGGGGTGCCGGGAGGGGGAGGTCCATCTTCGAGTTCGAACGGTTCGAACAGATCGTCGAATGGGTCCTTGTCTTTCGCCACGTCACGTCTCCGTCGGTAGGTCCACCCGGGCTATTGTGCCACGGATGCCTGCATTTGCCGCGTTACGTGAGACGGAAGCCTGGTCAACGACGAGTGTGATACTCGGCTTGGTTCTGGTTGCGGTCGTCGTCGGCCTGATCTTGTGGAGGGTGCGCCGCTTCCTGCAGGGTCCCTGAGCGGGTGGCGTACTCCGTCTTCGCGCAATTCGGTTTTCTGTCGTGGCCCCCTCGTAGGGTGGCTCCATGGCCAATACGCTCTATCGCAAGGCCCGCCGCAAAGAGGCGTCCGAGTATGTCTGTTCCGGCTGCGGGTTTGCCACCCCGCGTTGGATGGGCTTCTGTCCGCAGTGTCGGGCAGAGTCGTCCCTGGAGTTGAGTCAATCGCTTCACGGTTCGGTAGCCGAGAGCCGGCCGTTGAGTGAGGTCGTTGCACAGCGTCAGCGGCGTCGAGCCACCGGGCTGGGCGAGTTCGATCGGGTGCTGGGGGGAGGCATGGTCCCCGGCTCGGTGATCCTTGTCGGTGGCGAGCCCGGGGTCGGAAAATCCACTTTGCTTCTGCAACTGGCCGACAGTGTGGCACGGCACGGACAAGTGGTGCTGGCATCAGCAGAGGAGTCGGGTGCCCAGGTAGCCCTACGGGCCGAGCGCCTCTCCCTTTCCGGCGATGGTGTGAGTCTCGTTGCCACTTCGGAAGTCGCTTCCATCGTGCGGACAGCATCTGCGCTGGACCCGGTCATGCTGGTCGTCGACTCCATCCAGACAGTGTTCTGCGACGATATCGAGGGAAGTCCCGGAGGTCTGCTCCAGGTCCGCGAGTCGGCCAGTCGCTTCATCGAGTATGCAAAGCGCTCCGGGGTTGCCGTAGTACTGGTCGGCCACGTAACCAAGGAGGGTTCCATCGCCGGCCCAAAGACGCTCGAGCACATGGTCGACGTCGTCATGTACCTGGAGGGTGAGGGCGACGGAGGGTTGCGTCTCTTGCGCTCTCTGAAGAACCGCTACGGATCGGTGAATCAGGTTGGTGTCTTCACGATGGAGGACAAGGGGATGGTCGAAGTCTCCGATCCGTCGGGCGTGCTCGTGGAGGGTCACCGGACGGGTGCTGCAGGCACGGTGCTGTTCCCAGTTGTCGAGGGCAGACGGTCGATGTTGTGTGAGATCCAGGCCCTCGTGGTCTCGAGTGCACTTCCACAGCCGCGACGGAGCGTGAAGGGTCTCGACAGCGCCCGCCTACATCAATTGCTCGCAGTGCTGGAGCGTCACGCCGGCGTGTCCCTCGCCGAAGCGGATGTGCATGTGAACGTAGTGGGTGGGCTGCGGCTGCGTGACCCGGCGCTCGACCTGCCGGTCGCGCTGGCGGTCGTCTCGTCCGTCACCGATCGGCCGTTGCCGCTGACCGCAGCTTGGGGGGAAGTAGGTCTCACCGGTGAGGTGCGGGCGACAACTCACGCCGAGCGGAGGGCGGCGGAAGCCGGTCGATTCGATCCTGAGCTCGTTGTCAAACCCGGATCGAACGGTGTCGCCACAGTTCAGGAGGCCTTGGCGATCGCCGGGCTGCTCGATCCCAGATCATCCAGAGGAACCGCCGTCCCTTGATCCCGCAGAGACACCGCAAACTGTCGATTTTGAGGTAGCCTCCCCTCGATGGTTTCTCGGGCCCCTGACTCCTATGACGTACTGCAGCGATTCGCGCCGGGCACGCCTCTGCGCGTCGCCGTCGAGCTGATTCACGCGCAGGGGACCGGTGCGCTGATCGTCATCGGTTCGGGGTCGCTGCTCGACTCGCTCTGCAGCGGCGGCTTCTTCCTGCAGGAGACCGTCTTCACTGCTCAGCGCCTTGCAGAGTTGTCCAAGATGGACGGCGGAATCGTGGTAGACGATGAGCGCAGCCTCATCACGCGAGCCAATGTGCACTTCATCCCTGATCCGGATATCGAGACCGA
Source organism: Acidimicrobiia bacterium (assembly GCA_029287195.1). Classification (GTDB taxonomy): domain Bacteria; phylum Actinomycetota; class Acidimicrobiia; order Spongiisociales; family UBA5794; genus JAAETI01. The sequence goes on along the minus strand of JARFRN010000113.1, from coordinate 1,053 downwards.
CGAGACCGGGACCCGGTTCCGTACTGCCGAGCGGTTGGCCCTTCAGACCGGGTATGACGTCCTTGCCGTCAGCGAGGAAGGTTGGAGAACGGCCGTCGTGTATCGAGACGGACGACGCTACGAGCTGGCCCGTCCATCCGATCTGCTGGCCAGTGCCAACAACTCACTCAACTCATTGGAGCGTCTCCGGCGACGCCTGCAGTCTGCCGAGGACCGGCTCACCCGCGCCGAGGTCGATGACGTGGTGTCGACCCGCGATGTGTTGCTCGTGCTCGCCAGGGCAACGCTGGTTACAAGGATGTTCGAGGTAATCGAAAAGACCTTGGTTGCGCTCGGCGGGGAGGCGCAGTTGATCACTATCCAGGCCACGGATCTCATGGAAGGGGTTGACGAACTGGCCGAGAACGTGTTCGCCGACTACCGCAAGCGGAAGGGCAAGAAGTCCGTATTTGCGCGGCTCAGCGCGATTCCGACAGATGAACTCCACGATCTGACGGCGTTGGCGGCGACTCTCGGTTTCCCGGAGATCGAGGAGGGAATGGAGCCCCGCGGCATCCGAGCACTGGCCCGCGTGCCGCGGTTGCCTGATGCGGTTCGACAGAGCCTGGTTAGCCACTTCCGCGGTTTCCAACGCATGCTTCACGCCAGTGTCGCCGATCTGGAGAAGGTCGAGGGAGTTGGGCGCGCTCGAGCCCACCAGTTGCGTCGCTTCTTCGATCGGATGATCGACCTCGGAGAAGCGTAGGCGGCCATTGGGGCCGCAGCTGCTCGTGAATGCCGTTCGCGGCGCAGGCTTCCCGGTGCGAACCCACTTCCAGTTACAATGCGCGCTCTACAGCTACCCGGGCGAAGTGTGACGAACAAGAAGACAACGGCGGCGAAGAAGACCACAGCGAAGAAGCCGGCTGCCAAGAAGACCACAGCGAAGAAGCCGGCGGCGGCGAAGAAGACCACAGCGAAGAAGCCGGCTGCGAAGAAGACCGCGGCGGTCAAGAAGACCACGGCGGTCAAGAAGACCACAGCGAAGAAGCCGGCTGCGAAGAAGACTGCGGC
>JARFRN010000276.1 GCA_029287195.1 Acidimicrobiia bacterium | reverse complement strand
CCACCGCGGCCTCTACCGTGTCCGCAGCGAAGGTTCCCGAGATCACCGACAGCGACCCGAAAAGGCGCTTCTCGGGGTCGGCCAACAATTCGTAGCTCCAATCCATGGTGCCCCGCAGAGTTCGCTGTCGGGTGGGGGCTGTGCGACTTCCTCCCGCAAGCAATGCAAAGCGATCGCTCAGCCGCCGCTCTACCTCGTCGAACGGCAGAGTCCTGGTGCGGGCTGCCGCCAATTCGATAGCCAGCGGCAACCCGTCGAGAGCTCGGCAGATTCGATACACAGTCTCCTTCTCCGCGAGGCTCACCTCTGCCCCCGGTGAGTGATCGCCGACCCGTTCCATGAACAGAGCAATCGCGTCGCCTCCCACCTCGTCCTGGTTGAGGCTCATAGGGGGAACGCCGAAAGTGATCTCTCCTGAAACCGACAGCAGCTCGCGGCTCGTGGCAAGAATCTTTACAGCCGGGCACTCTGCGAGCAGCTTGGCCGCGAAATCGGCGGCGGGAGCGATGACGTGCTCACAGTTGTCGAGCACGAGCAGGGCCTGTGCGTTCGACATCCGCATGACGGTGTCGGAAAAAGCGCGCTCGCCAGAGCGGGTGCGAACCCCCAGCGCTTCCGCCGCTGCCACCGCTACGGGCGCGGCGCCGGTTGCGGTCGACAAGTCGATCAACCACACACCGTCGGCGTACTTGCCCACATGGCGGGTCGCAATCTCGAGTGCAAGACTCGTCTTGCCGACCCCGCCAACACCCACGAGTGTCACCAAGCGATTACGACCCAGCAGCTTCTCGATAGTCGAGAGCTCGCCCGCCCGTCCCACGAAGCGGCCGACCCTCGCAGGCAGATTGTGGGCACGACGGGGGGCGTCGGGCGCTTTGATCGACTCATCCTGGAGCAGAACCTTCTCCTCCAGATCTCGCAATCCCTCCGAAGGCTCGATACCGAGTTCATCACCCAGCGTGCTCCGAGCCTCTTGATACGCCCGCAGTGCCTCAGCCTGACGCCCGCTCCTGTAAAGGGACGTCATGAGCGCCGCCCATAACCGCTCTCGCAGGGGATGCCTGCCGACCAGGGTTCGCAACTCCCCCACCAGCTCATCGTGACGCCCCGCGGCCAGTTCAGCCTCGAGCCTGCCCTCGACCGCAGTTAGCCGCAGCTCTTCGAGCCGGGCGATCTCGGTGCGAGCGAAGTCTTCATATTCGAAGTCGGCCAACGCAGGTCCTCGCCACAGCTCGAGGGCTTCGCGATAGCGGGCTACCGCTGCTTCCGGGTTGTCGCCCACCAGCGAAGCAGCCTCGGCCACCGCTGATTCGAAGCGACGTGCATCTACCTCCTCGGGGCCAACCCGAAGTACGTAGCCGGTTCCCCTAGTTGCCAATCGATCCTGTTCTTCCCCCAGAGCCGATCGCAGCTTGGAGATCTGAAAGCGCAATGTATTGAGGGCCTCGGAGATCTGCTTCTCTCCCCACAGCGTGTCAATGATCCGGTCGGTGGAAAGAACCTCGTTGGCATGGATGAGGAACAGTGCGAGCAAGCACCGCCGCTTCGGCCCGGAAACCCGGAGCGGTGTACCGTCGGCACCCTCGACCTCGAGCGAGCCGAGAATCTTGAACTCCATCAACCCTCCGCGAGTTGCCCTTACGGTGTGTCCGGTACCCGGATCCAACCGTCGCTGATTTGTGCCCTGTAGTACTCCAGTTCCTCGACGATGTCGTCGATGAAGCCGCCGCTCGTGGCATAGCCGACACCGTCGACCGCAAGGTCATAGCGTCTGAGACCTGCGCTGAAGGCGCCGGCCGAGAAGTCTTGGATGGTGTCGAACACGGCGACATCGACCCGTTTCAACATCGAGGTCAGGATGTACGGTCGGAGTTCTTCATCGGTAGCCAGGTACTGATCGGAATCCACCCCGATCGCCCAGACCTTGGTACCGGTTGCTTCGGAGTACTCCTTGGCCGCCTGGAACACTCCGGTACCCGAGCCACCGGCTGCGTGATAGATGACGTCGGCACCCCCAACGTACATAGAGAGTGCAATCTCCCGAGCCGATTCCGTGTCATCGAATCCCGACATGTCTGGCGCCTCGGATATGTATTCGACATCGACGGGGATCGCTGGGTTCACTGCGCGCACCCCAGCGGTGAAGCCCGCTTCAAAACGATGGATGAGTTCCCAATCCACCCCACCTATGAAGCCCACCGCGAGATCCGTCGTCTTCAACCCAGCTGCAACTCCGACGAGATACGAACCCTCCTCCTCGGAGAATGTCAGGTTGGCCACATTCTGCAGATCGATGGAAGCGTCATCGACTATGGCGAAGCTGACTTCTGGATAGGCCTCAGCGGCGGCTTCAACGGCATCGGCAAACGTCCATCCGATGGCGAGAACGAGATCCGACTGCTGTGCTCGTTGGAAGACCAGCTCCTCGCGATCCGACCCATCCTCATTGGCCGTCGCCTCCGATGTTCTGATTCCCAGTTCAGCGGCGGCTTGGTCGAGGCCGGCGGCCGCAGCATCGTTGAACGACTGATCGCCCCGCCCGCCGATATCGAACACCATCCCGACATCGGCCGAAACTCGCGTCGCGGTGTCACCGCCGGGAAGCTCGAAGCCCCAATACTCATCGATCGATACGGATGTGCCGGGAGTGACTTCCATTCCTGGGTCCCAGCCACCAGCGATGATCCCAATCCCCTCCAAGTCGAGCCTGATACCTGCCACTTCATCCAGGCTCTGCGGCGACTCTCCACTGGGCCAGATGCGAAGATCGAAAACCCCGCTTCCCTCGGCGATGACGGCGACGTCGTAGGATGCGCCCGGCTCGAGAGTGATCGGCTGATCGAGCTCGAAGTTGCCATCCGGGCCTCCACCCGTGTGCCAGGCCCCGGCGACTCTGCCGGAGCTCTCGACTGACAGCGACATATAGCGGAATCCGGGATCGACCCCGCTGCGCTGGATGAAGATCTCGAATCCATCGCCGAGCTCATTGACCACCAGCCGAAATACAGCCGCATATTCGCTGGTCGCCGTTGTCGGTGCCCGCCACATGCGCTTGCTCGCTATCGCGACGCCTTGGTAGTCGGTTTCCCCACGCCCGGTCGCAATCGTCATCACGCCGTCATCGAATCCGGGGCTCCAAGCAGGCGATTCGAGCGCGTACCACACCGACTCTCCATAAGGGTCGCCGGCTACGAAGTTGGGGCGATCATGTGTTGCGTGATCTACGAGCTCGGCTCGAGACCAGTCCGAGTCGGCAAGCCACCATTCCGGGAAATCGAAGCTGCTCGTGGGCTCGGTATCCACACCGGTTGTCGTCGTGCCGCCTGCGGCTACCGGCGCCTCATCAATGCTCACCGGGGTCGTCCCCGCCGGTGTCGTCGTGACTGCCGCTTCCGGCTCCTCACCGCCCCTCGTAAGCAGGTAGCCGCCGACGACGGCCAGTAGCACGACAGTGGCGGCAACCGCAATCCACAAGCTGCGTCCTCGGGAAGACGTCGTAGGCTCCTGCGCCCCCTTGTCGATTTGCGGCCTCGCAGCAAGATCAGCAGTCGCCTCCGGTAGAACGGTCGACTCGATCGCAGCGCCAACCGTGGTCGTCGGCGCCGGCTCGGGCTCTTCTTTGTCGGGATCAGCCGCATCGAGGACGTCGGTGGATTCGACCACAGAGGCGGCCCCACCGACGGGAATCGGCTGTAGATTCTCCTCGATGGCCGCGCCGGCTTCATCCTCTCCCGTAGTCGCCTCGACCAAGAGTGCCGCCGTGGCCGTTGCCGTCGATATCTCATCGCTGTCGACTACATCTGTTGGGGAATCGGCGAATTCCTCCGCCTCATCGACGGGGGGTGCAACCTCGGTCGGAGCCGGTTCCGTGGGAGCCACGACCGGCGGCGGCTCATCTGCCGGCTTGTAGACGGTCATTTGGGTGGGCCGCAGTCCGTTCTCGTCTTCTGCCAGACGGAGCAACCTGCCGAGCTGCGATGCCGCGGTTGGCCGGTCCTGCGGATCTTTGGCCATGGCCTGCTCCAGCACCTCGGCAATGTTGCCGGGCACGCCGTGCTCGCGGAGATCCGGTGGCGGATGGCTCATGACCCGATTGAGCAGCGCCGCCACCGAGTCTTCCCGGTCCTTCCAGAATGGTGCCGATCCGGTCATCAGCGCATGAATCGTGGCTCCCAGCGAGTAGATATCGGACGCCACCGAGGGTCGCTGCCCGTCGATCACCTCGGGTGGGGCATAGGACAGAGATGCGGTGATGACTCCGGACGATGTCTCTTGACCGCCGGCCACTCTGGCAATTCCGAAATCGGCGAGCTGCGGCTCTCCGTACTGCGACACCAGCACATTGGCCGGCTTCACGTCACGGTGCAGCACCCCCGCCTGATGGGCGGTACCGAGCGCACCCGCCAGCTTGACGCCTATCCGGGTGGCCTCTTGCCAACCTAGCGGGCCCTGCCGCAGTCTGTCCTGCAGAGAACCCTCTGGCATGTAGGCCATTACCAGGAAGGGTCGCCCGTCATCGAGGAACCCCGCCTCCAAGACTGTCACGATCGAGGGATGCTCCGACAGCAGGCCCATCGCCTGACACTCCCGACGAAAGCGTTCCCGGGTCAGCTCATCGACGTGGGTAACCGAAACGACTTTGACCGCAACCGTGCGCCGAAAGGCGGGCTGATAAGCCCGATACACCACCGCAAATCCGCCCCGCCCCAACAACATCGCATCTTCGAGACCGGGAATCCCCAAATCGAGAGGTGCGGATTGCGCCATTGCTGCGAGTCTACCTCACGGCCATATTCGGGCCCGTTTCCGCGACCCGACGCAGGTCATCGCCTACAGTAATGGGGTGCCGAGAACGAGCCGGGCAGCATGAATGACGCTGGGCTGTTGCGCGTAACCCACGACGGTGCGACCGTCACCTTCCGACCCGATGAGATCGTCACGATCGGGCGTCATCCCGATGCTGCCCTGCACGTCGCCAGCCGCAGGGTTTCCCGGCGCCATGCGGTGCTTGCCTACGAAGACGGCGTCTGGGTGCTCGAGGACAAGGACAGCGCCAATGGAACCTATGTCAACGGGGAGAAGGTCACCAGGGTCGAGGTAGAAGCGCCTACGCAGATTGCGCTCGGTGACCCAACGGGGCCTTTTCTCGCTCTGATGCCTGCGTTGCCCTTTTCCAATGAACAGACGGTGGCCGTTTCCCAGGCATCGGAAGAGCCAGGCCACACGGGCGCGACTCGCTCGCTGCGGCGGTCGGCTCAGATAATCACCATCGGACGCGCCCCGGAGAACGACGTCGTAGTCGACGACCCGGCGGTCTCCTGGCATCATGCCGAAATCAGGGCAACCTCCGGTAATGAGTTCGAAATCGTCGACCTCAGCAGCCACAACGGGACTTTGCTGAATGGGCAACAGATCACCAGAAGCGCGATCGAGGAACTCGACCGGGTAACCGTCGGTGATCGCAGCTTCCGCTTTCGGGAATGGCGGCTCGAGCCTCTTGATTAGCTCTGGTCGGGATCTCGCCGACGCAGCACGAACCACGCGCCGACCAGACCGGAAACGGTGAGCAGCCCGAGAAATGCCATGTTGATCAGCCAGTTCTTCGGGGTCTGATCCCAGAAGCGGAAGGGGTGATTGTCGTTCACCGGACCAGCGCGAGACGCAAGGGCGTCCGGAGTCGACGCGTCACCGCCCACCGCCTGAGTCGCTGCTTCGGGATGCGCCGCCGTGCACAGCAGTGCTGCGTCTGCCTCCTGGGTGCTCATCGCATCGACCGCGGCAGCATCCAGCGCTTCTAGGTCACCGACACAGTCCTCCTCCACGGGTGGCGGTCGCGGCGATCGAGCCACCACCGTCTGCAGAGCTTGGGTCAACGCCGCATCGGCCAGGGTGCAGCGCGCCACTGAGGCAGCACGACCCTCGAAACCGGTCTCGTCGTCGATCCGAGTGACCTCGGCCAGGCAGTCGTTGGGCAACTGCAGATCGTTGAGGTCCACGGTCGCTGCGGCGGCAGAGAAACCCCATTGCGCGCTCGACACGTAGCTGATCTCGCGCAACACCGGCTTTTCTGCCATCTCCTTGAAACCGCCGGCGACCACGAGTTGGATGATCAGCACGACCGGAAGCAGACTCATCGCCCTGTCGGGGGTTCGAGCCACCGCCGAGATCAACAGGCCCAGACTCACTGCGGCGACACCGCTGAGCCCAACGCCAACAATGAGTTCGAGCAATCCGGGTTCGATGACTGCTGCCTTCGACGAGACGCCCTGGCGCCCCAAGCCCACCGCCACCAGCACCGTCGTTTGTAGCAGAGTGATCAGGGCCAGTACGGTCGCTTTGGAAGCCACATAGGCAGAGGTAGACAGACCGATGGCTCGCTCGCGACGGTAGATGGCGGATTCCTTGGCGATCTCGCGACCCGAGTTCGACATCCCCAGCCAGGTTGCCGCAAGCACCAGCACCGCCAGAACCAGCGATGCCGTTGACAGCCCCGGAGTCGTTCGCGGAGCAAGCCGACCTTCACCCATCGCGATGAGCATCAGCAACGCAAGTAGCGGGGCCTGCAGCGCCAGCAGCGTAGTCAGCTTCCGATCCCGCCAAATGACGGACGCGTAACGGCGGGTGAGGGTGCGGTACTGGCGGAACCAGCCTCGTCGACGCGGCGTCGGAGCCCCGGTGCGGGCTGCGGGTTCGTCAACAGGACTGCCTGCTTTGGGCAGCTCAACATAGGTATGGAAGGCGGGACTCTCCTGATAGAGCTCTTGCCAATCAGGTCCTTCCGGATCGGCAAGCAACTCGTAGGCCTCGGCAAAGGAGTCGCAGCCGAAATACCGCAACGCATCGCCGGGTGGTCCGAAGTAGGCCAACCGGCCTCCCGGTGCCAGGATCACCACCCGATCACAAAGATCCAGGCTCTGCACGCTATGAGTGACCACAACAATGCTGCGGCCACCGTCGGCCAGCTCGCGCAGCAGATGCATCAAGGCGCGCTCATATCCCGGATCGAGCCCCGACGTGGGCTCATCCAGGAACAGCAATGACGGCTTGGTCAACAGCTCGAAACCCACCGAGGCGCGCTTGCGCTGGCCGCCTGAGAGAGAGCTGATGGCCACGTCTGTCCGATGGGTCAAGCCCAGCTCGGAGATCACCTCGTCGACCCGGAGCGCGACGTCGTCGGCCGGCACATCGGGTGGGAAACGCAGTCGGGCGGCATAACGCAACGCCTGCCGCACTGTGAGCTCGTTGTGGAGGATGTCCTCCTGCGGAACGTAGCCGATGCGCTGCCGCACGTCGGCATACGACGCATACATGTCCCGCCCGGCGTACATGACTCGACCCTCTGTGGCGGGACTGAACCCGGTGAGCGCCCTGAGCAGCGTGGTCTTGCCAGAACCGCTCGGTCCGAGCACAGCAGCCAAGCTACGTTCCGGCAGGGAGAAGCTGACGTTGTCGAGAATCCGGAAACCGCTGGGAAGCTCAACTCCCAGGCCGACAGCCTCAAACTGAACCGCCCCGGTATCTACGAATTCCTCGAGCAAACCTTCGAAAACCCGGAACATGTGGTGACCGACGGTCACGAGATCGAAGTCGCCGAGCGTCGCCTTCTCCACCCGAACACCATTGACAAAGGTCCCGTTGTGGCTTCCAAGGTCGAAGATCTCGAGCCGCCCGTCGGTGGCGACCCTGATCTCCGCGTGATGCCGCGAGACTTCCAGGTCGTCGACAACGATGTTGTTGTCGGGGGCACGTCCTAGGGTCGTGGTGGCTCGCCTGGTGTCGTGCACCGCGGAGACTATGCCCACCTCGCCCTTCAGCCGCGATGTCGATGCGGTAATCTCGGTTGCCAGGTCCGTTGCCGGGGAAAGGGTGATCTCGGGCCCGGACCGACCCGCCAGTGCGACGGTCTGGGGACCGTCGATCAGCATCTCGGTGACGCGCCTCCCCGCCCGGAATGTTCCGTTGCGACTCGAATTGTCGGCGTAGTGCCATCGGTCATCGAGCCAGGTGACGATGCCGTGGACCCGGGAGACATCGGATCCTTCGATCACCACATCCGCTTCGGCCTGCCGACCGATCCTCACTTCGGGTTGGGTGAACACGTAGGTGCGCTCCCCGTAGTTCACCCGAAGCGGGACCATGCCACCCATGCGCACTTACCTCCCGGCTGCCTCGCCTCTCCAGACGTCGGTGGGCTGAGCCTAGTTGCTGGGAAGATCCGGCCGTGTCGAGCTGTCGGTCACTGCCGGTGCCCGAAGCGCAGCGTCGCGGCCTTGACAAGCCGCCACATCAGAGAGTCTTCCTGGCGCTTTGTCGGGATTCGGCTAGGCTGGTAGTACCGACGTGCGCCCATATGCGCACAACGCCTGCTCCACCTTTGGATCCGTCTGGTGGAGAGACCGCAGGACTTGCTTCTCCCATCGCCTTTGGCTTTCGGTTCTTTGAGCAGCCCCCGCGGGGCGTCAGCCCCCGACGGTTCACGCTCAAAGGAGCACAGACATGTCCACCAACATCTACGTAGGGAACCTTGCGTTCTCCACCAACAACGCTGATCTCGAGGCGCTCTTTGCCGAGCACGGCGAGGTCACCAGAGCCCAGGTCATCACCGACCGCGACACCGGCCGCTCCCGCGGTTTCGGCTTTGTGGAAATGGCGTCTGCCGACGAGGCCAACCAGGCAATGCGAGCCCTCAACGGCCGCAACGTCGACGGTCGCGATCTCAAGGTGAACCAGGCCAAAGAGCGGTCCTAATGGCCGGCGACCGGCCAATCGATGGCGGCCGGCAACGCTGCACTGTCTGCGGTCATCCCCGGGTAGAGCATCGCCACGGTCTCGGATGCACTGTTCCCAAGTGCGCCTGTGACGATTATCAGTTGCCCGACCCGGAGGCGTCGAGACGCCGACGCAAATAGCACAACCGTCAGCAACAACAACAAACGAATCCCCCCGACCGCCCCGGGGGGATTCACGCGCTAGCGGTCCGGTTCCCGGGTAGACGCAGGTTGGTCCCCGGCCTCACTAGGTGCCTCCAGGCTCCGCCGTTGTGCCGACGCCTCGGTGCATTCCGGGCACCAATTCGATAGCCTGTGGCGATCGACGTGGTGGTGGCTAGACAGTGAGCTCGAGAGCAGACCAGCGGACAGGTGCGACACAAGGTGCTGCCCGGGTTCTTCCGATCCTGGGCTGGGCGCCTCGATACCGCCGGGAGTGGCTCCGTCCAGACCTGATTGCCGGGTTGGCGGTGGCAGCGCTGGTGGTGCCCAAGTCCCTCGGGTACGCCGGTATTGCGGGTGTTCCGATTGAGCACGGGCTCTATGCAGCGGCTGCGGGCACGATTCTCTATGCGCTTTTCGGGACCGCTAGGCAGATCTCGACGGGTCCCAGCTCTGCCCTCGCCGCGGTTGCAGGCAGTGCGGTGGTGCTTGGTGCGGTGTCCGGTGACGATGCCGTCAAGCTCGTCGCCTCCATCACCGTACTGACCGGAATTCTATTCCTGCTGTTGACCATCTTCCGGATGGGCTGGATCTCTCAGTTGTTGTCCAAGGCGGTGATTACCGGATTTCTTTTCGGTGCGGCCATCGAGGTGGTGGTGGGTGAGCTGCCCAAGCTGACCGGAACTTCGATCGAGGGATCGAACTCGTGGGCCAAGATGTACAGCTGGCTCCAGACGTTGTCTGATACCGATGGCCCGACTCTGATTCTGGGCGTGATATCGCTTGTCGTGATCATCGGCATTCGCTTCTCGAAGGCTCCGATTCCGGGAGCGCTCGTCCTCGTCGTCGGGGGGCTAGTGGCGTCGATCGCCCTCAACTTCGAGGAGAGCGGAATCGCCCTGGTTGGTGAGGTTCCCCGCGGATTCGCCGGGATCGAGCTTCCGGACGTTTCTTTCGTCATCGACAACATCAGCGTCGTCGTCCCGGCGGCTCTCGGTCTGCTACTCATCGGGTTTTCTCAGACGGCAGGTGATGCGCGGGAGTTTGCCTCGCGGCATCGGTACCGAATCGACATCAACCAGGAATCTCTGGCCCAAGGGATGGCCAATGTCGGGTCTGGGCTGTTCCAGGGAATCCCGGTGTCGACGAGCCTCTCTGCTAGTTCGCTGAACGATGAGTCGGGGGCCAAGACACCCGTTGCCTCTCTCACGACCGGAGCGTTGATTTTGCTGACGCTCATATTTCTCGCCCCGCTGTTTTCCGACCTTCCCAAGCCAGTGCTCGCCGCGTTGATCATCGATGCCGTCATCTTTGGGATGATGAACGTTGCCGAGATGAAGCGCCTCTATCGGGTGACGCGAGCCGACTTCTGGATCGCCGTCGCTGCGATTCTCGGTGTTCTCGGAGCCGGCGTGCTGGCGGGGGTGATCATCGGAGTCGTGCTCTCGATCGTTTGGCTCGTCTACGTATCCGCAACCCCGACGATGCCCGTGCTCGGTCACAAGGTGGGCACGCAAGTGTTTCGCAGCATCGAGGAATTTCCCGACGGAAGGACATATCCCGGCCTACTCGTGATGCGGTTTGACGCCGGGCTCCATTTCGGCAGCTCCGATGCCCTCGGGGACAGGCTACGCGAGCTGGCGGACGACGCCGACCCTCCCATAGAAGTGGCCGTAATCGACTTCGAAGGTGTCAATTTCATCGACTCTCAAGGATCGGCCACGCTCGCTGAGATCGTCGCGGCCGGCCGGACTCGCAGAGTCGAGGTGCGGCTGACCCGGGTGAAGCCGCAGGTGTATCGCCTACTGCAGCGAGACGGCGTCATCGATCACCTGGGAACTGACAAGGTGTACGGCAATGTGTACGAGGCGGCAGCGGACCGGATCCCCGACTCAGCATCCTGAGGCGATCGTAGTCGTCACAAACTCGGTATGTGATACCGGCGATCGGTACCACTAGAGCTTGGCCCGACCGGCCCGTCCTGCTTCCGGATGGTAGAGCCGCACATTGGCGGCGTCTCGTCACATGACGCCGGCGGTAACAGTAACGGCGAGGAAAACCACGACCACCAGAAAGGATCGCGATGACGACTCGAGCCGAGAAGGCGATTTCGATGACTTCCCTCAGATTGCCGACTTATGTGCCTAGCTGATCGAGCAGCTCTCCAATCAACGCGACGACAAGCATTCCGCTCCACAGCACCGGAAAGAAGGCCTCGCGCCGACACCACACAAGCAGTAGCGCTGGTGGATCAAACTGCCCGGGCCGGCGAGCCGGGCCTAAGTGCCTTGCATCGACCCCGCCATCGACTTCCCTCCCTCAATTACGGCGCTTCTGCACGTTCGCGTGGCGGTGCCTGAAACGTAGATTGAGGTAGGAGGTGATGATCGCTATCCCGGACAGCAGATAGAAAACAGTGAACAGCTTGGACCGGTCTGTGGTCGGGGTAAGGTCACCGAAGCCGACCGTGGTCACCGCAACGGTGCTGAAGTAGATCGAATCGACCCAACTCCAGTCCTCGAGATAGTGGTAGACGATACTCCCAACTGCCAGGAGACCGGCCGCCGCTCCGCTCAGGATCCTGTAGTACTGGTCCTCCCAACCGTGACGTGACCGTGTGCTGTCATCATCGCTCATGTACAACCCTTCCAGAATCGGCCGCCGGATCTCGGGAACCCAAGGCCGACCAGCCATCGGTTACCGACTATGGACCCATCTTCGCGCACGGAACGATCCGGCCGGTACCCGGCCGGTGAGCAGTCCGTGGCTGTCTAGGTGGCATTGCCCGAGAATGTAGACCTGGACTCGAGACCGGGCCACGGAAGGCGTTGCCGCGTCAACTGATCCGTGGGGACCCATCCATTCTGTGTTGCTCTGCTGCACATGTATCGGGGCCATCGTGGCTGCAGAAGCGCTCTTCAGTTCCGCCTTCGTGTCGAGAACGACGTGTATGAAGCAGTTCATGACACAGCCCGGTGCTCGGAAACGTCATCGAAGCCAGGGCTGTGGCAACGGACATGCCTTTCTCACACAGAGAGTCGCGTCAGGCGTCTTGACCGAATACCACGCGTCGTTCTCCCGGTCCTGCCGCGTAGAACAAGTCGTAAGTAGTGCGATTTGGTGGGGTCGCCGCGCACTGCAGCAATTCAGCTTGGAAACTCTCCAGCAGGCCCGAGTCGGCGAAACGCTCAGCATCTTGTTTCGAGCTGAACTGTGTGACGATCAGAACCTGGGCAGGGTCGTCAGAGGAGAGATACACCGCGTGGGCCTCGGGCGCCCCGTCCACGGCGCCGGCTTGCTCCTCCCAGCGCTGTACAGCTCCGACGAACTCCTTTCGCTTCGCCATTGGAACCGTGCACTCTGTAACGATTAGGAATTGCATACGATCACTCTACCGATCGCTGCATCGGCGAGTCGGACCCGGATGACCCAGCGTCGGAGGGAGGACTCGAACCTCCACGAGAGAATCTCTCACCAGGCCCTCAGCCCAGGACAGTATGGTCGACTCGAAAACCGGTCCGTCCCCGCGGCTCAACCAAGTCGAAGTCATCAAACCGTGTCATCGCCATAGATGCCCGTACGATGTGCAGCCTTCGGAAGTATCGCAAAAGGCTGGGCATCGTTGGCACTTAGAGCAGGCGTCCTGGCCAAGGTCGTCCAAGAGCGCCTCGGCCACAGTTCCAACGCAATCACGCTCGACCAATACTCACATCTAGCCGACGGTATGGACCGTAGCGCAGCCGAGACCGTCGCCGAGGTGTTCGGCAAATGACCAGGCATCAAACGCCTGTTCTCCCGATCAGGGTTGCATTTGGGTTTGCTGCAATCCGCGCTTCTGGCAGCAGACGCAACAAAGCCTGGAGCAGTGAACCCCACCGGGTCTACTGGTGTCGGAGAAGCGTCCCGCTGTCCTATTACACGGGTGGCAGCGCCGCTGGTGACTGTCTTCGAGGTTTGAGAGCTGCATCGACCGTTCGTACGCCGGTGATCGGCGTGGTTGCAGATCTCAAGGTACGAGTTCGAACGCTTCGGTGTGGGCGGGGCGAACGATGGAGAAGTGCCGGCGGTCGAGTGTGGCGATCTTGGTGATTCGGAGGCGTTCGGCCGTTGCCACGACTGAACCGTCGACGGTCCCCAGCGCCAGGTTCCGATACCGACTGACCAGTTCGGCGATGCGGAGCCAGTCACTCGCCATGACTGCCTCAATGGCAAACTCGCCCGCTGCGAGATCACCCAGGAAGCGAACTTCGGCGTCGACGCCAAGCCGTGTTCCGATGAGGTAGGCCACCTCGGTGATCACGAGCACGGGAACGATCAATGGACCGGGATGGTGCAGCAGCAGCTCGAGCGATTCGGCATGATGGCGGTCGTCGGCATCGACGTAGGCATACAGCGGTCCCGCGTCGACGAGGAGAGCTATCGCGTCACCTCGGCTGCGAGGATCTCTTCGATCCGCTTGGAGATGTCGTCACGTCCGCTGCGGCCCGCGCCGGCAGCGCGAAGATGACGGCCGTGACCGCCGAGGTGATCCTCGATTGCCTCGCGGGTCAGCTCAGAGACGGTGATTCCACGCCGTTCAGCCTCGTGGCGCAGCTTGGCGTCGAGCTCATCGGGCAACTTGACCGTGGTTCGCTTCATGGTATGTCAGCATACCTCACGAGGTGAGTTGAAGGAAGTGATCTTGACCAGGCCGAGCGCGGCGCCGGCTCGAAACCCTCCTGGGCCGAGCCCCACTACCAGGCTGACCGTCGAGGACGTCAAAGCCCTCGTCGCCTGCCTGCAGGACATCACCGCCATGCTCGCCGCAGCGGCCCCGGCAGATAAGTCCAAGGTCTACACCGAGATGGGGATCGACATCACCTACCACCAGGACGGTCGGGTCGTCGTCGAATCCCGGCCGCGTGTGGTTTCGTTGGTGTCGGAGAGAGGACTCGAACCTCCACGGGACAATGTCCCACTAGGCCCTCAACCTAGCGCGTCTACCAATTCCGCCACTCCGACTGAACGCGGCTGCGAGAGTATAGCTCTGCACGTCATCCGGCGATTCTCGAAGTAGACGCGCCGCTAGACGACCTGGACGATCTCCGGGAAGTGACAAGCCACCCAGTGGCCGGGCTCGAGTTCGGTCAGTGGCGGTTCTTCAACGTCGCACTTCCCGGCTTCTGCCTTGGGACACCGCGTGTTGAACCGGCACCCGGGCGGCGGGTTGGCAGGCGAGGGAATGTCACCTTCGAGAATGATGCGTTTCCGCTGTGCTTCGATCGTTGGATCAGGAATCGGAACAGCCGACAGCAGCGCATGGGTGTAGGGGTGCATCGGCCGGGCATAGAGGGTGTCCCGGTCTGTCATCTCGACGATCTTGCCGAGATACATCACCGCCACCCTGTCCGAGATGTGCCGAACCACCGAGAGGTCGTGGGCAATGAACAAATAGGTCAGCCCGAACTCATCCTGCAGGTCCTGCATCAGGTTCAACACCTGAGCTTGAATCGACACATCGAGCGCAGAGACGGGCTCATCCAGCACCATGAACTGCGGATTCAGTGCAAGAGCCCGAGCCACGCCGATGCGCTGCCGCTGCCCGCCCGAGAACTCATGGGGGTAGCGGTTCGTGTGCTCCGGGCTCAGGCCGACAACCTCCAGTAGGTTCTTGACACGCTCGAGGCGATCGGCCTGTGTCCCCGTGGCATGCACGGTCATCGGCTCGGCAACGATGCTGGCGACCGTCATCCGCGGATTCAGCGACGCATACGGGTCCTGGAACACGATTTGCAGCTCCCGGCGCAACCCGCGGAGAACCTCGCGATTGGCCGCGGCCACGTCCACCGCGGCGTCGACGGTCCCGTCTTCATTTGCCCCCTGGAACCAGACCTCACCACTGGTCGGCTCCAAGAGCCGCAGCACGGAGCGGGCAGTCGTCGATTTACCGCAACCCGACTCGCCAACCAGGCCAAGCGTTTCACCGCGTTTCACCTCGAAAGAAATGTCAGACACAGCTTGCACAGCGCCGACCTGCTTCTTGAAGAAGACGCCGCGGCTGATGGGAAACTCCTTGACGAGGTGATTGACGCGGAGGATCACATCCTCCGGCAGATCCACTTTCGGTTTCACAGCCTCGTCTACACGTGCGGTATCCGTCATGATGCGGCTCCGATCGCAAGCGCCTTGAGATCGAGCTCGTCGGCGCGGTGACACGCCACCCTCTGACCCTCTTGGCTCTGATGCAATATCGGCAACGCCTCACGACATATGTCCGTGGCGAAGTCACAGCGCGGGCCGAAGCGGCATCCCTTGGGTGGGTTGATGAGCGAGGGTGGCGCTCCGCGCACTGAGTGCAGCCTCTCCTGCTGAGTCTCATCGAGACGAGTCATAGAGCCGAGAAGCCCCCAGGTATAGGGATGCTGCGGGTTGTGGAAGATCTCGTCACCGGTGCCACGTTCGACGATCGCTCCGGCGTACATGACCTGGATCGTGTCACAGAACCCTGCGACAACGCCGAGGTCGTGGGTGATCAGCAACACGGCTGTGTTGCGCTGCTCTGCGAGCTCGAGCATGAGTGTCATGATCTGTGCCTGAGTGGTCACGTCGAGTGCGGTCGTCGGCTCGTCGGCGATGAGCAGCTTTGGATCGCACGACAATCCCATCGCAATCATCACCCGCTGCCTCATTCCCCCCGAGAATTGATGGGGATAGTCCTCCATCCTGGCGGCGGCGTTTGGAATTTGAACGTCGGCCAGCGTGCCGATTGCTATCTGCCTGGCCTCGGACTTCGACACGTCCTGGTGCAACAGGATGGTTTCGATCAGCTGATCGCCGATGGTGTACACGGGATTGAGAGCCGTCATTGGGTCCTGGAAGATCATTGCGATCTCGCCGCCCCGCACTTCCTGCATCTCTGCCTCGGGCAGCTGTAGTAGGTCTCGCCCGTCGAACTCGATCTTGCCGGTGACGATCTCGCCGGCGGGCGGCTCGATGAGACGCATGATCGACATGGCAGTGACCGACTTGCCACAGCCGGACTCACCGACGACGCCGCGTCGCTCCCCTGCGTTCACTTTGAACGAGACGCCATCAACGGCCTTGACGACTCCTTCTTCCGTCGAGAAGTACGTCCGCAGGTCTTCGACATTGAGTAACGGTTCAGCCAACGTTCCTACTTTCGCTCGATGGTCTGCGTCGGGTCCAGGGCATCCCGCAGGCCGTCACCAATGAAGTTGATCGCCAGGACAGTAGTAATGAGTGCTCCTGCGGAGAACACGAGCTCCCACCAGAAGCCGCGTACCGCAATGGCTGCCCCGGATGCCGCCATACCTCCCCACGTCGGAATCGGAGGTCGCACGCCGAAACCGAGAAACGACAGCGCCGCTTCGACGATGATCGCCGTGCCAACAATGAGCGTGGTCTGCACGATGATCGGGCTCAGGGCATTGGGCAGAATGTGCCTGAAGATGATGCGCCGGTCGTTGGCGCCCGCGGCGCGCGCCGCCTCAACGAACTCCTTCTCCCGGAGCGATAGGAACTCGGCACGCACGATACGAGCGAGCGCACCCCAAACCAGCAATCCAAGGAGCACGGCGATTCCCCAAGCACCTTGTTTGAGAAACCCCGGCAGGAAGCGCAACTCGGGCAGCACCCTTCCGACGACGATCGCCACCGGGAGCAGCGGTAGGCCGAGGACGAGATCGGTAAAGCGCATCAGTGACTGGTCGACCACACCGGGGTAGTAACCGGCCAGGGAGCCGACCACAGTGCCGAGCAGGGCAACCAGCGCGCCGACGACGATGCCGACCGCAAGGCTGGCGCGCCCTCCGTGTATCACTCGCGACAGCACATCGCGACCGAGGTCGTCTGTGCCGAGCGGAAGCGAGCTGCGCGGGGCGATGTTGACCAGGATCCGACCGGACTCGTCCGGCAGCTGATCGGCGTAGTGATTGACCCGGGGGATGTCGAGGAACCCCCAGCTCGAGATCAGAAAGATGACTCCGACCAAGCCCACCAGGCTGAGCGCGATGGCTGCGCCTCGCAGCTTCCCGACGAATGCTCGATAAGCGAGGTAGATCGCTCCGGCGGTAATGGCAAGCATGATGACGGTTGTCAGCAGACTCATCTCCACCGGGCCGCGACCACAGAACGTGTCGTTCTTCTCGCACGTGAAGAGCGGCGCCATCAGCGCTACGTAGGCCACGAAGGATATGTAGAAGAACGCGATCGTTGCCAGCCGATGGCGGCGCAGCCGGGTAACGAACAGGTCCCACTGAGTAATGGGTTCTGCTGATATTCCTTCTGCTACATCGAGAGCGGGCTCGGCGGCCGATCCGCGATCAGTCATATCGGACTCGAGGATCGAGCACGCCGTAGAGGATGTCGGCAACGATATTCATCACCACAACACCTGCACCGATTGCCATCACCACAGCCATGATCGTCGGATAGTCGATTGCGTTGATGGCACCGATGTAGAGACGGCCGACTCCGGGCCAGCCGAAGATCGACTCGGTGATGATCGCCCCACCGATGATGAAGGCAATGTCGAGCGAAACCAGCGTCACGATCGGAATGAGGGCGTTGCGGAGTGCGTGTTTAACAATGATCGTGCGCCTTGGCAACCCTTTGGCTTTTGCAGTCCGGAGGTAATCGCTATGCATTACCTCGAGCATCGACGCCCGCTGGAACCGCGAGTAGCCGGCCATCGATATCGCCGCGATCGACAGCGCCGGGAGCGTGAGATGTTGGATCACATCACCCCACTGTGCAAGTGATGGCAGACCAAATAACCCCCGTTCCAACTCGGCATAACCAGAGCTCGTCATACCGGCCACATAGAAGACCTTCACCCCGGTCCACCGCTCCAGTTGATACGCGAGTATCAACTGCAGCATCACCCCAATGATGAAGATCGGCGTTGAGAATGTAATGAACGACAGCATCGTTCCCATCTGGTCAAAGAACGAGTACTGCTTGATCGCCTGGTAGATCCCGAGCGGAATACCCAGGATCAAGGCTATTGCGAGGGCGGTCAGGCCTAGCCGGAAGGTGTTCCCGGCGGCGCCGAATACGTTGTCCCATACCGCCCCGTCACCCCGGAACGATTCACCCCAATTCAATGCGAACACCACTCTGCTCTTCGCGATCCAGAATGCGGCAACCCAGACGCCGATGATCGAAAAGGCGCGGAAGGTACGCCACCAATTGGCTTTGACCCGGATGAAGAACGTTGCAACGCTGTAGCCGATCGCCACGACCCCCGCAGCTACCGCGACCCAGCTGCGAATGCCGAGTTTGCCAAAGAGAACGACAGTGAGACCCGGCTCGGACGGCACATCAATCGGCGTCACGAAATTCTTCAGCCAGATGAAATACTGTTCGTACCATGGCTTGTCCAAGCCCCACTGCTCGGTCAACTGAGCAATCACCGGCTGCATCCTCGGGTTGAGCTTCAGCCGATCCAGCGGCGTCCCCCCAGAGAACTGGATCAAGACGAACACAACCAGGCTCAACGCAAACAACGTGACTATGCCGTAGACCAAGCGTCGGATGATGTAGGCAAACACCCTCTATGTGCCTCCCGCTCGGGTCCAGCGACTATACCAGGGAGACGTCCCCACCCCCAGCGAAATCGGCCTGCGATGACGCTTCGTCGGGGTCGGGTGTGGCGCCTCTCTTGTCAACCAAGATTACTCACGCGCAAAAGGAAAGGGACCCGCTGACGCGGGTCCCTTTCGGATTCAGATGCTTCGGTACGGACCCTAGAGGTCGAGCCTGTACCAGTCCTCCATGTTCCAGGTATGACCCTGCTGAGTTGGGTTGTGCTTGAAGCCACCCACCTCATCGCCCCAGACAGCAGCCGTCACGAGACGGGCATACAGCGGGAAGATGACGACCTGGTCGGCGAGGATCTGCTCACCCTCTTGCATGAGCGGAATCAACTCGTCGGGGTCGACCGACTGGTTCAACAGGTCGCGGATCTCGGCGAACCGCGCCGTGTTGTCGTCGATCACCACCGAGTCCTCGGTGCCCCAGCGGTAGTAGTTACCACCATCCGGCGGCGGAGCCTCCGGATCGAACAGGTCATAGAGGCTGATGGCCCCAGAGAAGCCCGGGGAGCCAACCCATGCCCATTCGCCAAGATCCCAAAGACCATTGTCCAGAGTCTCACCGAAGAACAGCTGGGAATCCTCGAGCTGGTTCTCGTAGGTGACACCCACATCAGCGAACATGTTCACGAACAGCTCAGAGAGCTTGACGCGAGCATCGTTGTTCGAAGTGGTCGAGAAGACAGTGAACAACTCGTCGACACCAAGCTCAGACTTGGCAGTCTCGAAGTACTCCATCGCCGTCTCGGGGTTGTAGTCGTACTGTGCCCATGCACCCGTCGAAATCGACGGCGTTACAGGCTCGAGGAACGAGTCCAGTGGCTCGACCTGGCCGGCGAGGATCTCATCAACGATGAGGTCCTTGTCGATGGTGTGAGCCACGCCCTTGCGGTAGTTGAGGTTCTCGTTAGCCGAGTTCTCATTCCGCTCCAGGCGACCCGGGCCGAACTGGAAGTTCAAGTGCTCCCACACCGGACCAGATAGGACCTCGACAATCGCACCCTCAGGCTCCAGGGCCTGGAGAGCTTCGATGGTTTCGGTTGCCGGCGGAGGCTGGATGACGTCAACCTCACGGCCCTTGAAGGCGGTGATGATCGACTCAGTCTCCGGGATGAACCGGAACACGACACTGTCGAGATACGGCAACTGATCACCGGTCTCGGGATCGGTCTTCCAGTAGTTCTCGTTGCGCACGACCTTGATGAACTCACCCTTTTGCCAGGTGTCGAACACGAACGGACCGGCCGATGGCCACATGGTCTCGTTCCAGTCGGTCGTGAAGTCGGTGCCCTCAATCGCATGCTTCGGGAATATCGCCGAGAAGATCAGCTCATAGAGAGCAGACGGCTGCGACAGGGTGTAGGAGAACGTCTTGTCGCCGACCTCAGTGGCGACGATGTCCTCATACGTCGTCTTGTCGATCGGAAGGTCCGGATCCATGATGATGTCCAGCGTGAACTGGAGGTCATCACCCGAGATCGGAGTTCCGTCAGACCAGACGGCCTCGTCACGGATCTGATAGTTCACCGTCATGGTGCCGTCGTCGTTGATGACGACGCCGCCGTTACCAACGGTCGGCAGCTCGGTTACCAGCTCGGGATCGAGCTCGAGCGTGAAACCATTGATTTGCTGAACGCCGGCCCAATAGGACTCGCCGACGATCGAGACGATGAAGTTGTCACCACCAGGAACGGCCCAGTTGAGTGTCGGGGGCTCCTGGTCATCGGCCACCACAACCTCACCCCCGTACTGCTTGCCGGGATCGGCAGCAGTCGTGGTGGGGGCTGCGGTGGTTTCTGGTGCAGCAGTTGTTTCTGGTGCTGCGGTTGTTTCTGGTGCTGCTGTGGTTTCTGGTGCTGCCGTTGTCTCATCAGCGCTGTCGTCAGAATCACCGCATGCGGCGGCGATCATGGCAAAAGCGAGGAGAACAGCCAACCACAACACCCTGCGGCTACGCCACAATCTATTCAAGGTGTTGCCTCCTTGTATTGCGTGTAGAGAAGCTCTCGTTGGGGATCAGCGCCACAGGAAAGTGAGCGTGACCGTGGTTATCGAAAACACGACAGAGGCCACTACGGTGATCCGATCGAGGTTTCGCTCGACCACATTGGACCCCGAGAAACCGCTGCTCATGCCTCCTCCGAACATGTCCGACAGCCCACCACCACGTCCTGCGTGAAGCAGGATGAGGAAAATGAGGCCGAGCGACACAAGCGCGTGAAGCGCAGCGACAACCGACGACAAGAACTTCCCTTTCTCACACGGGACCCGCGCACGCGGGCCCATCAGTCGCGAGTATGTCGCACCTCGCTCAGCAAAGCAAGTTCCGGCAAGCCAGGTTATGGCAGGAATATGCCAAAAACCGCATAAACACTGCGCCTTCGGACTTTGACTATCTGCTCAATTTTCTTCTGAACTCAGCCGGCTTGCTTAGCGACGGCCTCCGCTGCTGCCTTCGCCGCCTCCTCGTCGCCCAGGTAACGACTGGAAATAGGGCGCAGATCGGCGTCGAGTTCATACAGAAGCGGGATTCCGGTTGGAATGTTGAGGTTCGTGATTTCCTCGTCCGAGATGTCGTCGAGGTGCTTGACGAGAGCCCGCAGGCTGTTGCCGTGCGCCGCCACTACCACGGTCTTGCCGGCACGCAGATCGGGGACGATGGCATCGTGCCAGTAGGGCAGCATTCGCTCGACTACGTCCTCGAGACACTCGGTGGCCGGTAACAGGTCGGGTGGCATCCATGAATAGCGCGGGTCATTGCCGGGGTATCGCTCGTCCATCGGATCGAGTGCCGGCGGTCTGGTCGAATAGGATCTCCGCCACACCTTCACCTGCTTCTTGCCGTGTTGCTCGGCTGTCTCCTTCTTGTTGAGACCTTGCAGCGCCCCGTAGTGCCGTTCGTTGAGCCGCCAGTGTTTGACGACGGGGATCCACGCTTGATCCATCTCGAGGAGCGCTAGGTGAAGGGTGTTGATCGCCCGCTGCAGAAGCGAGGTGTGAGCCCGGTTGAACTGTAGGCCTTCCTCCTTCATGGTCCGGCCCGCAGACCTGGCTTCGGCCTCACCCTTCTCCGAAAGCGGGACGTCGGTCCATCCGGTGAACACGTTCTCGAGGTTCCAAGTCGATTGACCGTGGCGTAGCAGTACGAGAGTTGTCATCGATGACTCCTGGTGCGGTTGACCCGAAAGCTAGCGGACAGAGAATCGGAAGGTAAGTCAGAGATGACTCACGTTTCTGATTGGCTTTCAATCCGGTGGTGAGGTCTCCGCCCCACCATCGTCAGAGATCAATTCTTCGCCACAACTCGATGTTCCAGGTGTGACCGGCCTGCGTGGGATTCATCTCGTATCCGGCAACCTCGTCCGCCCATACAGCACCAACCACCGGGCGTGCCGCAATCGGAATCACTACAGCACTATCAGCCAGGATTTGCTCCGCAGCCTTGGCCAGGGCGAGTGCCTGAGTCGAGTCCTGTGTGGTACGGACGATCGACAGCACTTCGCGGAATCTGGTGACGGCGTCGTCCTGTACGGATGAATCAGGCGTTCCCCAGCGGTAGTAGTTGCTACCGTCCGGCGGCGGAGCCTCCGGATCGAAGAGGTCGAGAACTCCGATTGCCCCTGATGTACCAGGGCTGCGCACCCAGGCCCACCAACCGACATCCCATGTCCCGTTGTCAAGAGTCTCTCCGAAGTAGAGCTGCGAGTCTTCGAGTTCGAGCTCGACGTCTATCCCCACCCGGCCGAGCGTATCTTCGAGGTAGTTGGCGATCCGCGGACGTTCGTCGGCGTTACTGGTCGTGGAGAAGACCATTGACGGCGGTTGCAAGCTGCAGTCGCGATCAGCCAGCGCACAAGCATCCTCGAGCAGCTCCTCGGCCTTGGCTTGATCCTGCTGATACTGGGCCCACGGACCGTCGTCGGCAGTCATGTCGACAAACGAGTAGATCGGCACCCAGCCAACTTCCTGGGCCATTACCACGGGATCGATCGCGAATGCGATGGCCTGTCTGAAGGGCTGGTACTCGTTGAGTGAATCGGAGTTGCGGTTGCCGGGGCCGAACTGGAAGTTGAGGTGTTCCCAGACAGGACCGGACCTGATTTGCACTGCGGTGCCCTCCGCCTCGA
Organism: Acidimicrobiia bacterium; assembly: GCA_029287195.1. Lineage (GTDB taxonomy): Bacteria > Actinomycetota > Acidimicrobiia > Spongiisociales > UBA5794 > JAAETI01. Next base: position 8,704 of record JARFRN010000276.1, on the reverse strand, counting down.
GAGCCTCGAGCCGCTCGACGAACTCGGGTAAAGGCGGCGGCTGGATCACATCGACTTCCTCCGCACGGAACGCCCTGACTATCTCCTCTGCTTCCGGGATGAAGCGGAACTCGACCGAGTCGAGATACGGCAACCTCGTTCCTGTCTCGGGATCGCTCTTCCAGTAATTCGGATTGCGTACGAGGGTGATGTGGCTGCCTCGTTCCCACTCGCTTACTACGAACGGTCCTGCAGCCGGCCACGCAGTCTCGTTCCAGTCGTCGCAGTAGTTCGTGTTCTCGACCGCGTGCTTGGGCACGATCCAGTCGAACAGATCTTCGTGCTCGAAGCCGGGATGGTCGAAGCGGATCGCGATTGTCTTGGCATCGACGGCCTCGATCTCCCCACCCAGCTCGAAGGGTTCCGGTACCCAATCAGCGTCCGGGTCCCAGCACTCGTCAACGGCCACTAGGAAGCTCAGTGTGAATGCAAAGTCCTCGCCGCTGATCGGTACGCCATCAGACCAGACCGCGTCATCGCGGATCAGCCAGCGCACCGTCATCGTGCCGTCATCGTTGAGCACTACTCCCCCGTTGCCGACGGTAGGCACCTCCAGCACCAGCTCGGGGATCAGCTCTTGCGTTTGAGCATCGATGTCGTAGGCCCCGGCCATGTGCGCCTGGCCGATCACGCTCACGATGAAGCTGTCACCGCCGGGTACGTAGGGGTTGAGAGTTGGTGGCTCTTGATCATCAGCGATAACAACCGATCCGCCGGGTTGCGGGGTCGATTCGGGCGAGGTTGTCGTCGGCGACGTCGTCGTCGAGTTGTCCGGCGGCGCCGTCGTCGACGGCGCCGCCTCAGTGGAAGTGGTGGCTACAACAGGATCGGTCGAGGCAGAAGACCCATCGTCGCCGCTGCATGCGGCGGCCAGCAGCGCACCGACGATCAATACGGCAAGCAACCGTCGCACAGGCCTCCGTTCGACGACTAATTGTACCGATTGCCGGCTATGCGGCCGCAATCATTATGCGTCGCGGTTCCCAACGCGGCGTGCGTAGACCCGAGAATGCGTTGACTCGAGACCGCAGCCTGCGCTCTTCGATGATGGGATACAGCCCGACATGGCGAGCGCCGCATTCGCGAATTGCAAGGCTGACGATGTCGAGTGCCTCGATCTCGGCCTTGCTCCCGTCCCTCGCCTCCACCAGGAAATCTAGGGTGAGCCGTTCTTCACAGATGTCGGCTATCACCCGTACATCATCAGTACCCTTGCGCGCTGCGATGTGCCGGCGAACCTGGTCGACGTGGCCGTGAAATGCCGCCAGATCGTCTCCCCAATCGATGCGGCGCGTCACGCTGAAGTCGAACGCTGCTCGATACAGCATGTAACACCCACCTCCTCCTGGGTCCGGCCGATGGCAGCGGGACGGGAAGCCCAGGCCCGGCACTACCCCTGCAGTGCCGGCTCCATCAATAGTGGCCAGATGAAGCTGCGGCTGCAATACCCAATCGGGGCAGCGCACAATCACTAGACAGGTGTGGCCAGGTGCATGCTTGATTCGAGGTTCCTGCCCTACTGGCGGCCGATATCGGTGGCGGTCAGCTACGCAAGAACGGAAGGGTCTATACCCAGTACCTCACTATCGAGGCGAAGCTGTCGGGATCGAGTGAGGCGCCGCCGACCAGAGCGCCGTCGATGTCCCGCTTCGCCATCAAACCGGCGATGTTGCCCGGTTTGACCGATCCGCCGTAGAGAACCCTGATCGAGTCGGCGGCCTCACCAAACTGCTCGGCGACGGTATTGCGCACGAAAGTACACATGTCACCCGCATCGTCGGCGCTGGCGGTCTTGCCGGTTCCGATCGCCCAGATGGGCTCGTAGGCAATCACCATCGAACCGACTTGCTCGGCGGTCAGGCCCTGCAAACCCAGGCGCACCTGGGTGCCTACCTTCTCCTCCGTCATCTCCTGATCGCGCTCTTCTTCGGTTTCCCCGCAACACATGATCGGAGTCATCCCCGCCGCCAGAATCGCCTTGACTTTCTTGTTCACGTCCTCGTTGGTTTCGCCAAAGCTCTGACGACGCTCCGAGTGCCCCGCGATCACATAGGACACGGACAGCTTGGCGAGCATTGCCGGCGAGACCTCTCCTGTATAGGCGCCTTCTTCGGCGAAGTAGCAGTGCTGCGCACCAAGACCGATCTGGAGCTTGTCCGTCTCTATGACCGTCTGTGCCGAGCGCAAAGCTGTGAACGGTGGGCATACAACGACGTCAACCCGCTCGTAGTCATTCGGATCGAGGCGATAGCTCAGTTTCTGCACCATCTGAATCGCATCGAGATGCGTCGAATGCATCTTCCAGTTGCCGGCGATGAGATCCTTACGCATCTTTCCACCTCTCCAGGGCCTTGATGCCCGGTAGTTCTTTGCCTTCGAGAAGCTCGAGCCCAGCGCCGCCGCCGCTCGATACGTGGCTGATCTGGTCCTCGCGACCGAGCAGGCGGATTGCAGCCACGGAGTCCCCGCCACCTATGACGGTGAATCCATCGGTGTCCGCAAGCGCTGCGGCGACCCCGGCGGTGCCCGCTCGGAAGGGCTCCCACTCGAACACTCCCATTGGCCCGTTCCAGAAGACGCTGGCCGCATCCTCGATTACACCACCGAAACTAGCAACCGACGCGGGCCCAATGTCGAGACCCATCATTCCAACCGGGATCTCGTCGACGGGCACAACCCTGTGGACGGCGTCCTCGGCGAACTTGTCCGCCGCTACGACGTCGACCGGCAGCAGGATCCTGTGCCCGTGTTCCCCAGCGAGCAAGCCGCCGACGACGTCGACCATGGACTCTTCGACCAAAGACGCCCCGATGTAGTGGCCTTGTGCTTGCAGCAGCGTGAAACACATACCGCCGCCGACCAGCATCTGGTCGACCCTAGGTAGCAGTTGTTCCATAACCGCCAGCTTGTCCGACACCTTGGCTCCACCGAGGATCACCACATAGGGCCGTTCCGGCTCGCCCAACAGCGCGGAAAGGGCCTCGACTTCCTTCTGCAACAGCAGCCCGGCGCCTGAGGGCAATCTCTCGGTCACTCCGACCGTTGTTGCGTGTGCGCGGTGGGCGGTACCGAAAGCGTCCAGCACGAAGCAGTCGGCGAGCCGAGCCAGTGCATCAGCGAGCTCGGGCGCGTTCTTCTTCTCACCATCCTCGAACCGGGTGTTTTCCAGCATGACGACAGTCCCGGCGTCGGCCGCAGCGACCGCTGCTTCCGCCGCCGGGCCGGCAACGCTATTGACTTTGGTCACCGGAAATCCGCCTAGTTCGCCGAGCCTGGCGGCAACCGGATCGAGCCGCAGCGCGTCGTCGACGCCCTTCGGTCTACCCAGATGGCTGCACACGACGACTTTCGCTCCTCGGTCGCGCAGGGCAGCAATGGTGGGGAGACTCGCTGCGATCCGGAAATCATCAGCGACCTTCCCGTGGTCCAGCGGCACGTTCAGATCAGAACGCAGCAGAACTGTTGCCCCTTCGACCCGGAGCGACTCGAGCGTTGGGAGGGTATGCACCTCTGTATCGATTCTGGGACTCAGCCCAGGCGACCGACCAGGTCAACCATGCGACTCGAGTAGCCCCATTCGTTGTCGTACCAACCGAGGACCTTGATCATGTTGTCACCGGGGACGATGGCCGCCGATGCGTCGTAGATGCAGGAGTGCGAATCCCCAACGATATCGCTGGAGACTATCGGGTCCTCGGTGTAGCGGAGAACGCCCTTGAGCGGACCCTCGGCCGCAGCCTTGAAAGCTGCATTGACCTCGTCCAAGGTCACATCCCTGCCGAGAGTTGCCACGAGGTCGGTCGCCGAGCCGTCCTGAACCGGGACCCGCATGGCCATTGCCTGCATCTTGCCATCGAGGGACGGAAGCACCTTGCCGATGGCCTTGGCGGCACCGGTAGCGGTCGGGATGATATTGGTGGCCGCGTTCCGTGCCCGCCGCAGGTCCTTGTGCGGCATGTCGAGAATCGCCTGGTCGTTGGTATAGGCGTGGACCGTTGTGAACATCCCGCGCTCTATGCCGAAGGCATCGTCGAGGACCTTGGCCATCGGCGCCACGCAGTTGGTCGTGCACGACGCATTCGAGATCACCTTGTGTATCGCAGGATCCAGTTGATCGTCGTTGACTCCGAGAACAAGTGAGATGTCGGCGTCACCGGACGGGGCAGAGATCAGAACGTACTTGGCACCAGCTGTGATGTGCTTGGAGGCAGCTTCGTGGCTACGAAAAATGCCGGTAGATTCAATGACTACATCGACATCCAGATCTCCCCATGGAAGGTTCTCAGGATCGCGCTCGGAGAAAACCTTGAACCGGTCGCCGTCGACGAGAAGGTCGCCATCGACGACTTCGACGCTACCGGGATAGGTGCCATGAACGCTGTCGTACTTGAGGAGGTGGGCCAGCGTCTCGGCATTGGTCAGATCGTTGACTGCGACCATGTCGAATCCTGCACCGTTCTTCTTGGCGGCCCGGAAGAAGTTGCGACCGATACGTCCAAAACCGTTGATTGCTACCTTCATGGGGATCCTTCTTGTCGTGGGATGTCAGATGAGCCGCGCCAGAACGCCGCCAAGGCGAACCGGGTCATGTCTCGGCACCTCAGATGAGGTTTCCACCAGGTGACCGAAGATCACGTCTACACCGTAGGTTGCCAGAACCTCCACATCGGCCTCGAGGGTCGTCAGCGGAGGCGGAAACGTCGCCGACGTTTCGTTGGCAACGATAGCAGCGGGTGGCCTGATCCCACTCATCGCGATCAATGCATCTAAGTGGTCGGCGCAGTCCATTCCCAGGGTCTCCCCGTCCTGAGTGCTCAGGTTTGCCACATAGATCAAACGTGCCTTTGATGCGTTGACTGCATCCACGATTCCCGGCACGAGCAATGTCGCCAAGAGGGAGGTGTAGAGGCTCCCCGGACCGATGACTATCTGATCTGCCGCTGCAATCGCCTCCAGGGCCGCCGGATTTGCGGTTGCGTCGTCGGGGGTCAGCCGCATCTCCTCAACCGTCCCCCGCGACAGAGCCAGAGCTACCTGCCCGTCCACCGACCGGCCATCGACGACGGCTTCTATATGGAGACGTTGCGGCGAAACCGGAAGCACATGACCTGCCGTATCGAGGAGCCGTTCGGCTGCCTCGAGGGCAGCCCGGAAATCGCCCTCGATATCCGCCAGCGACGCCAGCAGCAGGTTGCCCAACGAGTGACCGCGCACGTCTGATGCCTCGAAGCGGTACTCGAAGAGTCGGCGCCAGACCGAGTCCTCAGGCGTGAGCGCTATCAGGCACTTACGGATGTCTCCAGGCGGGGGAATCTCCAGATCCGGCGCGAGCCGACCCGACGAACCACCGTCGTCGGCAACCGTAACGACGGCATCGATCCGGCCGGCGTACCTGAGAACGGCTTTGAGTGCCGCCGCCAAGCCTTTGCCTCCCCCAATGGCGACGACATGCGGCCCTCGGCGCTCAGCCACCAATGCTTGTTCCAGCGTTGCGGCGAGCGGTGTGTCGAGTGGTTTACCCATGCTCGACCGGCGTGTCGCGGTGACTCACGTTGGCGTCGAACCCTTCCGCCCTGAGCAGCCGCGTGAGCTCGTCGGCCAACGCCACCGAGCGATGGCGGCCACCGGTGCACCCGATTCCGATTGTCAGGTACGCCTTTCCCTCAGCCTCGTAGCGCGGCAGGAGGAAGCGGAGCATATCCATGGTCTTGCTGATGAAATCTTGTGCGTCGTCTGCGGACAGCACATGATCGCGAACAGGCGTGTCATGGCCGCTCAGGGGTCTCAGCTCCGCAATCCAGTGGGGATTGGGCAGAAACCGAACGTCGAACAGTACATCGACTACACGCGGCGTACCCCGCTTGAATCCAAACGAGATCACATCAACCCGCATGCGACGGTCTGGAGTGGCTGCTTCGAAGGCTTCGCCTACTTTGTCGCGCAGTTCGTGAACATTGAGCTCAGTGGTGTCAATGATCACATCCGCCAATCCACGAATCTCCGCGAATGCTTCTCGCTCGGCGGCGATACGCTCCGCCAGAGTCCCTTCCTTCATGGGATGCCGCCGCCGTGTCTCCTCGAAGCGCCGCTCGAGCGCAGCATCTTCCGCATCCATGAACAGCACCGACGTGCGCACCCCTCGCTGGAGGAGACTCTTCAAAGCCGCATCGAGAGCCTCGTAGGTCACGCCGCCTCGAGTGTCGACTACAACGGCAATCCGATCGCGTCTGCCCTCGGGAATGCCGATCTGGTCGATGAGGAACTTGATCATCTCAACCGGGAGGTTGTCGACTACGAAGTAGCCCATGTCCTCCATGACGTTGGCAGCCTGTGATCGACCGGCGCCGGACATACCCGTGATAATGACTGCTCGCGATTGTTTCACTGCCCGCGTCCTCCATCCGTACTACCCAGCGCCGTCATCACCTCGGAGGCAACGCTTGCGGGGACTACTTCTGCGATCTCTTCGAAAGTAGCGTTGCGGAGCCGCTTCAGCGAGCCAAACCTGCGCAGAAGCTGTCGCTTCCGCTTCTCTCCCACTCCCGGCACACCGTCGAGGATCGAGTCGACCATACGCTTGCTGCGGAGACGCCTGTGATAGGTCACTGCAAAACGGTGCGCCTCGTCGCGCACGCTTTGCAGCAGATAGAGCGCATCCTCACCACGCGGGATGACTATGGGGTCGGTGCGATTGGGCTGATAGACCTCCTCCAATCGCTTTGCCAACCCGGCGACCGGAATGCTGAGTTCGAAGTCGTCGAGAACCTTGACGGCGCGGCTGAGTTGACCGGCGCCACCGTCGATGACGACGAGCGAGGGCGGGTAGGCAAACTTGCCGCGGTCCTCGGCGGGGCGATCTCGGTCGGCGACATACGCCGCAAATCGGCGCCGCAGCACCTCCTCCATCGCAGCAAAATCATCCTGCCCGGAGAAACCCTTGATCCTGAAGCGGCGATACTCCGATTTCTTGGGCAGTCCATCCTCGAACACAACCATGGACCCGACGGTGTCCGCACCTTGGATGGTCGAAATGTCGTAGCACTCGATTCGGAGCGGCGCAGTGTCCAAGCCGAGGTGCTCTTGCAAGCTGCGTAGCGCCTTGGCTCGGGCGTTGTGGTCTGAAGCACGCTTGAGACGGTGGCGGGCGAATTCCTCTCGCGCATTGGCTTGAGCAGTCTCGAGCAACCGGCGTTTGGTCCCTCGTGCCGGGACCCGTAGCTCAACCGTCGAACCCCGCCGTTGCGTCAGCCACTCCATCCACAGGCCCGGATCCGACGGGGCCTCGCTCACCAATACCAGCCGCGGCGGCGTTTCGGCGCCGTAGGTTTGCCTGAGGACGATCTCAATGAGCTCTCCGCGAGTAACGTCTTCGACTTTGTCGAGCACGCTTGCCTTGCGTCCGGTAAGTCGACCACGAGTGACATTCAACACCACGACGGATGCTTCGAGGTCGTCGTCTTCGATGGCGATCACGTCAAAAGTCTCAGGCCTGCTGGAGACCAATTCCTGGCGTTGCAGAGCCTTCTCCACAGAGGCGAGTTGGTCACGCAGTCGAGCGGCGTGCTCGTACTCGAGCCTGTCGGCTGCCGCCTGCATCTCCGACCTGAGGTGGGTGGTGAGATCGGATCGATCGCCCTCGAGGAAGGCAGCCAGGCCGTCGACGGCAGCGGCATATGTTCTTGGGTCGACCGCCCCGACGCAAGGCCCCGAGCAGCGCTCGATGTGAAACAGCAGGCACGGTCTCCCCAGCGACTCATGGCTCTTGAACTTCGAATCAGTGCACGACCGAATCGGAAACGTCCGCAGCAGCAGATCTCTCGTCTGACGAATCGCATAGGCATGTGCGTACGGGCCGAAGTACTGCACGCCCTTGCGCCGTTTCCCTCGCATCACCATGACCCGCGGCCATTCCTGGTACCGCGTGATCGCCAGATACGGAAAGCTCTTGTCGTCGCGCAGCTTGATGTTGAACCGCGGCTGGTGCTTCTGGACGAGCGTGTACTCGAGCATCAGAGCATCCACCTCGCCGTCGGTGACGATCCAATCGAGCCTCTCCGCCTCACTCACCATGCGGCGGGTTCGCGCCGCCAGGTCCTCATTGAAGTAGTTCGCAACTCGCTTTCGTAGCGACTTCGCCTTCCCGATATATAGAACGCGGTCGTCCGCACCGTAAAACAGGTAGACCCCGGGACCGTCTGGTAGCGAGGCTGCTGGTGGCCGCTGCATCATTGCATCGATGCTACGCCACCAAGCCGGCTCGAAACGCGATCTGTCGAGCCTAGATGGGCTCGAAGGAAACCGAGGACCGACCCTGGCCCGGTACGCTCTTCCTCGCCGGTACTCTTGCGGTTACGAGGCCGCGGCCAGAAGCCTGCGGCTGGCCTCGAGAACGGTATCGAGGTTCGATTCGCGATTTAGCTCGACATATGCGTGCTCGCGGACACGATGCAAATCCTCGACGGTCATCCACCGGGGCGGGGTCTCATACACGTCCACCTCTGGTAGCTCGGCTCTCACATCGCCGGCTCTTTCCGCCTTGATAAACGCCCACGCGGCACCGGTGCCGTACTCGTATGCGACGAAGAACCCATCCATCTTTCCTCCGTTGGTCAACACGACGTCATCGGCCGACCTAGCCACTACCTTGAGTAGTCAAAGCCAGCAC
>JARFRN010000043.1 GCA_029287195.1 Acidimicrobiia bacterium | reverse complement strand
CCACTGGAGAACAGTCCACGCCGACGAGGATCCGGGTCAAGGGTTCCGGGTTCAGAGTCGACTGACGGGGGATGAGGGCGAGAGGCCGATCTGTGGTGAAAAGGAGTCGGCGGCTGACTGAGCCGAGTAGCAACCCAGCTAGTGGCCCTAGGCCCCGAGTTCCCACGACTAGAAGCGACGCGTCCAACGCGTCCGCGGTCTCGAGCAGCGCCTCGGCGGCCGGTCCCCGCACGGCAGCAACTTCGATGCTCTCGAGTCCGGCGCCTTGGAGGGATTCTGTACCGGTGAACGCAGCGTCGCGGTTTGCCTCCGCGATGTGGTCGTCGGCGCCATCCAGGTCGGACGGAGTTCGTCGTGTCCATGCAGTAACCGCTCTGATCGGCGCGCCCGTAGCGCGGGCGATCACAACGGCCCAGGCCGCGGCGATGTTGGAGTTCGGGGAGTTGTCGACGCCGACGAGGATGACGCCTTGTGCATGAGCAGTCATGTGAGCCTCCGGTTGTCCCTCGATGAGGAACTGTGATGAGAGCGGAGCGAGATCAACAACGAGCAGTTCTCTCGCCCTTGGGGCGGTTCTCGGAGTGTTGGGTCGAACGCGTCGGGCTTGCTACGACGCAATGTGACCTGACCGATTGCCTCGCTTCGGGGCACTCCCGAAGAACGAGTCAGCGAGGTTCGGCGGATGAACAAGGGGTCGGCGAATGAGTCGCGGGTCTTCGATACAAACCGGGTGGTTGTGGTAGCCATGGCGTCCCCCGGAAACCTCGAGAGGCCGTTTCACTTCGTGAAGGTCTCTCCCGCCCCTGAGGGGCCGACGCACCGAGCCCGAAGGCCGTGTTGACGGCAACGCTTGTTTGGGGATACTCCCCTGTCACTGTCACATATAACACGATATCTATGACGTGTCTAGAAGGATTCACCGCTCAGGAGCCTGTGCCTGACTGCACTTCCGAGGAAGTCCACGCTAGCCAGGCCGGGTTCCCACGCCGCTCACCTGATCCCGCGCCACAACGAGCAATTGACAAGCCGTGAACAGCGGTACCCGGGTGGGTGGCGGTGTCCCCGGCAGCCGCCAGCGCCGGCAGGAGGCTGGCCCTACCGGTGGACCTGATTGTGTGTTGTGCTGCCTAGAGCGTTGGAGAACAACTCTAGGAGAAGGCCGATCTCCACACTCTGTTCATGGGGATGGCGCAGTGTTTCGGTGGTCCTGATCGTGTAGTGGTTACGTCGGCCGATGCGCTCGTGGCATAGGTAGCCGGCAGCCTCGAGGTCGGCGACGATTCGTTGGGTGGAGCGCTCAGTGAGGCCGGCAATGGCGGCGATGTCGCGAACACGGAGGTTGGGGTTTTGCGAGATGATTATGAGGACTCGCGCGTGGCTTGTGAGGAACGTCCATGGTCGGGGGTCGTGATCGAGCATGGCAGCCCTTCCTTTCATATCAAGCTGGTGCGTTGTCGATTTCCTGGCATCTCCGGTCGTCGGATTGCGGCTGTGTCACGCGCGCTCACCGGAAAGGCGGGTGCTGCCGGGCCACAGATCCATTTAGCTGTCGAGCATAACATGAGATGTATAGCAGGTATAGCTCGCACCCTTTCGAGGAATCGGTCACCGATTAGATGGACCCAACCGATTGTCCGAACCTGGTTCACGCCGGATCGTGGTCACCGCCGAGGCTCGTTGGACTGCTCTGCTCTCAGGTTCGTTCGGCAGGCCACCCCAACCGCAGGCGGGTGCGGCGCGCACCAGCCTCGGTCAGACTCCCCTAGAAACGTCATTTATGTCGTGTTATATTTGACGGCGCAAGGGGAGTATCCCGAAACAGTATTACCGTCAACACAGCCCCATAGCCCGGTGTGCTGGCCCTACCTGGGGTGGGAGAGACCTTCACAAAGGGACGGTCAGCGTCTGACGAAGGTCCAAGGAGTCGGTCATGATGACCACAATTCCTCGCTTTGCACCTACGACGGCTACGGAGCTGGTTGGCCTCCTGTGGGACCGTCGTACCTCGATAAGGCGGAGTCTCGACGCGTTGCGTCGTGAGGCTGCCGATGCGTTCAGCCGGCGGGATCTGAGCGACATGTTCGATCAAGAGGACCCAGCGACTGATTCTGATGTTGCTGCGATTCTGCTGTTGATTGACCGTGCCGAGCAGCGTCTCAGGGAGGTTGAGCAGGCGTTGGCACGGGTGGACGTCGGGACTTACGGATACTGCACGGTTTGCGGGAGGGGTATCCCATTGGAGCGGCTACGAGTGTTGCCGGATGTATCTAGCTGTGTTGCCTGCAGCAGCGGGCCGTCACACCCGTCCGGCACCCGCGTCCCCCTAGATCACAGGGAGACGGATGGAGCCGATCGGCGATCTCCGCAGATGCGTGGCAGGTCCGACCCTGAGGACGGACTATGAGGGTGTTATCCACACCTGAATGGCGGCAACAGTCGCAGCTCCTCGACGAACGGAACCGACTGCAAGGCCTGCTCGGCGAGTTGCGGGCCGCCGCGACGAGTCGCGGGGACTACGAACCACACGACGTCACCGATGACGAGGCCGCGATGCAGGCGGATGTGATCGAGGCTCGCATCGCGGGTATCGACGGCGCGCTAGAACGCATCGAATCGGGTGTCTACGGATTGTGCCGGGCGTGCGGAACGGCGATCACGGAGGCCCGGCTCGAGGCACTACCCGCCACAACGACGTGCCGGGAGTGCGCTTGACGACCCCCAGGCGGCCCACCGGTGAGGACATAGCAATGCAGGCCATCGAAGAGGCCACGAATCTATATGCCGCAACCGTGCAGTCCGATGCCCCGGGCGGCCAGAATCGACGGAGCCCATGACTACCTCGGATAGTCCGGAACGCCAGCTTGACTTGGCATATACGAGGATCCGACAGCGGAGCGCACCACGACTCGGCACTGCATTCCGGTCCTCGCTGACGGTCGACGTAGCGAGCCATCATCCTTCGCTGTCTCAGCTTCCCGGTGCCCCGAACGACGCACAGCGCCGAGACGACATTGAACACAACGCCCACGACAGCGCCCTCCGAGTGGTATGGACTCGCGGCGCCCAATGCCGCGCTCTCGCCGAAGTCCTCGGCGGCGGCACCGCCCACAAGGCTGACGCCAATGTCGCCGCTGCCTGCATCGAGGCCCGCGCCGGGCTGCTGGTAGCCCGACACCTCAGTTCATTCGACTTCTGCAACGTTGCTGTGCCTCACGGGTTCAGCCCCAATACCACCCGGTCGGTTGTCGCCGCTGTCGGCAGCGGTCCCCATTCCCATCTCGCCGCCGTCATCGCCCACCGCCTCTCGCACCAACTCGGGATCCCCGCCTGTGCTGTCTACGGCCGCCGCCAAGGCGACGAACAGCCCCAGGCACAAGCCGTCCTTGCCACCATCGCCGCCAACCTTCCGGACCTTGCCGTCGAAACTATCGAAGCCGCCAATCCCGCCGCCTTGGTAAGCTCACTACCCACGGGAACGCTCCTCGTCGTCGGAGCCCCCGGCGGGTCATGGTTCCAACGCCAGTTATTCGGACCCGGCGCCCGTATCCAAGCCAAGGCCCCCAACGGAACTATCGTTGTCAAACACGCCCCAACCCGCGTCTACCAGATCATGCAGCCGCCAACCGCATTCGGACCTCACATGCGGGTTGCCGACGCCGCGCAACTCGCCGCAGACGAACACGTCATCGTCGCCCTAGATGGTCAACTCCTCGGAATCGCCTACACCCAAACCCTCCAACAAGCTCGACCCGATCGCGAACTCCAAGAAGTGATGGACGACCCCGTGTTTCTCAACGCCGGCGAAGACCTCGCTTACGCAACCGAATTGGTCGGCCACCACGGGAGCCCCATCCCCGTGGTCGACGCAGACACACGCCTCATCGGAACCGTCGCCACCACAGACCTCGACCACCCGCCCCTCTAGCAACTAAACCAGCAGCAACACCGGTCCCGATCGGCGAGGGCCGTGACGCCTTCCGACACGTGAGGTCCATGGCGACCGCCAAGAACCAGTCGCCGGAATGACACCAAATGCGACGCACGAATGCTTGGCGTCGCTATGCGCTTAGTGGCGCTCCATCGACTGGATTCGGTCGTTTCGTTCGGGACCCCCTGGACACGTCATAGATATCGTGTTATATGTGACGGTGAAAGGGGAGTATCCCCCAAGCAGCGCAGTCGTCAGTACGGCCCTCGGGCCCGGCGCGCTGGCCCGCTCCAGGGTGGGAGAGACCTTCACGGCAGGGTGAAGTGGTTTCTCGAGGTCGCTGGAGGACGGAATGGTTACCCGACCTACCCGGTTTGCGCCGACGACCCTGGACGTTCTCGTTGAGTTCCTATCCACCCGCCGGGTTGCGCTGACTCGTAGCCTCAAGACACTGAATCGCGAAGTAGCCGAGGCGCTGCGCGGCCGCGATATCAGCGATGTTCTCGACGATGAAGCCCCTGCACCGGATGCTGATATCGCAACGCATCTGCTCCTCATCGAGCGGGCCGAGGAACGTCTCCGGGAGGTCGACGCAGCGCTAGATCGGGTCGCCGAAGACGCCTACGGCTACTGCGTACGCTGCGGCGCCGGGATTCCTCTGCAGCGGCTGCGGGCGTTGCCGGCTGCGGCGAACTGTGTGGAATGCTCCGGCCGGTTCAGTCGATCCCTCGCCGATCGCAGCCACGCGACGCCCGGTGGAATTCGGGACCGAGCTCGGGTTGGTACCCGGCTACTGGTCGCAGGGGGTGAGCTTTGAGGGTTTGGTCCAGATTCGAGTGGCAACAGCAGTCCCGCCTTCTCGATGAGCGGGAACGGTTGCAGCGGCAACGTGCGGAGCTGAGGACGGCGGCTACCAGTCGCCGAGGCTACGAGCCCCACGACGTCACCGACGACGAGGCCACGATTCAGGCAGATGCAATCGAAGGCCGGCTCGCCGCTGTGAACAAAACGCTGGAACGCATCGACGCGGGTAACCACGGCCGGTGCGTTGCGTGTGGATCGCAGATCACAGAGGAATGGCTCGAAGCCTTACCCGCAGCGCCTCTCTGCCGGAGTTGTGTCGTTTGAAGACTCGTTGTTTGAGGAAAGAGGTGGCGGTATGGACCGGTTCAAAAAGATCCTGGTTGCTGCGTCCCCGGGTCATCTGGAACCTCTGACGCTTCGTACCGCGGCCAACCTCGCAGACGCCAACCGTGCACATCTCACAGTGCTGGATGTCGTTGCGCCGCTGCCGCCGTGGCGCAAGAAGATGAACGTGGAGGGCCGGATCGTTGACGTCGAAGCTGCCTTGCTCCAGGACCGGGAGGAACGGCTCCGGCATATGGTTCAGAACACTCGAGGCGCAAAAGCGACTGAGGTGATGGTCACGGTCGGTGAGCCGTTTCTGGAGGTGATCCGTCATGTCTTTGCCCGTGGTCATGATCTGGTCATGGTGGGCGAGTCGGAAGTCGACACGGCAGCTCTACCGCAGCCGAGCAGTGGCGTAATGCACCTGTTGCGGAAGTGCCCAACGCCGGTGTGGGTGATGCACCCGTCGCTGGTCGAGGAGCTTCGCATCTTGGCGTTGGTCGACCCGGATCCGAGCGATCTGGTTCGTGACGGGCTCAACGACTTGGTTCTCGAATTGGCGACGTCATTGGCTCGTCGCATGGATGGCGAGCTGCACGTGGGACACGCCTGGACCATGGAGGGTGAGGCAACCTTGCGGACGTCTCCCATTGTGGAACTACCTGGTCGCATCGTTGACGTGATGGTGAGAGACACGGAGGCCTTTCACCGTGACCAGCTGAGTGTGCTGACGCACCGCCACCAGCTGGACGAATTGGGCGCCTCGATCCACATGGTTTCGGGCGAGCCGGGTGTGGTGTTGCCCCGCTTGGCGGACCGTCTCGACATCGGACTCATCGTCATGGGCACTGTGGGTCGGACCGGATTGCGGGGGCTGATAATGGGCAATACGGCTGAAACAATCCTGCGGTCGGTTCGCTGCTCGGTGCTGGCCGTGAAGCCTCAGGGGTTTGTCAGCCCGGTCAAGGTACGACGCGGATCGCTATGAACCGGCAAACCGACGATATAGCCAAGGGCGCAACTGAAGAATCCCCGAGCGGCTCGATCCACTTCCATGTTCTCAGCGTTGAGGAATCCATCGGTGCCTTGGCTACTTCACCACAGGGCCTTAGCACCGCCGAGGCGGCGCAGCGGTTCGCTGCGATCGGGCCGAACGAACTCGAGGCGGCGGAGCAGGCGTCGCCGTGGTCGCTGCTGGCGGCCCAGTTCCGGAACGTCCTCATCATCATCTTGCTGATCGCCGTCGGCCTGTCCATGATCCTCGGGCACGGTCTCGAAGCGATCGTCATCAGTGTCATCGTTGTTTTCGCAGTCCTTCTCGGCTTCATTCAGGAGTACCGCGCGGAACAGGCGATCGAGGCGCTTCAGGAGATGGCTGCCCCGACTGCGCGCGTGCTGCGCGACGGTGAGGAATATGTTGTCCCGGCTCGCGAGCTCGTGCCCGGCGACATCGTTGTACTGAGTGTCGGTGATCGCATCCCGGCCGATCTGCGGCTGATCGAGGCCGTCAACCTCCAGGCCGACGAGGCGCCGCTTACCGGTGAGTCGGTGCCGGTCGAAAAAGACACTCTCCCGCTCGAGAACCACGACATCGCCGTCGCCGACCGATCCAACATGGGATACAGCGGCACCGTCGTTACCTACGGGCGGGGCCGAGGTGCCGTCACCGCCACCGGGATGCGAACCGAGTTCGGCAAGATCGCCGGAATGATGCAGACCGTTGAGGTCGGGAAGACACCGCTTCAGGAGAACCTCGACCGCGTCGGGAAGATCCTCGCCGTCGTCGCTCTTGTCGTCGTTGCGGTCATCGTCTTCCTCGGCGTTGTTCGGGGGCAGGACCCTCTCGAGATGCTCCTATTTGGAATCGCCCTCGCGGTCGCCGTCGTGCCGGAGGCATTGCCCGCCGTCGTGACGATCTCGCTGGCGATGGGTGTACGCAGAATCGTCAAGCGCAACGCGCTGATTCGCCGTCTCCCGGCGGTGGAGACGCTGGGAAGCACCTCGGTCATCTGCAGCGATAAGACGGGAACACTGACTCGAAACGAGATGACTGTACGGAAGGTCATGGCAGCGGGGGTTTCGGCTTCGCTCTCCGGATCCGGGTACGAGCCTGAGGGCAACGTACTCATCGAGGATGTTGCCGTCGCGGCACCGCAGCCGGTTGTGGATCTTCTCCGGACGGCAATCCTCGCCTCCGACGCGACACTTGCTCGTGATGGCGACGGGCGGTGGGCTATTCGCGGGGATCCGACCGAAGGGGCCCTCGTGGTGGCGGCCGCCAAGCTGGGAATGGACAAGCACGATCTCGAAACCCGGTACCCGCGCACCGAAGAGCTCCCGTTCACCTCCGAGCGGAAGCGGATGACCACGCTGCACAAGGACGGAGAGAGTGTGTTTGCGTGCTCGAAAGGAGCCGCCGAAGTCATTCTCGATGCCTGTACGACCATTTTGGACGAGAGCGGCGTCGTTCCGCTCGACGACGCCACACGGCGGAGCATCCTCGGCCGCGCCGAGGCTCTCGCCGGTGAAGGTATCCGGGTCCTCGGTGTTGCCGCCAAACCGGACGCCGTGCTCGCTACGGCGGAGGACGACATGACGTTTCTCGGCCTGGTCGGTCTCGTCGATCCACCGCGGCCGGAGGCCGCGGCTTCGGTCACGGCCAGTCGTCGTGCCGGCATCGGCGTCGTGATGATCACCGGAGACCATCCCGTCACCGCCGCCGCGATCGCCAAAGAGGTCGGCATCCTCGACACAGGTCGAGTAGTCACCGGCCGACAGCTCGAGCAGATGACCGACGCCGAACTCACCGACAATATCGCCGATATCGCGGTCTACGCCCGGGTTTCCCCTGCCGACAAGCTCCGGATCGTCTCCGCCTGGCAGAGCCGCGACGCCGTCGTGGCGATGACCGGCGACGGCGTCAACGACGCCCCCGCGCTCAAGAAGTCGGACATCGGAGTTGCCATGGCGATCGCCGGCACCGACGTCTCCCGTGAGGCATCCGAGATGGTCCTCCTCGATGACAACTTCGCCTCAATCGTTGCTGCTGTCGAGGAAGGGCGGGGCATCTTCGGGAATATCAAGAAGTACCTGATGTACCTGATTTCCTCGAACGTCGGCGAGACTCTTCTGATCGCTGCGACGACCGTGGCCGGGATGCCGCTGCCCCTTTCAGCGGTGCAGATTCTCTACGTCAATCTGGCAACCGATGGTCTGCCGGCTCTCGCCCTCTCCGTCGATCCCCCGGAACCCGACCTCATGCAGCGGCCGCGGCGGGATCCGCGCCGCGGGTTCTTCACTAGGCCCGTAGTAACCCTGATGGCGCTCGGGGGGCTGTGGTCGGCGATCGTCAACATCGCAGTGTTTGCCACCACCAGGGCCTCAGGCGGCACCGTCGAACAAGCCATGGCGAACACCTTCGTTTCCCTTGTGC
>JARFRN010000298.1 GCA_029287195.1 Acidimicrobiia bacterium | reverse complement strand
TGACCTCGAGCCCGACGACAAAGAAGAAGATCACCATCAACGCGTCGTTGACGATGTGTTTCAGAGACTCTTCGAAGTGGACCGGTCCGATTTCCAGACGTAGGTGCGTCTCCCAGAATTCATCGTAGGTCTCCCCAAACGGTGCGTTCGCCCAGATGAGAGCGATGAGCGCAGCGATCAGCAGAATCGAACCCGAAGATGCCTCGATCTGAGTGAACCGCATGATGGGGCGAACAAAGCCTTTGGGAATCCTGCGGTCGGAGTGGATCCAGGTCTCGTGGACGCGTTCGGTTTCTGGCGACATATCTGCTCCTGCTGAACAGATTCAAATCAATTCGAGCTGTTCATCCAAGCTCACGACGGACAGGGCAGCCGGTCAATAGACCATCGAGCTGAGTCGGGACCAATTCCGGCAGCCCGACAATATCAGCTGGTGCTCGATCGGCACTATGCCCGGTCCAATCTCGGGCAGAGGCAAATGCTCCGCTACCATCGCTTCGCCCGCCTCAGGAATCCAATTGCTGCTCTCGATCCTCTCTGTCGTTCTGGGACTCATCCTCCTCATGGGTGCATCCGACCGCTTCGTCGAGTCGGCGGTTCGCCTCGCCAGGACGCTTGGGGTGTCCATAGTGCTGATCGGAGCGTTGATCGTCGGACTCGGCACCAGTCTTCCCGAGCTACTCGTGTCGGCGATCGCCTCGATCGACGGCAACATCGACATTGCTATGGCAAACGTGACCGGCTCGAATGTAGCCAACGTCACCCTCGTCTTGGGTACCGCAGCAATAGCCGCTCCCATCATGAGCCGCACCCTCATCCTGCGGCGCGAGGGTGTGTTGATGTTTCTCGCGGTCCTCGGCTTGACGGCGGTGTTATGGGATGGTCAGGTCTACCGGTGGGAGGGTGGCCTGCTGTTGTTGGGCATGGTCGTCACCCTCGTGCTCCTCATTCGCTGGTCGGCGAGCGACCCGGACGGAATCATCGAACTCGAGGAGGATGAGAAGCACTCCGTTTCGGGAGAACTGCTGATCGGCCTGGCGGCGCTGGCCGTAACCATCTTTGCGGCCCGGCTGTTGCTCAACGGAGCGCTCGACCTGGGAGATCGGTTTGGGCTGGGGGAAGCGTTCCTGGGAGTGATGCTGGGAGTCGGCACCAGTCTTCCTGAGCTGGCGACCACCTTGGCCGCGGTACGAAGGCACGAGTCGGATCTGGTCATCGGCAACGTCCTGGGCTCGAACCTCTTCAACTCGCTTGCCGTTGCCGGCGCCGCCGCGGTTGCCGGACCTGGGCCACTGATCGACCTTGCCAGACCGGCGCTGCTGGTGATGGTTGGGGTGATTGCTATTTCTGGTGGGTTTGCCTGGAACGACCGGAAGGTCGTGCGCCGCGAAGGGGTGGTCCTGCTCGTTATCTTCGTCGTGTTCGCAGTGCTGAGCTATTGACCGATGACGTCCAACGCCGACATAGCCAGAGCGCTTCAAGAGCTCGCAGACCTCCTCGTTCTGGCTGAAGGGAGCAAGCAAGCATTTCGGGTTCGCGCCTACGAGAAGGCAGTTGCTGCAGTCCAAGGAATGCCGCGTGAAGCAGCCGGGCTGACTGCAGGCGAGCTGGAGAGAGTCCCCGGAATAGGCAAGAGCACGGCTGCCAAGATCCGCGAGTACGTTGATACCGGAGCTATCGCACGGGTAACCGAGCTGCGCAAGCGATTCCCCCCGGAGATGATGGAGCTGACCCGCATCCCGGGACTGGGACCGAAAACCGTCGTCATGTTGCGCGACCGGCTCGGGGTGACGTCGGTCGAGCAGCTGAAACAAGCAATCGCCGATGATGCCTTGCAAGGACTTCCGGGGTTGGGTGCCAAATCACAGCAGAAGATCGCCACCGCGATCGAGCGTCTTGGTCTCCACGGCAAGGATCGGCGCACCCCGATCGCAGAGGCGATGGGCATAGCCACTCTCGTTGTGGAGGCGCTGGCGGCACTGGATTCGGTCACGCACGTGCAGTTCTGCGGCTCGTTGCGGCGCTTCCGGGAAACGATTGCCGACATCGACATCGTGGCCGCCGGCAACTCGCCGCACGACGTGATGCGGAACTTCATCGACATGGCGCTAGTCGACGAGGTGATCGGCCGGGGGGACACCAAGACTTCCGTGCTCACCGGAGCCGGGCTGCAAATCGACGTTCGCGTGGTCAAACCCAGCCAGTTCGGCGCAGCGATCCTGTACTTCACGGGCTCCAAGCAGCACAACATAGAGCTGCGGCAGCGGTCGATCGACCGCGGCCAACTCCTCAACGAATACGGCCTGCAAGAGACAGAAGGCGGCAAGATCGTCGCTTCCCGCACCGAAGCCGCTATCTACAAGGCTCTTGATCTCGACTACATCCCTCCGGAGCTGCGCGAGGGCATCGGCGAGATCGAGGCAGCCGCCGAGCACCGTCTCCCCGATCTAGTCGACGTCGGCGATTTGCGCGGCGATCTGCACGTTCACTCGACCTGGTCCGGGGATGGGCGAAGCTCGCTCGACGACATGGTGGCTGCCGCTGCTGCATCCGGCCTCCAGTACATCGCAATCACCGAACACGGCGAAGACCTGGCCATAAACGGCCTCAGCCGAGATCAGATCGCGGCCGAACGACGTGAATTCGAGAGATTGCGGCTCGAAAACCCGGATCTGACCATCCTCAGCGGTTCCGAGCTGAATATTGGTCGCGACGGAACCGTTGACTACGACCCCGACTTCTTGGAGAGCTTCGACTGGTGCGTCGCCTCGGTGCACACCCACTTCGACCTGTCCGAAGCCGAACAGACGGCTCGGCTCCTCGAGGCAGTGGAAAACCCGGCGGTGAGCGCCATCGGCCATCTGACGGGACGACGCATCGGTCACCGGCCCGGAATCGAACTGAATGCGCAAGCTGTGCTTGAAGCCGCCGCAGACACCGGAACCGCGCTCGAGATCAACGGTCACCTCCACCGGCTCGATGTCCCGTCGGACCTGCTGCTGCAAGCACGCGGCGTGGCTGGTCTCAGGTTTGTCATTTCTACCGACAGCCACCACACATCCGAGTTTGCCAATCTGGAATGGGGAGTGCACAACGCCCGGCGGGGTTGGGTAGAGCGCACCTCAGTGATCAACACCCTGCCTCTCGACCAGTTCCTCGACTTCGTCGAACGCAAGCGCCACTAGCGTCGGATCCCACGGCCCTTGCTCAGCTCATGGCAGACACCGGCGGCGGCCGTGATCCACGCACGAACGGGAGAGGTCAACCTCCCGGTTCGCCGAACTGGCGGTAGTCATCGACTCGCTCGGTAGCGGATCGAGAGAGGCTGATCGTCCCGCCCACCGGACCAAAGCCGGGAAGAATGAGCGGAGGCACTCGCAGAGTCACGGTGACTTCGATCGTGGCGCCTCGCTGCAGATCGCCAACGACCGAAATCGCGGTCAGTGCACCAACATCAAATCCCCGGTTACGGACAACCGCCTCCGCTTCAGCAACCGCAGCCGCCAAGCCCTCATCCATCGTGTCGGCGAGCACAACCTGGCGGGCCGCTTCCTGGGCAGCCAGATCCACCGTGGACTTGGCATCGACCCAGCGAGGCAACTGCGCAATCCCAGCAAGAGTCGGCAGCAGGATCAGACCTATCACCAACGCCATCTCGACCCCGGCATAGGCTGCTCCGGTCTCATCCCGGATGATGTGAACAACCCGCAGGTGCAGCCTCATTCGCCGGTCTCCTGCACAGCTCGTGCCTCCATCTGGAATGACCAGGCGGGAATCCCGGGAAGCGGGCTGGTCAGAGTCACATCGGCGACAGCAACCAACTCATCGCCGGCGGTCACACAGTCGATATCGACGCCCGAGCGCAACGGTCCCGGCATCAAACCTTGCAGTGCCTCCTCGGCCCGTATCTCGCAAGCCGTCTCGCCGGCTGCAACCCTCGAGCCTGCTCGCACCCCCTCGTCGATCGCTGCACGTGTCGCCCCCTGCCCGTAGAGATACAGGAACAGGTTGATCACCATTACGCCGACGATCATGGTGAACAGCACCGCCAGCAGAATCCCGACCGACGCCAGGCCGCGCTCCTCCAGACCTACCTGGGTGAGCCGGCGGCGAGAGCGTCGGACCATGTCCCGCTCCTACTCAGATGCCGATTTGGTCGCGCACCCAGTTGATTACATCGACACCCAGCGCCTGCATGAGCGCACCGAGCGCCATGATCGCAATCACGGTCACAACGATCCAAGCGAAGATTTGGGCGCTTTCAACAGCACCTGCTTCATCGCGATGTACATCGCAGAGCAGTGCCCGCAGTTGCGCCAACACCAGACTCATCCATTCCTCCCTTCCATTCTCACGTTCCCCCAAAAATGATCTGCGGTATCGGTCCGCCGATGAACAACAGCACAATCGGCGCCAGGATCACAACAATCGGAACCACCATGAGCAGTCTGCGGCGCGACGCGTCGCGCTGCAGCTCTTCGCGGCGAGCCGCCCGCAGATCTTTGCTCAGGTCGAGGAGCGCCTCTCCCAGATCCGCACCGCGCTCTTGCGCCGTAGCCAGGACCGAATAGGTGCGAGCGGCCTCAGGCTCGGATGTCAGCTTCGCAGCTCGCTCGAGGGCAATGCTCATCGCAACCCCGCTTTCATGCAGCCGCAACGCCTCCGCCAACTCATCGACAAACGCCCCGTTGCCGCGGACGACCACGTGCCGGATGGCGTCTGCAACACCACCACCAACTCTGGTGCGCATGGCTATCAGCTGGTTGATCGTGTAGAGCTCGCCCCGCAGCCGCTCCCGGCGCTCTGCTACGGCCTGATCGATCTGGCCTCGTGCCCGCAGCACCCCGTAGGCGAACCCCAAGAGTGCAAAGACCACCATGAACAACGGACCCTCGACGATCAGGCCGAAGAGGCCCAGGCCGATCATCCAGCCGATCGACCGTGTAAACGATCTGATGCGGAATTCTTGTAATCGGTCCAAATCGCCGAGTTCGGGATAGAGGCCGGATTGCCGGAGTCGCAACGCCAGCCGATCTGTGTTCGATGCGGAGACCA
This sequence comes from Acidimicrobiia bacterium, assembly GCA_029287195.1. GTDB lineage: Bacteria > Actinomycetota > Acidimicrobiia > Spongiisociales > UBA5794 > JAAETI01. The sequence continues at coordinate 1,980 of JARFRN010000298.1, read as the reverse complement.
GTCGGCCGAAGCTGGTCAGAACCCGATGAAACATGGGCCCAAACAGTCGGCGCAACGTCGCGTCGCCAAATGTGGGACCGGCGTGCGCTATCCCCCGGACGTCCGCGGGTCTGGTCAACCGCACACGCGACACGGTCGTGTACGGGCGAACTCGGCCCGCCAGCCGTCGATACGGTCGCACGACCACCCAGGCTGCGGCTGCGGCGAACGTGGCAGTCGATAGCACTGTGAGCAGCTCCGACAGCGAGAGATTCACTCCACAACCCCCGTCCGATTGTCGTTGCCGGGCACTGTCGAGCCCCCGCCAAAGACCCTGATCTCCTGCGGAGTACGGGCGATGACACGCATCAGCAGCCACCCGAATGCGCCCCAAAGCCCGGCCATGATGACAACGAATCGACCCTCGTCGCTTCGGTAGAACTCCCGGTATGTCTCGGGAACGGTGGCCAGAAAGAGCAGGATCAGCCACGGTGCCAACCCCACAACCAGGCCTTCGAGCCTTTGCTCGAAACCGGCCGTACGGATCTGCTCGTTGGTCAACTGGTCGGCGGACATAGTGTCGATCAGATCACGCAGCACCACCTGCAGGCTGCTGCCACCGAACTGATGAGCCAGTATCAACACTTCGATAACCTTGTCGGAGGACGGGTCCGACAACTCTTCTTTGATGATCTCCAGGGCAGGAACAACTCCGAACATCCTCGCTTGAGATGGAAAGCGAGCGAACGCCTCTCGCAGCGCCGCCGGGCCCTTGACGGCGAGAGACTCGATGGCAGCAGCCAAGGTCGCTCCCGAATTGACGTGGGCAAGGACTTCGCGCAAGCCGTCGGGCCACGCCTTCTGGACGGACGCAAGGCGCTCGGTTCGTTGCCGAGCGAAATAGCCGTACGGGAGGAATGCGATCGCCACCGAAGGAATGAGCGCAACCCACCAGGTCCCCGTGATCGCCCGTAGCAAGCCAAATCCCACCAATCCAGAGAAGACAGAGCCGGCCCAGAACTGACGCGGCGACAGGTCGGACCCGGCCTGAATCAACCACAGCTGTCGTTTGGACACCTGCGGCTTGCTCTGCGCCCTGGCACCTAGATCTGGCGCGTTGCCGGTCAGGTATCCGACGGCGAGGTAGACGAATGATGCCGTCATGAGCGCGGCAAGCAGCCTCATAGATCCGGGCTCCAATCACCGTGCAGAATGCGCTTCATGGAGACTCCGCCCGGCAGCGCCCGATCAATCCGACGGACGAGCTCTTCAGGGGGATAGCTTCCCGTCCATCGCATCGGCTCACCGAGTCCGGGACGAACAAAGATCGGTTCGGTTGTGAAATCGTCCGAGGACAGCGACGGCGTCACCGCCAGGATCTCGATCACCTGACGACGAACACCGTGTTCGGATTCCTCGGGGCGTCGCATGTCGCGATCGAGATGCACAACGAAGTCGATCGAGTTGGCAAACACTCGCCGCACAATGGACTCGGTGACGTTTTCCCCGGCCATGATTGCCGCGTTGACGACGGCAGCAAGCGCGTCCCTGGCAGAGTTGGAGTGCACTGTGCAGGAGAAGCCGCACCCGGCGTTGACGGCACGTGTGAGTTCAAACGCCTCAGCGCCTCGCACCTCGCCCACGCACAGCAAATCGACCCGCTGTGCCAGGCACACCTTGACAAGGTCACGGAGGCTGAAGCGGCGATCGCCTTGCAGCGTCACCGGCGAAGCTTCGTAATAGCTCGAATGCGGCGGGAGGGGAATATGCAATTCGCGGACTTCCTCGACGATGCGGATGCATTGGTCATTGGGAACGGCACGCAACCAAGCGCTCATCAAGGTGGTCTTGCCGGCGCCAGTTGCCCCGGAATAGAGAATCGACGTGTTGGCCTGTGCCGTCGCCCACAGGAAGGCAGCTGCGGTGCGGCTCACCGAGCCCAGCCCAACCATCGATCCCAGAGTCTCCTCGGCAACCGTGTACTTCCTGATCGTGGCCGAC
>JARFRN010000119.1 GCA_029287195.1 Acidimicrobiia bacterium | reverse complement strand
CCTTCCGCGAACTCCTGAAACGCGTCCCAGGCGTGGGCAGCGTAGATAGACGCCGGGCCGCCGCCCATCTGGATGGCAACACCTATGGCCTCGGCCATCTCCTGGGCCGTAGCGCCCTTGCGCACTGCGCTGCGTACGTGCGAGGCGATACAACCGTCGCACCCGTCGTGAATCGCGATGCCGACGGCGATGAGTTCCTTGATCTTGGCCGGCAGCTCACCGTCGGCGTAGACGGCGCGATAGAGGTCGCCGAAGCCTTCGTACACAGCCGGGATCTGAGATCGCACGCCGGAAGTCCCCGAGTGCGTTTCCTTGAGGATGTCCTTGTACTTGCCCACTTTCTTCCTCCTACGCGCAGAGAAGACATATGCTGATCCGCATATGTTACGGGCGATTAGCCTGGGTTCCTATTCGAGCCGCACCGCACGGAACCAAGGAGGTCAGTCGTGGATCTGAAGCAAGCCGCACGCGAGCGATTCGGCACTGTGGAGTCTGAGCTCCGAGAGATCTCTCACTGGATGTATGACAATCCCGAGATCGCATTCGAGGAGCGCAACACCTCCGCTCGGCTTGTTGAGTTCCTCCGTAGCAACGGCTTTGAAGTGGACTACCCCTCTTTCGAACTCGACACAGCATTCGCTGCTCGTGCCGGGACCAAGGGACCCGAGGTTGTCATCTGCGCAGAATACGACGCCCTCCCCGAGGTCGGCCACGCCTGCGGCCACAACATCATCGCCGCGGCTGCGCTGGGCGCCGGGGTGGCGCTGCTCGAAGCTGCCGACGAACTGGGGTTCCGGGTGCGGGTCCAGGGCACACCCGCCGAAGAGTCATACGGCGGCAAAGTGGATCTGATCAACAACGGAGCATTCGAAGGTGCCGCCCTGTCGATGATGATCCACCCCTCACCAGCTGATGTGGTCGACCCGGATTTCCTCGGGGTGGCTCACATCGATGTCGAATTCCACGGCAAGGAATCGCACGCCGCCTTTGCGCCTCAACTCGGCATCAACGCGCTCGATGCAGCGGTACAGGCCTACGTCAACATATCGACTCTCCGCCAGGCGATGTACCCCACGGACAAGGTGCATGGAGTCATCACATACGGCGGCGGCGCCCCCAACGTGATCCCGGCCTACACGGCGATGTCTTGGTACGTGCGGGCGGCAACCAAGCCGCGGCTCGACGAACTCGAGAGCCGGGTCCTGGCCTGCTTCGAAGCTGCAGCTAAGGCAACAGGGTGCACCTACGAAGTGAAACCGCTGGGACACACCTACACGGACCTCATCTCGGATCCGCTGATGGTCGAGCTATACCAGGCCAACTCGACCGAGCTGGGAAGACCCATGGGCCGCGGCGCCGATCGCGACCCTGGTGCAGCCGGATCCACCGACATGGGCAACGTCAGCCACGTGGTGCCGTCCATCCACCCCATGGTCGACATCAAATGCCTGCCTGCGGTAAACCATCAGAAGGAATTCGCGGCAGCCACCGTCGAGCCCCCAGGCGACCAGGCAATTCGCGATGGAGCCCTCGCCATGGCGTGGACCGTGATCGACATTGCGGCGGGCAACCGCTGGGCCGAGCTGCGCAAGATCGAGAAGTGAGACCGCGCCTGCGTTCTCGCGTAGCCGGCGGTGGATATGAGCTGTGGCTCACACAAGAAGCGGGATTGGTTGCCGGCACGTGACCATGAAGACCAATGCGCTACGACTGCTGGAGCAGGCCAGGATCGATTTCGCGATTCGTGAGTACTCCCTGTCGATGGAGGAGTTCAGTGCGGAGCGCGTTGCCGAGCTGGTGGGGATGGAACCCGATCAGGTGTTCAAGACACTGGTCGCCATCGGCGATCGCAACGGACCGTGCTTTGCCGTAATCCCGGCCAACACCGACCTGAGTCTCAAAGCTCTGGCAGCAGCACACGGCGATCGCAGAGCGCACCTCGCCTCGCTCAAAGATGTGCTACCGCTGACAGGTTACGAAAGAGGATCCGTGACCGTCCTTGGGGCGAAAAAGCCGCTGCCGGTATACCTGGACGAAATCGCCGAGATCTTCGACGAGATTGCGGTCTCAGCAGGGGCCAGAGGAATCCAGGTCGTCCTGAGGCCCGAGGACTACATCGCCTTCACCGGCGCAACTATTGCTGCAATTGGGGTGTAGGACGCGCTTCGCGAGCCCCTGGGTGTGCTCGACGAACGAGACCCGATGGGGGGTGTTTGGGGGGCGTACCCCTCAGCAGGATCGGAGGGGTCCGCCCGACCGATCCACAAGACGTGCGGCCGCAAAGCCGCTCGAATACGAGCCACGCCCCAACGGGGCTGCAGCGAGAACTCGTTCGGAGCCTGCTCCGAACGAACGGACTAGAGAATCTGGCTGAGGACCAGCTTGGTGCGATCGTGCTGCGGGTTGGTGAAGAAGTGCTCGGGGGTGCCGTCCTCGACGATCGTGCCGTAGTCGAAGAAGAGCACCCGATCGGCGACCTCGCGGGCGAAGCCCATCTCGTGGGTAACGACGATCATCGTCATCCCGGATAGAGCGAGCTCCTTCATCACGTCCAGCACTTCCTTGAACATCTCTGGATCGAGAGCAGAAGTCGGCACATCGAAGAGCATGATCTTGGGCTGCATCGCAAGCGCTCGTGCGATCGCCACCCGCTGCTGCTGACCGCCGGACAGCTGACCCGGGTACTTGTTGGCTTGCTCGGGGATCCCCACCCGCTCCAGCAACTCCACGCCGGTAGCCTCAGCTTCGTCCCGAGGCTTCTTCCGCACCCACATCGGCGCCAAGGTGATGTTGTCCATCACCGTCAGGTGAGGAAAGAGGTTGAACTGCTGGAACACCATTCCCACCTCGGAGCGAATCTTCTCGATGTTCCGCAGGTCGTTGGTCAGTTCGATCCCGTCCACGACGATCGAGCCCTCTTGATGAGCCTCAAGCCTGTCTCTTATACACATCTGACGCTGCCGACGACCAAGGCCTTGGGGAGTGGGGGGGGG